>JAEYNZ010000164.1 GCA_023412195.1 Bacteroidota bacterium
ATGAGCAATAAAACAGGGTTTCTAATCATGTAATACCTGGCTCCATTCCTTAACAACATGAACAACATAAACCAAATAAACCAAATGATCCACATAAACAATTAAATCTGAACGTTGAGAAGATCCCATCCTTGCGCAACACTCAAACAATCAAACACTCAAACAATTTCAAACCCTCAAACTCTTCTTTCTTCAACACTCGAAGGTTGCGAACGAAGCTTCTGCCGACGAAGAAAGTCCTTCGCGACCGCCTGCTCCCTCACCCCTCCAACGCACAATTTACATCCATCCCGCCCCCCTCTCCATTATAGAGAGGGGCGAAGATCCCCTCCGGCATGGCTGCCTATGCACCGCCATTCGCGCAATTCGCCTTAATTCGTGTAATTCGCCTTAATTCGTGTATTTCGTCCTTACCGCCAACCACGGAAGTAAAATCTGGCCAACTCGGGAAGTAAAACCTTGCCATTTCAGGAAATAAGCTTAAATTTGCAGATAAATGAACAGCATTTCCAATATAAAATATTTGCCGCGATTATGTGATGCCGCCTTACAGTCAGCATTGCAATCCTCGGGTGCAGTGCTGATTGAAGGGGCTAAATGGTGCGGAAAAACAAGTACTGCTTCAAATGCTGCACGGAGCGTTCTGTTTATGCAAGACCCCGATCATTCGCAATCTTACCAGATAATGGCCGACACAAAGCCATCATTATTGTTAAAGGGCGAAACACCACGGTTATTGGATGAATGGCAGATGGCGCCCGTATTATGGGATGCTGTCAGGTTTGAGGTGGATAAAAGAGCAAAAACAGGCCAGTTTATTTTAACAGGTTCTGCTGTACCGGCCGATAATGTTACAGCTCATACCGGCACCGGCCGCATATCACGTTTAATGATGCGCCCTATGAGCCTTTTCGAATCAATGGAATCAAACGGGGCTGTGTCGCTGCGCAAATTATTTGATAAGGATCATGATATTGAAGCAACCTCTGAACTAAGCATTGAAAAAATTGCTTTCCTGCTTTGCAGGGGCGGTTGGCCTGCCAGTATTAAAATGCAAGAGGCAGCAGGTTTGCGAATGGCTGTAGATTATGTGGAAGCTGTCATAAATTATGATATTTCGAGGGTCGATCATATCGAAAAAAATCCTGAAAGGGTTCGCATGCTGTTACGCTCCCTGGCACGTAATATTGCCACATCAGCCTCATACCAGACTATTCTGGCTGATCTGGAAGCAACTGATATTACAATAAGCGACAAAACAATCAGTTCATACATGAATGCCCTGCGCCGGATATTTGTTGTGGAAGATTTACCGGCATGGTCTCCTTCCCTGCGCTCAAGGACAGCTATCCGGACATCAGCAAAAAGACATTTTGTTGATCCTTCCATTGCTGCAGCGGTACTGCGGACAAATCCTGATGGTATTTTAAACGACTTTCAATATTTTGGGTTCCTGTTTGAATCATTATGCACGCGTGATATTCGTATTTACGCGCAAGCCAATGACGGTGATGTCTTTCATTACCGCGATAAAAATGGTCTTGAGTCCGATCTGATTGTACGACTTCGCGATGGAAGGTGGGCTGCTATAGAAGTAAAGCTGGGTAAAAAACAAATTGATGATGCTGCTGAAAAATTACTGGCACTAAAATCCAGGATAAACGAAGATAAAATGGGAGAAGCCTCATTTTTAATGGTCCTCACTGCCGGACAATATGCCTACCGGCGTACCGATGGCGTACTGGTTGTACCGGTCGGCTGCATGAAGGACTGAAAGGGCATAGGGCACAGGGCTAAGAGCAAAGAGCAGAGAGCAGACCTGCCTGCCTGCCTACCGGCAGGTAGACCGGCAGGCAGGCTGGTTTAATAGCTTAAACGCCTGATCGGGCTCGTTCCCCTTTGGCCGCTATCCCCGAAAATTGCTCTACCGTAGTACCAAAGGGGGCCAGGGGGATTGAAGCAGAGGGCCTTTAGGGCTAAGAGCCATGAGCCATTAAACAGTTCCTTATCATGTAATTCGAAGCTCCATTCCTTAACAACATAAACCAAATGAACCAAATGAACCACATAAACAATCAAACACTCAAACACTCAAACAATTTCAAACCCTCAAACTCTTCTTTCTTCAACCCTTGAAGGGTGCGAACAAGGTTTCTGCCGATGAAGATGGTCATTCGCGACCGCCTGCTCCCTCACCCCTCCAACGCACAATGCACATCCATCCCGCACCCCTCTCCATAATATAGAGGGGCGAAGACTCCGGCCGCGAGCATACCTGCCAAAAAAGAAACCCCTCTGCACCTCTCCGTCTCCGCGGTTCAAAATCCTCCTAACCACCGACAGGTGGTTTCAATCTGTGAATCTGTGGCCGTGAGAGCAGACCTGCCTGCCCTGACTGCAGGCAGAATAGCGGGCATCCTTTCTTTAATTCATGTGGCTAAAGCCCCTTTTTATGATGATCAGCATCCGTTGGTTGAAGCCAACGGCAATGCAGAGATTGCTTACCCAAAAGAAAAACCTTATTTAAATTTTCAACCTTAGTAACATGACATCTAAACCTGCTGCCCTTACCTTATTACCTTATTAATGCCGGTGCGGTGGAGTGGCAACCTCCTATCCCACTTCTGTAATTCGTGGCTCCCTTCCTTCACAACATGAACAACATAAACCAAATGAACCAAATGATCCACATAAACAATTAAATCTGAACGTTGAGAAGATCCCATCCTTGCCAACACTCAAACAATTTCAAACACTCAAACTCTTCTTTCTTCAACCCTCGAAGGTTGCGATCAAGGTTTCTGCCGGTGAAGATGGTCCTTCGCGACCGCCTGCTCCCTCACCCCTCCAACGCACAATGCACATCCATCCCGCACCCCTCTCCATTATAGAGAGGGGCGAAGATCCCCTCCGGCATGGCTGTCTATGCCTGCCTGCCCTTTGCCTTCTTATTCGTGGATAAAAAAATTCCCTTTCTCTCTTTCTGCCAATGAAGAAAGAAGAAAGTTCTTCGCGACCGCCTGCTCACTCCACCCTGGCCTCATAAATCCGTCTTTTTTGTGAATATTTGTGCCTTTGTGTTTTTGTGGCAAAATCTTTTTCTCTCTTTAACCCTTCGAGGTTTTCAACCCTCGAAGGTTGCGATCAAGGTTTCTGCCGATGAAGAAAGTCCTTCGCGACCGCCTGCTCCTATATTACTGCTCATTCAAACAATTTCAAACCTTCAAACCTGCCTGACGGCAGGCAGGCATTCAAACTCTTCAACTCTTTCCTCCGCGCCTCTCCGTCTCCGCGGTTCAAGACTCCTCCTAACCACCGCAAGGTGGTTTCAATCTATGAATCTGTGGCCGTGAGAGCAGACCTGCCGCCGGCCTACCTGACTGCTGACAGAAAGGCGGGCATCCTTCCTTTAGTTCATGTGGCTAAGCCCCTTTTTATGATGATCGGCATCCGTTGGCTGAAGCCAACGGCAATGCAGAGAATGCTTACCCAAAGGAAAAACCTTATTTAAATTTTCAACCTTAGTAACATGACATCTAAACCTGCTGCCCTTACCTTATTACCTTATTAATTCCGGTGCGGTGGAGTGGCAACCTCCTTTCCCACTTCTGTAATTCGTGGCTCCATTCCTTAACAACATGAACAACATAAACCAAATGAACCAAATGAACCACATAAACAATCAAACTGTAGCGCAGCGAAGATCCCGTCCTAGCGGATGTAACACTCAAACACTCAAACCCTCACCCCTTGCACCGAAATCACGCACCCGTTCGCGCAATCCGCCTTAATCCGCGCAATTCGTAGAACCTATCGGCTTTAACCCCGATAACCCCTCCCTATCGGCTTTTCCCCCGATAACCCCTCCCTATCGGTTTAACCGTAATTAGAATCATTCTAAATACAAACTCCCTCCCCTCCCCTAACATACTGTAAAACAACCACCAACCCCAATACCCCCCTGACTTTCAACTGCAAAAATTTCCTCCCGCTGTTGCGCCAATTCTAATCTTTTCTACTTTTGGCCCTTCAACCTTGTGCAATAAAACTGCACACCTTCTATACCAAACTTGGATGCATCCTTCGAATGTAACTGAGGGGGCGGAGCCGTATGAAGATCGAATTTCACGAATTAAAGCGAATTACACGAACGCTATGTCGGAGATTATCTACAGGGAAGAGAGTTACAAGATTATAGGAGCCTGCATGAATGTCCATAAACAACTGGGTCCGGGTTTCCTTGAAAGCGTCTACTCTGAAGCCCTCGAAATAGAGTTTAAAAAAGCTGACATACCATACGATAAGGAAAAAAAATTGCCTGTATACTATGATGATCAGCCACTGCATAAATATTTTAGAGCGGACTTTGTATGTTATGATGCTATAATTGTTGAAATTAAAGCAACAAATTTTACTGTTGACGCAAATAAAAAACAAACACTTAATAATATTAAATCAACAAATTTTAAGCTGGGACTATTAATCAATTTCGGTATGCCTTCACTGAAATACTATCGATTAGTAAATTAAAAGAACGACACTTCGCAACCGTTCGTGTAATTCGTCCCAATTCGTGAAATTTGAATCATCAGGGGTACTATCAACCGCACACCTGAAAAACCATCTTCCTTTGCTCAACCATATAATCACCTCTCGTACCCGTATAAAGCTCCTACTGAAACTGTTCTTGAACAGCAGCACCCAAAGCCATCTCCGTGAAATGGAACGCGACTTCGGGGAGAGCAACAATGCCATCCGCCAGGAGCTGAGCCGGCTGATGAAAGCGCGCATGATCACCTGCACCCAGTCGAAGGGCCGGAAGCTCTACCGTGCCAACACCACCCACCCGCTGTTTGCCGACATACAGAGCATCCTTCAGAAGACCATAGGCATCGACAAGATCATCGAAAAAATAACCAGCCAGATCGGCAACCTCCAGTGCGCATACCTCACCGGAAGCTTCGCCGAAGGCATCGACTCCGACACCATCGAACTGGTGCTGGTGGGGCAAAGCCTTGATTTAGATTATATAGCAGGACTTACAGCCAAAGCCGAAAGCCTTATAGATCGCCGGATCGTTTATCTGGTGATGAACGCTGAACAGATGCAGCAGTTTTTTAAGGATAAGCCGGTGCTGTTAATATGGCAAACCGAATTGCAAGATATAAACTTGGAATATTAGGAAATTTCGGTGAACCATCCCTGAAGTACAAAAGACTTGTGAATACGTTCGCGTAATTCGTCTTAATTCGCGCAATTCGTCTATTATCATTAACTTTGTGTAAAATGTAATGTAACACAATGGAAACAACAATAAAAATAAATACCGATTCGATTACCCCTGATTTTATTGAAGGGATTAAAAAGCTTTTTCCTCATCAGACAGTTGAAATTACAATACAACCTGCCGACGAAACTGCATATATTCTTAATAATCCCACATATGCCCGGGTCATTGAAGAACGGATTGCAGAATATGAAAATAAAAAACAAGTAATCTCGCTTAAGGCTGACGAAATCATATGAGAACTGTTGAATTTGTTCCTGCAGCTTTCAGTTATTAAAAACCAGAATTACACGAATTTTAGACGAATTGCACGAACGCTATGTCAGAAATTGTTTGCAGGGAAGAGAATGCCGTCACTCAAATATTATCACCTGGTTAATTGAGAAAACAGGACATTCGAAACTGTTCGTGTAATTCGGCCTAATCCGTGAAATATATAATTCGTATTTTTCTGTAACTTTGAAACAAATATTTCTGAAAGTGAAAACAAAAGAACAATACATACATCTGTTGTCCGGGTTTCTAAAAACCAGAGGTTATACATATGGAATAAACAAATTAGGTATTTTTGGTTCAGTCGCCAGGGGAGAACAAACAGAAGGAAGTGATGTGGATATTTATTATGAAGGGGAACCATTAAGCTTACTGAAAATTGCTGCGTTAAAAGAAGAACTTGAAAATGCCCTTGATACTCATGTTGATATTGTACGCATTAGAAAATCCATGAACAACCTGCTGAAGAAAAGAATAAAAAAGGAAGGTCTGTATGTATGACAGGGATCTGGCATATGAACTTATTAGTTTAATCATTGACAACATAGAAACTATAAGGAAAAGAACAGCCGGAGTTAATTCGTCCGATGATTTTACATCTTCAGAATCCGGTATGATTCTCCTCGATAGCATATGTATGAAGTTGGCAGCAATTGGAGAAACCATCAAAAATCTTGATAAAGTTACAAATAAAGATCTGTTAAGGAGGTACGATCAAATTAACTGGAAACAAGCAATGGGTATGAGAGATATCATTGTTCATCATTATTTTGATGTTGATGCAGATGTTATATATAAAACACTTATAGAGGATGTCCCTTTTCTACATCAGGTTCTCCTAAAGATTAAAGATAACATGTGAAAAAGAAAGACTGGTTAATGCCAATGATTTAAATTCGTGTTAATTCGTATTCTTTGGTTCGTGTAATTCTTAACAATCGGAATGCCATCATCAAAATACCATCGACTGCTTAATTGAAAAACATCCATTCGCAACCGTTCGTGAAATTCGTATCAATTCGTGAAATTGGCAACAAATCGCATACCTCACCGGAAGCTTCGCCGAAGGCATCGACTCCGACACCATCGAACTGGTGCTGGTGGGGCAAAGCCTTGATTTGGATTATATAGCGGGGCTCACTTCCAAAGCCGAGCAGCTGATCGACCGCAAAATCGTATATCTGGTGTTGAACGTTGAACAGATGCAGCAATTTTTTAAGGATATGCCGGTGCTACTTATATGGCAGAATGAATTGCACGAATTTTAGACGAATTGCACGAACGCTATGTCAGAGATTGTCTACAGGGAAGAAAGTTATAAGATCATAGGGGCGTGTATGAAAGTCCATAAAAAATTAGGACCGGGCTTCCTCGAAAGTGTTTACAGTGAAGCCCTCGAAATAGAGTTTCAAAAAGCAAACATACCTTACGAAAAAGAAAAGAAACTACCGGTGTATTATAATGATCAACCAATGCATAAATATTTCAGAGCAGACTTCGTATGTTATGATTCTATTATTGTTGAGATAAAAGCGACAAACTATACCGTTGAAGGAAACAAACAACAAACACTTAATAATGTGAAGGCAACGAATTTCAAGTTAGGATTATTAATAAATTTCGGAATGCCTTCATTGAAATACCATCGATTGGTAAATTGAAAAACAGACATTCGCAACCGTTCGTGTAATTCGTCTTAATTAGTGAAATAAAAGAACGACAATTCGCACCCGTTCGTGTAATTCGTCTTAATTCGTGAAATTCAAAAACCAAAAATGAACCATAAGCAACAAATCCTCCACAAAATCCACAACAACCAGGAAATCGTTGGAATTATAGGTCTGGGCTACGTAGGCCTCCCCCTCGCCGTCAACTTCGCCGAAGCAGGCGTAAAAACCATCGGGTTCGACAAAAACCAGGAAAAGGTCGACAGTATCAATAACGGAAAGAATTACATCGGGGATATACGTGATGCAGTGTTAAAGGAAGTGGTTGACAAAGTGGCGCTGTGTGCCACCACCGACTTCTCCCGGATGGCTGACTGCGATGCTCTAATTATTGCAGTGCCCACGCCGCTGGATAAGTTCCGTAAGCCCGACATGAGCTACATCGAAAGTGCCTGTATTGAAATTGGCCGCAACATGAAGCCTGGAACTTTTGTCTGCCTCGAAAGCACGACCTATCCTACTACGACAGAAGACTTCATGCTGCCGATTATTGAGCGGGAATCACAATACAATCCTTACAATCAGTCCGAGTGGGCGAATGTGCGAGAGGGCGACGATGCGACTGCGAGAGCACAACATGAACAACATGAACAATATAAACAACATGAACCAAATGAACCCTCTTTTCAAACCTCTTCAAACCATCTCGAACAACCTTCAAACCTCTTTCCGGAACAACATGAACTACATAAACAATATGAACCCCATGAACCCTCCTCTCGAACTTCTTGGAACTCTTCGAACTCCTCGAACGGTTTCAAACACGGCATCGATTTCTGGCTCGCCTACTCCCCCGAACGCGTAGATCCCGGCAACAAATCATTTCATACACGAAATACTCCCAAGGTTTTAGGTGCAATGACTCCCGATGGTTTGGAGATTGGCGAAGCCATATACAAAAAAGCCATCGACCACATTTATACAGTAAGCTCGCCACGGGTGGCTGAAATGGTGAAGATTCTGGAGAACACCTACCGGCTGGTAAACATTAGCCTCATAAACGAGCTGGCGCTGTTGGCGGGGAAAATGGACATTAACATATGGGAAGTGATTGAAGCAGCCAAAACCAAGCCCTTCGGCTTCCAGGCGTTCTACCCGGGACCAGGAATTGGTGGCCACTGCATACCGCTCGACCCGTTTTACCTGGAGCACATTGCCAAACGCTACAACTTCGACCTCTCCATGATACATGCTGCAGGCCACATCAACATGCGCATGCCGCACTACATGTACATTAAAATTGCCACCGCCCTTAACCGCCACAAAAAAGCAGTGAACGGCAGTATGGTTTTATTCCTGGGCGTGGCTTACAAACCTAACATTGACGATGAGCGCGAATCACCTGCACTGGAAATTATGGAAACTGTTGCTCATAAGGGTGGAAATGTGCAGTACCATGACCCTTTTATTTCTAAGGTTACAGTGGATGGTTTTAAATATGAATCTGTGGAACTTACTGCTGAAGCTTTAGCGGAGGCTGATGTAGTGGTACTGACCACGAATCATTCGGTGTTTGATGTGGAGTTTATACAAAAGAATGCAAGAATGATTGTGGATATGAGGAATATGGCGTTGGAGGGAGGAGATAAAGTTTATAAATTATAATTTGTCAAACGCACGCCACTCCCTAACTCCCAAAAGTAGCCAACATACCTTTTCCAGTTTAACTGGAAATGATTACTTATGATTAACTCGAACCTAATAATGCTTCAAAATTTTAAAAACAGATTACTGAAAAGTAAATTTGTATATGATTCATTTTGGGCCTTATTGGGAAATGTAGTGGGCCGTGGATTATCACTTGTTGCGGGAATTATTGTTGCACGATTACTTGGAAAAGAAATCTATGGCGAATATGGTATCATTAAAAATACCATTTTTTCACTAGCAATTTTTTCAACTTTTGGTTTAGGTTATACAGCTACTAAATTTGTAGCCGAGTTTAAAGACAAGCAACCAGAGTATTTAAATTTAATTTTAAAATACTCCAGAATTATAACATTAATAGTTAGCAGTTCAATTGCTTTACTCCTATTTTCTTTTGCTACACCAATATCCGACAAAATACTTAAAGCCCCGCATCTTCATTCTTCCATCCGGCTAGTATCTATATGGGTAATCATCCACTCCTTAACAACAACGCAAATTGGTATAATAGCAGGATTTGGCGAATTTAAAAAAATGGCCAAAATTGAAGGAATTGTTGGTGTAATCACTTTTATTCTAAGTGCTATTTTTACTTTTTTATGGGGATTAATGGGTGCATTAGGTGCATTGCTTGTTGCACAAATTGTAAATTTAATTCTTTATTACAGATTGGTTGAAAAAAATAAACCAACCAAAAAAACAATTAAAAAAGACCTAGTATTTTTTAAAGAAATAATTAATTTTTCTACACCTGTGGCCATGCAGGAAATTTTATATGCTGGTATGGGCTGGACACTTCACTATTTACTTATAAAATTTGCAAATTATGGTGAGTTAGGATTATATTCTGCCGCAATGCAATGGAATGCATTAATTTTATTTATACCAGGAGTCTTGCGTAACGTGATTCTTTCCCACTTATCAGGTAGTTCAGATAATAAAGCTCGACATAAGAGAATTTTAAAACATACATTATTAATAAATTTTATTTCAACAATAATTCCATTTATCCTAGTTTATGCATTTTCTGATATAATCACTACATTTTATGGCACCTCATTCACTGAATTAAAGTATGTTCTTAGAGTAATGGTTTTTTCTACAATCTTCATCAGTTTAAGCAATGTTTATTCACAAGCATATTTATCAATAGGTAAAAGTTGGATAATGTTTAAAATTCGCTTAATTCGTGACTTAGGAAAAATTTTATTAGGTTATTTTCTTCTGGTTTATTTTTATAAATATAATGGTGCTATTGCAATTGCTTATTCCCAATTAATAGTCAGCTTTATTTTCTTACTGCTAATGAGTACGTTTTATAAATTCTTAAATAAGAAATAGAATAATTGCTAGCAAATGAACAGAAACAGATTTTCATATAATATTTTTAAATTTTTGATATTCTTAATTTCTTTTCAATATTCTGCCTGGGGTATTACTCCTAAAATATATTCTCAATTAAGAATAATAATTATTGCAAGTGTTGCACTATTATTTTTAATAACCTTTAAAAATCCTAATAAATATTTCCAGAAAATATCTATATTTAGAATCCATTTTAGTGTTCTAGTCTCTTTTACTATAATTATTTTTTCTCTTTCCTTATTAGGTTTTAATGCTAACTTTAGTCCAATGTTTGATTTAGCCTTGGCCTTAATGCTATTAATGATAGGTTTAAATATATCAATTAATCGAAAGCAATATATAAAGCTCATATTTTTATATATTACTTTAAATACTTTAGCTGCATTAAGCTTAGTTTATAAATTTGCAACAGGTTTTATAATATATGAACAATATTTACCATTGCCTAAAAATCAATTAGCACCTGTCTTCGGGTTTGCGTTTATTTTATCTATCTATCATGGAGTAAAAATTAATGGATTAAAAAAATTGTATATATTTTCTCTTTCAATTCTTCTTATTTTGTCAATGCTTGTTTTAAGAGGTCGTGCTGCCTTGATCGGTGTTTTTATTGTTATTTTTTTATGGGTAGTCTATTATGTTCGAAAAAGAAAAAATAAAATTATATATTTTTCTATTTTTCTTGGTTTATTGCTATTAGGTTGGGATTTTTTATATCAAGCATTTTTTCTAAACAGAAATATAAATGATATAAGCAATTTTTCTGCTGGAAGAACAGAAAATTATATTTTAGGAATAAAATATATTTTTAGTCATGCTTTTATGGGAGAATTAACTGGACCTGCATTTAAAGGATTTCAAAACTACGACATCCATAATTATATTTTAATAAATTTAGTTCGTTATGGGATATTGTTTTCATTATGTATTTTTATTATATATTTTTCATATTTCTTTTTGACTATCAAATCAATAAGAAAAAATTCTTATGATACATTAGAAGCTGGTCCATTATTAATGTTTATGTTATTTATTATAAGTCAATTTGAAGCTGGCGCCCCTTTTGCTAGTGGTAGCTTGATTTTTTTTCCCTTTTTTTTAATGGGTCAGCATATAAAATACAAATACATGTAAAGTATTTTTCTCTGATAATTTGTAATTAAGTGAAATGGCTAATAATAAGATTTGTTGTTTATTCGATTTGGCTGCACATTACAGAGCTCCTATCTATAAAAAAATGGATAAAGAATTAGATTGCGATTTTTATATTGCAACCTGGCCTAAAATTCCATTCAAACAAATGAATTATTCCGATTTAAAAGGATTTAAAAAAAATATTCAAACAAAGTGGTTTTTCAACAATAAAATGTACTGGCAGATAGGGGCAATAAAATTATTATTTTCACCTTATAAGCATTATATTTTAACAGGAGTTCCTCATTGTTTAACTACATGGATTATTTTATTAGGAGCAAAAATAACAGGCAAAAAAACCTACTTATGGACTCATGGTTGGTATGGTGATGAAACACTACTAAAAAAAATAATAAAAAAAATGTTTTTTTCTTTAAGCTATAAAGTTTTGTTATATGGAAATTATGCCAAAAATTTAATGATTAAAGAAGGTTACTCAAAAGAAAAATTAATAGTAATATATAACTCCCTCGATTATAAATCACAGTTAAAACTGAGAAGAAAAATCACAAAAACCAATATTTACCAGCATTATTTTAATAACAATTATCCTGTTTTATTATTTATTGGGCGTATTCAAAAATCAAAAAAAATTGATTTATTATTTGAAGCTATTTTACAATTAAAAGTTCAAGGTAATTTGTTTAATTTAATTCTAATTGGAAAAAACTATAATGATATTGATATAAATGAAAACATAAACTATCGAAACCTTAAAAATAATGTTTGGTTATTTGGAGAATGTTATGATGAACAATTAATCAGTGAATTAATTTATAATGCTGATTTGTGTGTTTCTCCTGGTTTTGTTGGCCTAACTGCAATGCATTGTTTGGTCTATGGACTGCCTGTTATAACCCACAATAATTTCCCTAATCAAGCACCTGAATTTGAAGCTATCGAACCAGATGTAACAGGTGATTTTTTTATTGAGGATTCAGTGGAAGATTTAATGCTTTATATAAAAAAATGGACCAATTTATCTAATAGTAAAAAACAGATTATACGTCATGAATGTTTTAAAATAATTGATGAAAAATATAACCCTAATATTCAAATATCAATATTAAAGAACACTATAAGATGAATGTCTCAGTTTGTATGGGTACATACAATGGTCAAAAATATATTATTGAACAACTTGCTTCAATTATTCCTCAGCTAGGAAGTGATGATGAAATAATCATCGTGGATGATTGTTCCACAGATGAAACCTATAATATAATTAGGAATTTAAAAAATAAACAAATAATATTATATCAGAACGATACAAATAAAGGGCATGTTTATACTTTTGGTAAATCAATAAGTTTAGCAAAGAACGATTTAATAATATTATCTGATCAAGATGATATATGGGAAAGTAATAAAATTGAATTAATTAAAAATGAAATTTCTCAAAAAAGTACATTGTTGGTAACAACAAATCACGACTTATTTTTTGATTCATTATCTAACACTAAACCTTCAATTAAAAGATTAAAAAGTAAAGATTCTAATAAGTACTGGGGTAACATAATTCGAATATTTGCAGGCAAAACAAGTTATTTTGGATGTACAATGGGTTTAATGAAGGAATTTAAAAGTTATATTCTTCCTATTCCTAAATATGTTGAATCTCATGATATTTGGTTTGCACTCGCTGCAAACATATTAAAATCGAATATTCATTTGGATAATATAACAGTGCATCGACGAATTCATGATTCAAATGCAACAAAAATTACCAGAGGTTTGATCCCTAAACTAAAAACTAGAATTAATCACATGCTTTCCATAATTGAACTTTTTAAAAGAAAGTTTAATAAAAATAGGTTAAGCTAAAGGAATTTGTCGATCTTTTTTAGCAAAGCTTAAATATCTTGTAACTTCGAATAAATCGCTGAAACTATTATTGACTATGAATTTTATAATATCATGATTTTTACCGGAGACTTTATATTTCCAAGAAGCTTTTCCTCAAACATATTTAAAGGTATAGGTAGAGATTTCCTTCTAAAACCAAAAATAGTAAACTTTGAATCAACTATTAAAGAGTTTAATACAAAACAAAAAACCAAAGGAATAGCTTTACATTCTAATTTAGATGCTCTTAAGGCTCTTGGATATTTGAATGTTAAGTGTACCAGCCATAGCAATAATCACATTACGGATCATGAATTCGACTATGTGCAATATGTTAACTCTTTTCACAAAGAAGATATTCAAACCATTGGCATTGGCAGAAATATTAACGAAGCATCCAAGCCTTTCATCTATGAAGACGAAAAATTAATTATAATGTCTTTTGGCTGGGAAACTATTCGTTGTAAAGCAGCCAAAAATAAAGCATTAGGCGTAAATCCCTATCAGTATAAATGGGTAGAAGAGCAAATCCTTAAATATCAAAAAAGTTTTCCTGAATATAGAATTGTGTTATTTATTCACTGGAATTATGAATTTGAAACTTATCCGTTACCCGCTGACAGACAATTTACCCATCATTTAATTGATATTGGTGTTGATGGTCTTTTTGGACATCATCCTCATGTTATAAATGGTTACGAGATATATAAAAATAAACCAATATTTTACAGTTTGGGTAATTTCTATTTTCCTCAGGTTAAATATGGAAATCATCAGTTAAATTTCAGAGATACCGCATTAGAGGGAATTTCAGTAGATTATAACGGCAGCCTCAATGATCTCAGAATTTATCATCATAGTCATGATAAGCAAGGAGCATACATGACATTAAATGGTTGTTACAGATTAGGAGAATTTGAAATGCTAAATCAACTTTCTGAATTCCGGGAACTAGATCATAAATCTTACATCGATTTCTACAAAAAAAATAGATTTCATAAAAACAAATTTCTTCCTGTTTATAAAAATTATAAAAATAGTATTACAAATAAAAGCTTCGACCAATTTGTGAAATTGCGCCAAATACCTATTGATTTATTGACAAGGCTTAAAAATATAGTTTAATGTCGATCAAACAGATACTTAAAACCTCAGTTGAAAATATTCCCTATTCTATTGGTTCAAAACTGGCATTGATTCCCTATTCCTTCAGATTAGGTAATGAATATAGTTCTTTTAGAAAATTAATAGAATCAAATAAAATTCATGAAGAAC
This sequence comes from Bacteroidota bacterium, assembly GCA_023412195.1. Classification (GTDB taxonomy): domain Bacteria; phylum Bacteroidota; class Bacteroidia; order Bacteroidales; family Prolixibacteraceae; genus Mariniphaga. Next base: position 14,614 of record JAEYNZ010000164.1, read on the forward strand.
AATATATTATTGAGCATTTCTCAAAAATATTTGAGTACGCAAAAAACACCTTCCTTTTATATGAAAAGCTCTATCAGGAAGCAGGCGTTTCGGATTTAAAAATAAAATCAATTAAGGATATTGAGAAAATACCTGTAATTAACAAAGAAGACCTCAGAAAACATCTCAATGATTTTAGTGGAGCATTGTTATTAAATACCGGGGGCACCAGTGGTGAACCCTTTAGTTTTTTTGTGGATAAGAATGCATTTGCCCGCGAATGGGCACACATGCATTATATATGGAGTTTAAAAAGTTACAAATATACTGATATTAAAGTTACACTCAGAGGAAAAGATTTGGGGGAAGTTAATATCAAATACAATCCTGTACATAACGAGTTTATAATAAATACATATAAAAAAGCATCTGGGTTTAAAGATGAAATTATTTCTCTGTTCGAAAAAAGGAAAATTACATATTTACATGGATATCCATCGGCTATTTTTAATTTCTTAAACGAATTGGAACCAGTAATGTCGGAAAAAGAGAAAGAAATATTAAGTTGTAACTTAAAAGCATGTTTCCTGGGCTCCGAATTTCCAATGCCACATATTACTGAATATTTACAATCAGTATGGCACTTTGATTATATATCCTGGTATGGTCATAGTGAAATGTGTATTCTAGCGTATGACGAAAACAAAATAAATGAATATAAACCTTTTCCTACTTATGGATTTGCTGAGGTTGTAAATTCCCGATTAATAGGTACATCTTTTCATAATTTCGACATGCCACTCATACGATACGATACTGGAGATGTTGTCGAGCCTACATACCATGATAATGGATTGTTAAAATACTTTAAGATCAGCCACGGAAGAAATGGTGATTATATTATTGATAAAAAAAACAAACAAATACCTCTTACAGCATTAATTTTTGGAAGACATCATGAGGCATTTAATTTTGCTCAATTTGTTCAGGTAAGCCAATCAACACCTGGGGAGGTTATATTTTATGTAACTACAGATGAGACGAACCTCCAAAAAATCAATAATTCTCTTAATCTGAAAAACATTGAAATTGATTACAAAATACAAAGAATTGACATGCCTTTTAAAACCAAAGCTGGTAAAGTCAAATTGAAAATTTAGCAATCATAATGAAACAACTCATACAAGACCTTAAAAAAGGAAATACATTACTGGAAGAAGTTCCTGCCCCACGAGTAAAATCCGGTAAAGTTTTAATAAAAACTACCCGAAGCTTAGTATCTCTTGGCACTGAACGAATGCTGGTAGAATTTGGCAAAGCCGGTATTATAGAAAAAGCCCGACAGCAGCCAGATAAAGTTAAACAGGTGCTGGATAAAATGAAAGCTGAGGGAGTGATGCCTACGCTTGAAGCGGTTTTCAATAAATTGAATCAGCCACTCCCCCTGGGATATTGTAATGTGGGTGTTGTGGAAGAAGTTGGAAAAGGAGTTCATGGTTTTAATATAGGAGACCGGATAGCATCCAACGGTAACCACGCAGAATATATTCTTATCCCTGAAAATCTTTGTGCCAAAATTCCTGATAATGTTTCAGACGAAGAAGCCGCATTTACTGTAATTGGTTCAATCGGGCTTGAAGGCATTCGGTTATGCAATCCTACATTTGCTGAAACCATTGTGGTGATTGGCCTTGGCTTAATTGGTCTTGTATCAGCAGAACTCTTACGTGCGAATGGCTGCCGCGTCATAGGTTATGATTTCGACCAGCAAAAGGTTGAAATGGCACAGTCGAAAGGAATCACTGCATTCAATCCCGCTCAGGGTACTGATCCAGTTAAATTTGTTCAGCAGGCTACCAATGGTGTGGGTGCAGATGGAGTCATTATAACCGCTTCCAATAAAAGCGATGAGATCATCCACCAGGCTGCCGAAATGAGCCGCCAGCGCGGCCGTATCATCCTGGTGGGCGTTATTGGACTGAATCTCCGCCGCGATGATTTCTTTAAAAAGGAACTCACTTTCCAGGTTTCCTGCTCTTATGGTCCCGGGCGATATGATGATGACTACGAGCAAAAAGGACATGATTATCCTATAGGTTATGTCCGATGGACAGAAAAACGCAATTTTGAAGCCATCCTCCAAGCCATCTCTTCGGGTCAACTCAATGTAAAGCCACTCATCACAGAACGGGTAAAACTGGAAGATTACAACCAGGTTTATGGCGACATGCGCAAGGCAGGCTCCATTGCTTCTATTTTGGTATATCCTGAAAATAGTCAGAGAAACAATTCTGTTAAGGTAACAAACCAATCTTTTATAGCTGCTAAAGGTGTATTTGGTATTATAGGTGCAGGTAATTTTACCTCTGCCACCATAATACCGGGAATGAATGCTGCCGCAGCAAATTTAAAATATATTGCAAGCGCAGGTGGCCTGTCAGCTAAAACTCTCGCAAAAAAAGGCAATGTTGCTGTAGCTACTTCCGATTACAGGGAAATTCTCAACGACCCGGAAGTAGATACCGTAATGATTACCACCCGGCACAACCTCCATGCCCGGATGACCATCGAAAGCCTCCAGGCAGGTAAAAATGTATTTGTTGAAAAACCTCTGTGCCTAAACGAAGAAGAATTGGAACAAATCATCGAAGCAGCGTCATTGCGAGGAGAGGCTCCGAGGAACGAAGGAGACACGACGAAGCGAACTTTTGGCAAAGCTTCCCACGCCCCAATCGAAGGATCTGCCAACAATGGACAGATTGCCTGCCTACCGGACAGGCAGGCTTCGTCGGGAATACCTCCTCGCAATGACGGCTCCGCTGGGCCAATGGTGGTAGTAGGATTTAACAGAAGGTTCGCCCCTCTTGCCCAAAAGATGAAAAGTCTGCTGGGTGAAGGTCCAAAAAACATTGTAGCTACAATGAATGCTGGCTTCCTCCCACCAGAAGTATGGGTACATGACCTGGAAATTGGTGGTGGCCGTATTATAGGCGAAGCCTGTCATTACATCGATTTATGCACTTATCTGGCAGGAAGCAAGGTAAAAGCCGTTTGCATGAACAGCATGGGAGCCAATCCGCAGGAAAACACCGATAATGCCAGCATTCTGTTAAAATATGAAAATGGCTCCAATGCCGTAATCAACTATTTCGCCAACGGCAGCAAAGCTTATTCCAAGGAACGGATAGAAGCTTACAGCCAGGAGAAAACCCTGATCATCGACAACTGGCGGGTATTGAAAGGATATGGTACAAAGGGATTCTCAAAACTAAAAACCAAATTGGATAAAGGACACAAAACCCAGTTTAAGCTTCTGGTGGAATCAATTAAAACCGGAAAACCAATTATTCCGTTTGATGAAATTGTGAACACAACAAGGGCCAGTTTTGCAGCTATCAAAAGTTTGAAAGAAGGAGGATGGGTGGAGGTTTAGGTGCAAAACAGGAACAGATTGCCTGCCTCCCGGCAGGAAGGCTTCCCGCTTCGTGCCTTGCGGTCGCAATGACGACTCCGCCGGCGCGCTGATGTCCCCTACTCCAACGTCGTTATTAAAAGAAGTGGCTCCGGGAACGAAGGTTTCACTATAAAGCAAACTGTCTGATACACGGTCCAACCTAAATAAATACCAACAAAAACATATATTTAAATGAAAATCGACCTCATAGCCGGAGCACGTCCCAACTTTATGAAAATTGCTCCTATCATTGATGCAATAAAACAAGCACAAGCTGAAGGTAAAAATATTTCATTCCGGTTAGTACATACCGGACAGCACTACGATAAAAACATGAGCGGCAACTTTTTTGAACAGCTTGGCATACCTGAACCAGATGAAAATCTGGGGGCCGGTGGTGGCACGCAGGCTGAACAGACTGCAGCCATTATGATAGGTTATGAAAAACTCTTGCTGCAGGAAAAACCCGATCTATGCTTGGTGGTGGGTGATGTAACTTCTACGATGGCTTGCTCCATTGCTGCTCAAAAGCTGAATGTAAAAGTGGCGCATGTGGAAGGCGGGATCCGTTCAGGTGACTGGACAATGCCCGAGGAAATCAATCGTATGGTAACCGACAGCATCACCAATTATTTTTTTACCACCACAAATATTGCAGATGAAAACCTGCTAAAGTCAGGGGTGCCACAAGAAAGAATTTTTAGAGTAGGCAACACCATGATTGATACCCTGCTTAAACATCGTCCCCGTTTTCAAAAGCCTTCGGTGTGGGATGCTCTGAATCTGGAGAAAGGAAAATACATAGTCATGACGTTGCACCGTCCTGCCAATGTTGATGAGGAGTCCAAACTGAAGGAGTTACTTGATGAAATAATCGATCATTCGCAAAACCTGCCGCTGATTTTCCCTGTACACCCTCGTACAGCCAAAATACTAAAAAACCTAGGCATTGCTCATGAACGCCTGCACATGATTGAACCATTGGGTTACCTTGAATTTAATTTTCTGGTAGAAAATTCTTTTGCTGTGATAACTGACTCAGGAGGTATCACTGAAGAAACCACAGTGATGGGAATCCCCTGCATGACGTTACGTGACAACACAGAGCGACCGGAAACCATTACCATTGGCACAAACGAACTGATCGGCACCAATCCAAAAGCAATTAAACCTGCCATGGAAAAGTTGTTTGCAGGCAACTGGAAAAAAGGGTCTATCCCGGAATTATGGGATGGTAAAACAGCGGAGCGGATCGTTGATATCCTGTTAAAGGTATTGTAGGATCAATGCGAAAATTCCTGCTAATCTTTTTTACCCTTAACTATCTCCGGCCAGTTCAGGTGCAATATCAGTTCTGGTATCGGTTCCGCAGGATGTGGAGGAGCCTAACGGGATATAAATACAATCTCTCATTTAATAAAGAAGGAAAGACATTGGTTTTAACTCCCTGGATTAACAAGCCAATTTCCTTATCAAATAATACTTTCACTTTTTTAAATCTCTCAAAAAAATATCCGGAAAAAAAAATAAACTGGATCGACAATTCCTACGGCAAGCTCTGGACGTATAACCTTAATTATATGGATTATCTGCTCCAGCCGGAAATTGAACAGGAAACCAGCAGAAAGTTAATTGAAGATTTCATTCATAATTTAGATCAGAAATCAATTGGATTAGATCCATATCCCATTGCTCTCAGAGGCATCAACTGGATAAAGTTCTTTTCACAAAACCCATCAATCAGTTCCTCCTTCAATAATTCACTTTATGCACAGTATATAATTCTGCTTGACAATTTAGAGTATCACCTTTTAGGCAATCACTTGCTTGAAGATGGGTTTAGTCTATTGTTTGGTGCTTTCTATTTCCAGGATGATAAATTATACAGGTCAGCAACCAAAATAATGAAGCAGGAACTGAATGAGCAAATTCTTGCAGACGGAGCCCACTTTGAACTGAGTCCCATGTACCACCAGATCATCCTCGACCGCCTGCTCGACTGTATCAACCTTTTACAAAACAACCAAAGCTTTGAAGATCAGGAAACCCTTCTACAACTGATGCAGGAAAAAGCACAACAGATGTTAGTATGGTTAAACTATATCACATTTACCAACGGGAACATTCCCTTACTGAATGATTCAGCCCCCGGTATCGCACCCACCACCACCCAACTCAACGCCTATGCCCAACGTTTAGGCGTTCGTGTAATTCGTCCTAATTCGTGCAATTTATCCCCCTCAGGCTACCGTAAATTCTCCTCCCCCATCTACGAATGTGTTATCGACACCGGCAACATCATCCCATCCTACCAACCGGGCCATGCACATGCCGATACATTCAATTTTGTATTAAATGTGCATAATGAACCATTAATAGTGGATACCGGTATTTCCACATATGAAGCAAATGAAACCCGGTTAAAAGAGCGAGGAACGGCAGCACATAATACAGTTACGATACAGGATAAAAACTCATCTGAGATCTGGTCTTCATTCAGGGTGGCACAGCGGGCAGAAGTTACAATAGAGAAAGAGACTGATGACTTCATTAAAGCCTCACATAATGGATATCGCCGATTAAATACCATACATTCCAGAGAATGGAAATTTTTAAATGATGTTATAATTATAAAAGACAGCCTTGCCGGGAAAATTACTGAAGGAAAAGCTCATCTTATACTGGCTCCGGGGATAAATCCTGTGCTAAATAATGAAAAACTGGATTTAGGAAAAGCAGTAATTTCTTTTAAAAATGCATTGTCGGTAAAATTCGTACCCACTAAATTACCTGCCGGATATAATATATTTACAGAAAATGTGACCGTTGAAATAACTTTCAATGAATATGTCGAATATACCATTGCTCTAAGTTAACTTATGAAAATTCTATATCTCACTTTCTACTTTAAACCTGATCTGTGTGCCGGTTCATTCCGCAATACACCCCTGGTAAATGAACTATCGGAACTGATAAATGAAAATGACTCAATACATGTTATAACTACTATGCCAAACAGGTATAAATCGTTTTCAGAGGAAGCACTGGCATATGAAAAAAAAGGGAACATTGAAATCAACAGAATCAAATTGCCGGTCCATAGCAGCGGACTCATTGATCAGTCACTTGCATTTAAGGATTATTTCTTCAAAACTTTAAATATTGTAAAAGATAAAGAATACGATCTGGTATTTGCATCGAGTTCACGATTGTTTACTGCATTTCTTGGAAGCATGATCAGCAGGAGAAAAGGAATTCCGTTTTACGCTGATATACGTGATATATTTGTTGACACGCTTCAGGATGTGCTAAAAAACAAATATGTAAAGTTTCCTTTGCTGAAAGTATTAAAACTCATTGAAAGAAATACAGTAAAACAGGCTACTCACATTAACCTGATCTCTGAGGGATTTAAGCCCTATTTTTCTAACAATAAGCATGCGAATTTTTCATTCTACACCAATGGTATAGATCCGGAATTTCTTGCATGGCCAAAATCCAATTCACTTCCAAAAACTGAATTTCTGATAACATATGCAGGAAACATTGGTGAAGGACAGGGACTCCATAAAATAATACCGGCAGCAGCCAAATTACTTGGTTCAAAATATACATTCCGTATAATTGGTGACGGAGGGAAAAAGGCTGAACTGGAAGAACAACTAAAAAAGGAAAATATTTCAAATGTTGAATTACTGCCTCCTACCAACAGAGCCAGGTTGATTGAATATTACAAGGAAACGGATTATCTGTTTCTTCATTTAAATGATTATAAGGCATTTGATAAGGTACTTCCATCAAAAATATTTGAATATGGGGCAACCGACAAACCTGTAATAGCAGGAGTGGGAGGTTTCGCAGCAAAATTTATTGAAAAAAATCTCAGCAACTACATTCTGTTTCCACCCGGGGATGCCAGAAATCTTGCAGATCAATTAGCTCAGTTTACATTCCAGTATCAGGAAAGGAAATCCTTTATTGAAAAATATGCCAGAACTACAATCGATAAGCAGATGGCCGTAAGTATTTTAAATACTGCCAACAAAAACAAAAACATTGCATGAACATCCTCATCACCGGCGCATTTGGATTCGTCGGCACCAATCTTTCCAATTCTCTATCTTCAGCAGTAGATTCCCGCTTAATTGCCCTTGATGTTGCTGAAGCTGTCAGCCATGAATACAATGAGTACCATTCCTGGGATATACTGGAGAAAATAAATGGAAAAGATATAGATGCCATCATTCATCTTGCAGGCAAAGCCCACGATACCAAAAACACTTCTGAAGAGAAAGTTTATTTTGACATCAATGTAGGGCTTACTGAAAAAATATTTGAATTCTTTTTGAAATCCAACGCTTCAAAGTTCATTTTCTTTAGCTCGGTAAAAGCAGCTGCCGATTCTGTAGAAGGAAACCATCTAACTGAGCATGCAGAACCCAAACCTGGCACTCCGTATGGAAAATCGAAGCTGGAGGGGGAACGGTATATTGAGAAAAGGTTGGCGGAATGGGAGAGCGCGAGGGGGAGAGAGGGCGAAGAGGCGAAGGGGCGAGAACTAGTGACTGAGCGAGGGGGCGAGGGGGCGAAAGGGCGAAAAGGAGAAGAAGAGATTTGCCTGGAACGTGAAAGACGGAAAGATAAAAAGGTGTACATCCTGAGGCCGTGTATGATTCATGGACCGGGGAATAAGGGGAATCTTAACCTGCTTTATAAAATTGTATCCAAAGGCATCCCATGGCCTTTGGGAGCCTATCACAATAAGAGATCATTTACCTCAGTCGACAATCTGAACTTCATTATAAAGCGAATTATAGATTCCGATGTTGAACCGGGAACTTACCACATTGCCGATGACGAACCTGTTTCAACTAACCGGTTGATTCAACTCATTGCGGAATCAAAAGGGGAGAAAGCCAGAATCTGGGAACCAGGTAAAAGTATCATTAATGGGCTGGCACGAATTGGTGATCTGTTGCATCTGCCATTGAATTCCGAAAGACTAAAAAAATTAACAGAGTCTTATGTTGTTTCAAACGAAAAGCTGAAACAGGCTCTTGGAGTGGAGAAGCTGCCTGTGAGTGCTGAAGAGGGACTGAGGAGGACTTTGGAGTCATTTAATAAGTAGAGAGGGGGCGAAGGGATGAGGGGGCGAAAAGGCGAAAGAATGAAGTGGCGAAGGGGAGAGAGGGCGAGAGGGCGAAAGATGAAGAGAAGGGGCGAAGGGGCGAGCTGAAGAGAAGGGGCGAAGAGGAGAAGAGAGAATAGGGATATCAATTTAATTCTTTAATAAAAATGGAATTAATTCGCACGCACAAGGAGTTGAAGGTGTATAAGCTTTCATTTGAGGCAGGAATGGAAGTTTTTGAGATTTCAAAGTCGTTTCCTAAGGAAGAAAAATACTCGTTGACAGACCAGATAAGAAGGTCATCACGCTCAGTTTCTGGTAATATTGCAGAAGCATTTCGAAAAAGAAGATACCCAAAATCATTTGTGGCTAAATTGAGTGACGCCGACGGCGAAGCTGCCGAGACTCAGGTATGGTTGGATTATGCATTAGCTTGTAATTATATAGAATCAGAAATTCATACGCGTCTTTACGATAAATATGATCACATCATCTCAATGCTTGTAAACATGCAATCCAATTCTGAAAAATGGTCTATCTAGTACTTTTCTCCCTTTCGCATTTTCGCTCCCTCGTCTTTTCGCCCTTTCGCCCTTTCGACTTTGCAAATTCTGGTACCATACCTTATGGTTTTAATTACACAACCTATTTGGAATAAAATTGTTAATATAAAAAATGCAATAAATTTGCAAACAATGAAATCTGAATTTTATATAGCAAATTATCTTCCTGCATCAGTTGCAACCCGTCAGTCAATAAAATTGATTGATAGTAAACTTTCGATGTTAAAAGATAAGGACATTGTCATTAACTTTAAAAACATTGATTTCATTTCCCGTGCATTTGCTGATGAATTGTTTCACTTTCTTAATGATAAGAAGATTAAAATTCAATTTACAGGTACAAATCAGACAGTTTCGGAAATGCTTGATACTGTGGCCAAAAACCGGAACAGGAAAAACAAAAAATATCATTACATTGCGAATACTGAAATAAAAGATAAAAAGCAACTGGATTTAATCTTATCCTTATTATAAATATCTTTACCTGACCAATCTCCCGTTCCCTTATTCTTTTATCCGCCAATTCTTTAATTGCCTTGCAATGCGCCTATTCGCCCTTTCGCCCCTTTGCCCCCTCGTTTATTCTCTCTTTCGCCCCTTCGCCTCTTAGCCTCTTCGCCCTCTCTCCCACTCGATTATATTAACATCAACTTTATAAAAACATGAATCTTCAACTTAATCTGACCCAATTTATAAAAGATCACGTCACAGCAAGGCAGCAAAGCCTGTTGTACGATGATTTTACAAACTACAAGTCAGAACTAAACCACCGCATCAACAACAAAAAAGTACTGGTTATTGGCGGTGCCGGAACCATCGGTTCTTTCTACATCAAGGCTATCCTGAAGTTCAACATCACAAGCCTGGTTGTGGTAGATATCAATGAAAATGGTCTTACAGAACTGGTTCGGGATTTACGCAGCTCAACAGAATATAACGTCCCCGAAAATTTCATCACCTACCCGGTCAACTTTGGCGACAGGGTATTTGAAAAGCTATTTCGCCAACACGGACCGTTTGATATTGTAGCCAATTTTGCAGCCCACAAGCACGTGCGCAGCGAAAAGGATATTTTCTCCATTGAGGCCATGATCGAAAACAACGTTCTCCGTGCCCGTAAGCTGCTGGATCTGTTACTGGAATACCCGCCGGAGCATTTCTTCTGCGTCAGCACTGATAAAGCTGCCAACCCTGTCAACATCATGGGAGCCAGCAAAAAGCTGATGGAAGAACTTATAATGGCCTACTCCAACCGGCTGCCCATAAAAACCGCCCGTTTTGCCAACGTAGCCTTCTCCAATGGCAGTCTGCCCCTGGGCTTCCTCGAGCGCCTGAACAAGCGTCAACCCTGGTCGTGCCCCCTGGGCATCCGCCGCTTCTTTGTCTCACCGGAAGAGTCAGGTGAACTCTGCCTCATGGCCTCCATCATGGGAGAATCGGGAGACATCTTTTTTCCCAAACTGGATGAAGAGAAGGATATGATACCGTTTGATAAGATTGCCCTTGCACTCATTAAAGAACTGGGTCTGGAGGCAGACATTTGCAAGTCAGAAGAAGAAGCCAAAAAGAAGGCAGCTAATTTACCAGCAAATCCGAAAGCCTGGCCAATATACTTTTTTGAATCTGATACTTCAGGTGAAAAGTCATTTGAGGAGTTTTATACTGAAAATGAATTACTAGATAACGATTCATTCATCAACCTGGGTGTAATTAAGAATTCTGTCAAACGAGACATCGCCGAGATAGATGCAATCTTTAACCAATTGGAAATATTGTTTAGCAGTGATAATGTAACTAAAGCTGCCATTGTAGATATTCTTAAAGAGTACCTGCCAAATTTTGCGCATATAGAAACTGGGAAACATCTCGACCAAAAAATGTAATTACCTTTAAAAAACTATCGAAGGAAGGCAGGAAAAAATAACAACAGATTGCCTGCCCCTCTGGCAGGCTTCCGCTCTCGGCTCAGTGCTAACCTGTCCTACCCTATTCCTGCACCTGTTATACCCACAACCCTCCATCCTGCCTACCAGGCAGGCACCCGTTCGTGTAATTCGTTATAATTCGTGCAATTCGATATACCCGTGCAATTCGCTTTAATCCGCATAATCTAATCAACAACTACCATGTACCAACACCTCTTCAAGCGTCTCATCGACATCATCCTCTCCCTCACAGCCATCCTAATCCTTCTTCCTTTCTGGATACCCATATGCCTCGTTCTGTTGCTGACAGGTGAGCATGAAGTATTCTACTTCCAGAAAAGGATTGGCTATAAAAACAAACCGTTTTACATCTGGAAACATGCCACCATGATGAAAGCCAGTGAATCAATGAAAGGTGGTTTGCACACCACACGAAACGATCCGCGCGTGCTGCCGTTTGGCAAATTCCTGCGGAAAACAAAAATCAACGAACTCCCGCAGCTTATAAACATCTTTAAAGGCGACATGAGCATCATTGGTCCCCGCCCGCTGGTGGATAAAACCTTCACCCCCTATCCAAAACACGTACAGGAAAACATCTACAATGTAAAGCCAGGCCTCTCAGGCATCGGCTCCATTATCTTCCGTGACGAAGAACAACTCCTTTCCGAAACCACCATGGACCCAAAAGAATTCTATGCCCTGCACATCTCCCCCTACAAAGGCGAACTTGAACTCTGGTACCAGCGCAACCTCTCCTTCTGGACTGATGTGAAGCTGGTTTTTTGCACGGTGTGGGTGGTTATCTTTCCTGATAGCGAACTGCCATATAAAATTTTTAAGGGACTGCCGGAGAAACCGGTGTGGCTGAGCGGGGAAATGGTGGTGCTGGAGAAGGAGGCGGTGTAGGTAGATAAATGAAAGGGCGAGAGGGAGCAGAGGCGAAACAAAGAGAGAGCATATATTTTAATGATCATTAAAATGGCCTTTTTTAAATAATCTAAACAAACTTGAATGGTGGATTATAAACAAAAGAAATATATTGGCACAGTGAAGTGGTTCGATTGCAGGGATGATTTTTTTGAGGATTATGATAAACCTGTAAAAGATTATGGTTTTATTAACCATCCAGTGCTAGGTGATTTATTCTTCCATAAAAATAACATCGCTCCTGGTCAAGGATATAAATATTTTCAAAAGAATACAGTAGTTGTTTTTCGTACTAGAGAATCCCGGAAAGAAACTGGTAAGCAGGAAGCATTTTCGATTCAGACATTAGAGAAATTCTTTGACATCAAATTTTTGTTTTATGAATTTCTTCTTATTTTAAATGAAAGAACTGCGGATTATCAAGATATTAAAGCAGAGGTTTTTAACAGAATTATTACTCTTTCACAAGAAGGAATAAATGAACACTTATTAATAGAACTACGCGATAATTACCTGGAATTTTTAAACAGTAAGCTAGGAACAGATTATTATTCGAATAGTATTTGGTTAAAGTATAATATTTCTATTAGCAAAAAAATTTTTTCTTCCTTTTATAATCAACTTCAAGAACTGTTTGAAAAAAATGCACCTATAGAATTATTGCACAACCTTTGGATTAGAAAATATTACACTCATTGTCAACATGATCATATAAGACAAAATATTTTAACTGAAACACATGAGAATCTTACTTTGATTTTTAATCGTTGTACAGATGAAGATAAAACAAAAATTTTGTCTAAAATGGTTTTTGACCTTGAGGATATAAACTCTGAGGAAAAATATGAAATAGCCAAAAAGATATTAACTATTTCAAAGACATTTGCTTCAGAACTATATGAACGGTTATTATCTGTTGTTCTTAAAACTATTCCTGTTTATTTTAAGCTAAATCTGTGGTTAGATGATCTATATGATTTTTTAGAATTTAATGAATTTAAACTTTATACGATAACACTTACTCCATCAAACCAAAAAAAATTCATTAAAAAAGTATTGAAATACATCCAAGAAAAAAAAGCAGATATAACAATAGAAGATTTTGTTTCCTTAAATGTAATAGATTATGAAACGAGCCAAAAAATTCTGGCAATGGATAACATCTTTTGGGATTACTCAACAAGCATTTTACTGGAAATAATTTCAGATTTAAATAAAAAAATAGTAACTACCGAACTTAAAGAACAATACATGTTTCAAAATAGAATTTATGATATAATTTTAAATCAGATCAAGAATCCAGAAGATATACTTCAGATTACCGGATATTTTGATGAATGTGATGGCAGATGCTCTGTTTTAATTAAAGAAAAAAAGGATGAAGCAGGAAAAGTTATTCATACAGATATAGTTTATAATAAAGATGAAAATAATAAAGCCATAAATCATCCTATTTGTGATGGAAGAAAAGCCAATCATAATTCCGGTAATGATCAAGCTTTAACAAAAGAGAATATAGATTTTTGGTGGTGTGCCAATCAAAGATGTTATAAACCCGCACGAAAACTTCATAATCCAGAGGAATGGGAACAATATTCACTAATGGATTTTCTAAATATCCTCAATATAGAATTTAATGAAAATGATTTAGTAATATATCTAAGTATTATTAATAAAACGAATAGATTTTTAAAGCATCTTCGTTGTAGACAATGTAATAACATTCTTTATCCTAGAGGAAGATCAAATTATGCATTTTACGGAGTAAATAATTTTACCTGCAATAATGAAAATTGTTCAGAAATAGATAAAGAGGTGTATTTATCTCACTGCTTAAATGGTTTTTGTAACATGATAATTGACAGCAGAGACTCTGTAAAATGTAAAAATGGATGGTATATATGTAATTATTGTTATGCGTGTTGCAGTACCAAAAAACTTGAAAAAAGAAAAGAAGTTACTGAACATATAAACAAAACAATTTATCGAGGGCCTTTAATAGGTCATAAAGATCTTGGATCTGTTTCGTGTAATAAATGTGGAGAAGTAATGTCGTCAATTTATAATGAAGATTATAAGAGAATCCTTAATTGGTTTATCATTAACCAGACTAATAGTAGATTCATACTAAACAGTGGTCTGAAGAAAAATAAACGTTGGTTTAAAATCACAAAAGGACCATATAATATTGAAGTATTTAAAGAAAGGCTTGGAAAATATAGGAAGCTTGGTTTTATCATTCCTGATATAAATACAGATAAAGATGTTCAACTTATTATTGAGCCGAATGGCATTTTTAACTGCACAAATTGCGACAATTCTATTGTTCTGGTTAAAGATAAGGAAAAGGTAACTGCTTTTAAAAAATACCACAAAATACAGGAATGAATCATTTCATATTTACTAAACTTTAAACTTAATCAGAGCAACAATATTTTCTTCAAACTAAGGATATGATGCATAATATTAAAAATCTTGCAAAAGAATGCTTTGAAACCAAGAGGCAATTAAACGAAAGCTCAAAAGTGAAAGTTATTGGTGCCAAATATTATTTGATAAAGGATAATGACACGATAATAGAATCTGACTTTGATAATATTTTAGATAACAAAGATTTTGAATTAGTATATATTTTCCCAAAAATTAAATACATTTTTTGGACCACTTGGTATGAATCTTATTTGAGACCCATTATTATAGATAAATCTTTGAATGTATTCGATGGAGAATTTTCTGTTAATGAATGGGTTTATAAATTTTCAGATCAACCTTTAGATTCTGCACCATTTGAAAGTTCTGTTCCAAAATTAACTGTTGTATTTAAAGAAAAAGAATACTTTCGGTTTGAGTTTAAGAATCCAGCTAGAGAAATTACTAAACTCAGTAGATTATTAGCTTCTATATCAAATTGTAATACACAACATGAAGTAAGCCTTGTCTTTAAAATTTTTAATAGCAATATTGAATACCAAAAATTGGTTAACCAAATAGAAGAAATTAAGAAAGAGATATATTATAAGAATCTAGCTATTGAAGGTTATAAGGGATTATTGGATTCAATTACAAGTTTAATTCAGGATAAAAAAAATATTTAATCATCAGCCAAATTCTCGTTGATTATAGGCCGGCAGCTCATATTACAGGAGCACGAACCCTTTTAACCTGCAAATAAACATCAATCTGCAATACCTCAACTGGAGCGGCCTAGAAATCTATAAATACGTTCTGAACGTTCTGAACCTGAAGGGTTCACATGTTTATAGAAAAGAAACACCCTCCCCACCCCCGACAGCTGAGCAGGTGGCTCCGGTCCACCTGCTCAGTAATCCAGTAATCCAATCCACAATGAATCAATGAATAAATTAGAGTGTGCAAAATTTCTTTAAGGCGTCGTTTAAAACTTTCGGCTGCACTTTCTCCTGCCGGCTGAACATTCGCCAGGGGGATATACATAAAACGTAATTGCCCCTGAAATAAAATAGCAAAGCATGCCATTAAGAGCTTACATAAATGACAAAGAAGTCATTTCCATTGATCTCTCCGATGAACAGTGGGCTGAATTGAAGGAAAAATTAAAACGCAGGGAGTTTACTTTGAAATTACCATGCTGCAAGCAGAATGGATATTTGAAAATCAGCAGGGGCATCAAACATTTTGCCCATGAAAAATCATGTGCATATTGTGAATGGCAATCTGAATCACCTGCACTTTTGAAAACCAGGGCTGAGATCATTGAAGCATGTCGTAAAAACAGATGGAAGTATATCCCCGAATATCATGAAAATGATTGGCAAACGGATGTCATTGCAATCAAAAACAACCACAGGATCGCATTTGAAACCTCCTGGAAACCGGTATCTCTTGTACAGATTAAAAATAAACAGGAAACACTTCAAAAATCCGGTGTCCATGGATGCTGGTTCCTGCGGACCCCGCCTAAAGACCTAAGAAATTATGGCGATGCTGTAAAGGCTGATAAAGAAATCCCGGCTTTTAAAATTTCCGAAAATGATGAATCCCGGATTACCGCATACCTTCAAAATGCACACTGATATTTAAAAGACCTCGTTGATGGACTGTTGAGCAATAAAATCAAATTTTGTGAAAACACCAGGCTGAAATCAAAACAGGAAGTAACGGTTACATTTTACAAAGTAACCTGTTGGAAATGCAATAAATCACAACATTGTTATACAGTTGATAAAGATCTTTCAACTGTTTGCAATCAAAGCTTTTACTTTTTAGGATCGTTATGGGATGATGAGAATCTGGATAAAAACAGGGGGATATACCAGGCTGTGGTTGAATTTCTGCAATCGGAAAAGGGAAAGTTATTAAAAATTGGGCAACTGAAGGAAAGATACAGTAAAACCATAAATCAAAGTTACCTGTCGCATGGATGCTTTTACTGCGATTCAATTTTTAGTGATTTGCTGCTAAGGGAAATCATATCTTAAGTATTGAAAATTTCCATCTGGCTAATGAAAGGATAGGTGCAAGTGTTACATCGGTAATAAAAGGCAAAGCCTGTATTGATATTATTTCTGTTAAAATTGATGTTTATACTGTTTATCTGGCAGAAAACAACTCTTCAAAAAGTTTTACAATAAGTTATAAATGGAAGACAGCTGACGGCAGTACTTTTGGAAATGGAACAATGGGCCTTTCCAAATCATCAGTACGCCACATTTATAATAATCGCCAGGAGCCGACACAAAATAACATTCTTGTTTCTGATATTACTTGCAAAGAATTTGAATCTTTCTTTTAAAACAAGCCCCGAAGCGGGCGCAATCACCAGCCCGGGGTGCTGCAGCCGACAGGTAGCAAGCCCCGGTAAAGGAATACCACCACTACCCTTCTTCATAGCCCTGAAAAACCAGGGTAACACCAGAATGAGTGGATTGGAATCCCCTCCTCCCGTTGCCCTGTAAGCATCTTTTCTCTCTTTACACTCGAAACCAGCAACTAGTAACTAGCAGCTATTACATGAGTGGATTGGAATCCCCTCCTCCCGAAGCGCATCGAACTTCCCCTGTTGTTCATATCACGTATGGCTCTGAAACCATTCATCGCACTGCTGCCGTTCCAGACCTGTCAGCGTGCGAAGCCCCTGACAGCGTCTCAATCAAGCCGTAACGATTAGTATCCTGGTTCTTTCCTGATTCGTGTAATTCGTGTAATTAGTGGACGAACCTCTTCTTCTTTTATCAGCAACACGGAATTAATAAGGTGAATAAGGTTGGGGCGTCAGGTTTAGATGCCATGTTACTAAGGTTATAAATTTAAATAAGGTTTTTGTCTTAGTGCGATGTAAGCATTAGGCGTAGTACATATTGCTAAAGGGATCGTGGAGCACTAAGTTTACGGCAAAAATTAATGTTATGACTGAAGCATTGTTCCAGGATTTATTGAAACGTCAAAAGGAATCAGGATTAAGCGTCCGTGATTTTTGTGCCAACGAAGGTATCATCACATCCACATTTTATTACTGGTTGAAAAAATGCAAGGCGAAGGAAACTCAGCCAAAGATGTTCATTCCTCTCTTTCCGGGACCAGAACAGTTACCTGCACTTAAAAAGAATCATCACTTACATACCCGTTCCGGATCGGATACTCCTGTTCTGCTGGAACTGATTTTTCCTAATGGAACTGTTTTAAAGTTAAGAAACCAGGTGGACCTGCCACTTTTGCAAAAACTGGTTCATCTATACGGTTAAAAGTATGTTCCATTTGCACAACAAGCTCCGGTATTATCTCTATCCCGGACCGGTTGACATGCGTAAAAGCTTTTATACGCTGAGCGGAATTGTAGCCTCAATCATGAAACGAAACGTGCAAGACGGGGAGGTGTTTATTTTTGTCAACCGGCATATGACCATTATGAAGATTTTGCACCTTGAATACGGGGGACTGGTAATCTACCACAAGAAACTCGAAAACGGCTCATTTAAATTGCCTTCATTTGATGAAAACACAACCTCGCTGCATGTCAGCTGGCATGATTTAATGGGCATTGTTTCGGATGTGAAAATTAAAAAACGGAGTCTTAAAAACAGAATAAAATAAATGTAAAAATATATTGTTTATTTGCCCTGAAACCCTTGCAAATACAGGGATTTTTGTTAGCTTCATGCCCATAAATCAAACGGGTCAATGAGCAATTTTGAAGATAAGGACATATTCATAGAACAGCTTCTCCAGGAGCGTGACACCCTGTACCAGGAGCTTTCCCGTTTGAGAAAAATTGACCAGGGGGCATTGGAGGAAGCTGAGAACACCAACAAGAAATTAAACCGCATAATTGAAGAGAAAG
>JAEYNZ010000040.1 GCA_023412195.1 Bacteroidota bacterium
GTGAAGTCAGTGTTTAAGGGGAATTATTAAGTAGGTTAAGAATAAATATGAACATTCTGATATCACGACCAGCCAGCTATAAACTCATATTTAGGGTTGGTGGATAAGGTATTTAAGATTGTTTTACATCCTGCAAAAGTATTTTTGGTAAATGATTTGTTCTGATCATAGAATACAGAAGAAGATTTTTTATAAAAATTAAAATGATTAAAATGAAATTAAATAAGTTATTAGCCATTCTGGTTGTGTTTGCAATTGGAATGACAGGTGCGTATGCACAGCTGCCCGATCAGTTGCCCGGCCCCCAGGCAACAGATGTTTCCGAAAATGAACTTGATCAGTTTGCACAGGCCTTCAGGGAAATCCAGGTGATTGATCAGCAGGTACAGATGGAAATGCTGAGCACTGTTCAGGAAGATGGTATTGATGTTGACCGTTTTAATGAATTTCTCACTGCCCAGCAGGACCCTGCACAACAATTTGATGCCAGTGAAGAAGAACTCAGCAGGTTTGCTGCTGCTTACCAGGAAATAGAGAAAATACAGGAAAAGGCCCTCCAGCAAATGGAAGAAGCGATTACGGAAAGCCAGCTAACCCTGGAACGTTACCAGGAAATAGCCATGACCATCCAGGCTAACCCCGAATTGCTCCAGAAGCTTCAGGAACATTTTGAAGAAGAATAATAGAAAAATCGATTTTTAATTTAAGATGCACCGGTTCCTAAAAAAAGGCCGGTGCATTTTTTTTAACCGTTGGATAAAACAATCATGCCGTTTAATAAGTTCCCCTGTTAGTTTTCAGCCTTTTGTGCCACCTTTGGATAAACCAAAATCATGGGTATGATACTGGTGTCATTTTTCTTCAAAACCTTTCAACACTTTCGCAGGATGAAAGAGCTTTCCTTCAACCAGAGCCTGGCAAACAATATGTATATGAAATGATTCAGTCGCAGTATATCATCAATGCAAAGGGAGATCGAAATACTGATCCAGGATTGAAGTGATAAAAAAAGCTGAACCCGGCAATGAAAGCAGTTCCGGGAGAGGAATACTTATCTCGATTGAGGATAATGGCATCGGCAGAGAGGCTGCGCAGGAAACAGCAGTTGTCAAAAACGGAAAAGGCACAAGGCTGATGCAGGAACGCCTGGCAATTCTTCAGCAACGGCAGAAAGAAAAATACTGGCTGCAGACAACCGACATGAATGGCAATGGTGCAACAGGTACCAGGGTGGAGATTTTTATTCCGGAAGAAAATTGAAAGCAGACCCACAAATGGTTTCCATCCTCAACGACCTCTCCCAACCTCTCCAAAGGAGAGGAGTAAGATCGCTTCTATGACTGTTGCAGAAGTTGCCGGAGATATTAAAATTAAGAAAAACAACGGACTGATGAAAATCATTTTAAACCTTGAAATTGGCAGTGACCCAAAGTCCTCCTTTGAAGGATTTAGGAGGTCGTTAGGGCGAATAGAACTAAGCCCTGTTAATCGTCTCATACAAATTTTAAGTATTGGAAGGGATCACAATCCAATTTCAAAGCTTGAACTGGTTAAATGTGATTGGGGCTATGGCTCCTAACTGTTTTTTCAGTAATTTAACTGGAAATATAGTTGCAAAACTGAAAAATCAGTTGTATATTTGTATCAATTTAAAATTGATACTATATATTATGAAAAAGCTTACCCGGAAAGAAGAAGAAGTAATGAAAATACTCTGGAAGCTTGAAAAGGCTTTTGTAAAAGAAATCATAGAAGAATATGATGATCCGAAGCCTCATTACAACACGGTTTCTTCAATCGTGCGATTGCTCCAGGATAAAGGAATTGTAGGTTATAACCAGTATGGGAATACCTACCAGTATTTTCCACTGATGACAAAGGAAGAATACCGCCGTACGTTTATGAAACAGGTAGTCAGAGATTACTTTGATAACTCCATTAAGAGTGCAGTGGCTTTTTTCGTAAAGGAAAAAGGGCTTACACCTGAAGAGCTGGATGAATTGATCCGGATGATTAAAGATAAAAAGTGATGGAAAATTACCTGATATACATAGGAAAAACAGCCATTGCAGCCGGTACTTTTTACCTGGCTTACCTGATCCTGTTTCAAAACAAAAAGCAGTTTGCCTTCAACCGGATTTATCTTCCGGTTTCCCTGGCAGTGAGCTTTATCATTCCACTGATTACATTCACGACTGTAAAGTATATTGAAGCACCTGAAGTTGCTTCCACAAGCTATTTTTACCTGCCTCCTGCAGCTGAAATTGAAGTCATCTCCCGGTCAGTGACATGGTGGCCTGATTACCTGTTTGTAATCTATCTGCTGGGTGCTATGGGGTTTCTGCTTCATTTAATTTCAGGACATCTGAAAGCAGCACAGATTATACGGGGAAGTCAGGTAATGAATTTATATGGGTGCAGGGTACATGTTACAGAAAAGGATGTTCACCCCTTTTCGTTTTTCAATAAAATCCTGATATCCCGAAAGACTATAGAATGCCCGAACCTCAGGATGATTATTGATCACGAAAGCATTCATGTAAAGGAAAAGCATACCCTTGACATCTTGTTTACTGAGGTTCTTTTCATTCTGCAGTGGTTTAATCCGTTAGTCTGGCTGATAAAGGATGCCGTTAAAAACAACCTGGAGTACAAAACGGATAATGAAATTATAAAACACCACAACAGGGTAGACTATCAGCTAGCCATGGTAGCACTGGCCGATAAAAAGGGAGTAGCGCCGTTTTTAACAGCATTAAATGGTTCACAACTTAAATACAGAATTATCATGATGAAGAAAAACTCTAACAACAAATATGGATTTCTGAAGCAACTGGTTATTATGCCTTTACTCGCAGTTTTGATTATGGGACTTTCAGAAAGAGTGGTAAAAACAGAATTATTACAGGAGCATCAAAGTATACAAATTCAGGAAGAACCAACAATTGAAACAATTGTACCGAATTATGAGAAAGATGAAGCACTGGCTGTTTTGGAACTTCAGAATGTTCAGTTACCGGATACTTCTTCTGCAAAGCCGTTACCAGTAAATCCATCTGATTCTGTCATCAAAATCAAAGATGTTTTCAACTCATCTGCTCCCGGTACATCAAATGACCCCATATGGGTAGTCGATGGTAAAATATCAAAAACGATAACCCAGGTTCCACCTGACGACATTGCACAAATTGATGTTTTAAAAGGGCAGTCAGCTGCAGCACTCTTTGGACCTGTAGCGAGAAATGGTGCAGTTATTATTACAACAAAGTCAAAATCGTATACCTATGACGGTGACAGTGCTCTAAATGTAAGACCACAGCCGCAGGAGAAGTTTTTTCTTCCGGATGAGATGCCTGAGTTTCCCGGAGGAGAACAGGCTTTACGTCAATACATATCGGAGAATATTAATTATCCGGAAATTGCAAGGGATAATGGGATTCATGGAACATCCTACGTAACCGTAACAATTACAAAAGAAGGAAAAGTAACAGGGGCAAGGCTTGCCAGAGGAGTAGATCCTGCCCTGGATGCAGAAGCAATCCGTGTTGTCAGTTCTCTGCCCGAATGGATGCCGGGGAAGCATAATGGCCAGCTTGTGGATGCAAGTCTTACGATTCCTGTAAAATTTGAATTAAAAGAAAATGTAGTAAAAGTAAGGCGTGTAGCGGATGGCAGTGTTACACCGGGCACTCTTTATATTGTTGATGGTCAGCAAAGGCAGAGTATCAAAGACATTCCTCCGGATGAAATAGAAAAGATAGAGGTCCTGAACAGGGAATCTTCCCTTGCCCAATATGGACAAAAAGGTAAGGATGGGGTGATTTTAATAACCACCAGACAGGGTGCAGATAAAATAACCACAGAACTTGAACTGAGGAGATTCATAGCAAACAAGATTAAATACCCTTTAGATGCTCACAAAAATGGATTACATGGTACAGTAACCCTGATTTTTGATAGTGGAAAATCAAATGAAATCGTATCAGCACAAAATAGTAACAGGAATGACATATATGATGTGAACGAAGTAGTTGTTGTTGGGTCTGGAGGAGAATCCATCCCTCAAACAACACCTGAAAAAAATTCACCCATACTTGTTAAAGAAGTGGAACGTGTAATCCGGATGTTGCCTGAAGTTGATATTCCCTCAATCGATAAAAAGCTGTTAAGGGTATCTGTGGAATTTAAGCTGCAGACATTAGAATAGTATGAATGGGTTAATTGGCAGCAGGAATTGAGTGTTGCAAATCTTAAAGAATATTTCTATGATTTGAATATCTTAACTTAAAACACTTCATTTTTAATATATGATAGCTACATCCAAAGAAAAATTCATTGAAATTTGAGGGGCTGTGGTCAAGCTTACAAACGGGGAACTCATCCCGGTCAGCCGCAGGAGAAAGGATGCAGTACTTGAAAGATTTAAGGTACACAGTATGAAATAGCCAGTCATGAATCAGAAAAAATTAATAATAACTGCTATAATTCTGGTCTCAGGAATAGTTGGTTTGTTTTTGCTGCCGGGATTATCGGAAAAGAAAAAGGAGGATTCTCTTGTAAAATTAAATGCGTCAGCCAGTTTTGACGGAACCCGCATAACAGTCAGCAACCATGATACAATTGATTACCTGAATGCGGAATTAACTTTGAATGGTTATTACAAAATTGTGAACATGAACCTTACAGCCGGAGAAACTTATACCCTCTGGCCAGTGGAATTTACACATATAAACGGCAGAAAAATGCCTGCCGGACAGAAACCACGCCAATTTGCAATCTGGTGCAGGCTGGCAGATGAATCTAATGGTTTCTATTCAACAGGGTTTGATGCACAATAAGAAACTAAAAACAGTAATATGTTGTCAGTGATCTTAAAGTCATTATGGTCCTTAAAATTTGATTGGGTACCTGTTTCACCTGAAAAAAATAAAGGCAGGAACCCGGTTCCTGCCTTTTGAAAACAATCTGCACTCTCTCTGTCAATCCTATAGTTCTCTATGCTATTCTTGTTTCAAGAAACATTTCCATATCATAATCCACACTTGTGATTCCACCAATGTTGAAGTTTTCAACCAGCACGGTAGCTACATTGGGCGAAAGGAATGCGGGTAGTGTTGGCCCAAGGTGGATGTTTTTGACTCCCAGCGACAGCAGTGCAAGTAATACGATCACTGCTTTTTGCTCATACCATGCAATGTTGTAGGCAATGGGAAGGTCGTTAATGTCGTTCAGCTCAAAAATTTCCTTCAGCTTCAGGGCAACTACAGCCAGGGAATAAGAATCATTGCACTGTCCGGCATCGATAACTCTTGGTATTCCGCCTATATCGCCAAGTGGCAGCTTGTTATAACGGTATTTAGCACAACCGGCAGTCAAAATGACTGTATCTTTTGGAAGTTGCTCTGCAAATTCGGTATAATAGTCGCGGCTCTTCATCCTTCCATCGCAGCCTGCCATCACAAAGAATTTACGGATGGCTCCTGATTTAACGGCATCCACTATTTTATCGGCAAGTGCAAATACCTGTGCATGGGCAAATCCGCCGGTAATGGTGCCGGTTTCAATCTGGGTGGGTGGTGCACACCTTTTGGCATGTTCAATAATCTGGCTGAAGTCCTTCATTCCGCCTTCCCTGCGTTCCGGTATATGAATGGCACCTTCCAGTCCTGAAGCACCGGTAGTATATATCCGGTTTGCATACTTTGCCCTGTCGGAAGGAGGAACAATACAATTGGTGGTAAACAGGACCGGGCCGTTGAAACTCTCAAATTCCTGTGTTTGTTTCCACCATGCATTGCCATAGTTTCCGGCCAGGTGTTTATATTTTTTAAATGCAGGATAATAATGGGCGGGCAGCATTTCACTGTGGGTATATACATCCACACCTGTTCCTTCCGTTTGCTTCAGCAGTTCTTCCATATCCTTCAGGTCGTGTCCTGAAATCAGGATTCCGGGATTGCTGCGTACACCGATATTTACCTGTGTAGCCTCAGGGTTTCCATAAGCTGAGGTATTTGCCTGATCAAGCAGGGCCATAACCTGCACTCCATACCTGCCGGTTTCAAGTGTAAGATCAACAAGCTGCGCAACGGTTAAATCTTCGGTTGTAGCAACCAGTGCGCGTTGCATGAATTCAAAAATATCGTCGCTTTTACTGCCAAGGTTCCATGCATGCTCGGCATAGGCAGCCAATCCTTTAACTCCATAGATAATGAGCTCGCGCAGTGAGCGGATGTCTTCATTTTCTGTACTCAGGATAACAATTTCAGCTGCCTTAGCCTCATACTCTTCAGTTGTTGAGCCACTCCATGAAGCAAAATCAGGCAAATCTTTTGGAACAGGAATATTTGCGGCGAGGCATCTTGAATGCAATTCATTGCGCAGTTCAAGGGCCTGGCTGATGCGATGTGTGAAACTCTGTTTGTCGAAATTGGCATTGGTAATGGTACTGAAGAGGCCATCGAAAACAAATTTATCAACCCTGGAGGGATTTAGCTTCTGCACACGCAGTTTCTGGTTATACCAGCTGAGTCCCTTCAGAACAAACAGCAATGTATCCTGCAGATTGGCAACATCACTTGTTTTACCACATACTCCTTTAATTGTACAACCGGTTCCTTTGGCCGCTTCCTGGCACTGAAAACAAAACATGCTCATAATTTTTCCTGTATTTATTAATTTTTAATGTGCAATCTTTTTTCAGGGGGCGAAAATACCGGCAGGTATAAATGGGGAGTGTATCAATTGTTACAAAAACCTAACTATTTATTTCTTTAAGGTCCTTAATGACCTTAAAGTACCTGATGAGGACTACCAAGAGCCAGACAAAAATTAGATAAAAGGTATATTAAAGCTACCTTAATACTATGTTTGGACTAGCTTTATACTAGCTTTGGACTAGCTTTATACTAGCTTTGGTTTATAGCTAAAAAAAAGAAATTTCTTTTTTAAGTTTACTTTATTGCTGTAAAAACAATTCGAAAAAAATAAGAATGAGTCACTTTGCCTGATTGAATTTTTCGTTTATTTACTTATAGATTCAGATCAATCAAACGGATAAACTTATTTGGGACAAATGCTAAAACAACTACCTGATATGTTTTTAAGGGCTTTCTGCTTTCCGGGTAACTTCTGCAAAATTAAATATATATGTAATTTTCAGAGGGTATTGCTTTTCAGCCTGATATTTTTAACAACACTGTCATATCTGTCGGCACAGGAAAAAACAGCTGCATCCGGCATTGGATTCCGGCAGGTAAGCGGAATTTACCCGCACCTGGCTTTTTACAACAATGAAGATGAATGCGGAACC
>JAEYNZ010000049.1 GCA_023412195.1 Bacteroidota bacterium
ATGAGATCTTCTTAACGAAGTTTGCGACGATTAAAGATATCTACTACACTATGGAACGGCAAATAAGAAAAGCTAATAGAGTTAATTATAAAATCATGGCCTGAGTTTTTCAGCAGGCCCTAATTTAGAAAAATCCTTGAGATCCTCCTTGCCCGAAGTATCGGTATATTGATTTTGTAACTAAATCAAAAAACCTTCGTCAAAATGGAAATACTTAAAAATGAAAAGAATTCTTTTAATTATTTCCATTTCCCTTACAACATTATTCAATTGTTTTGCGCAATTAAACCAGCCAGGATCTGAAAAAAAAGCTGCAGAAAATATTATGAAGCTTTTAGGTCTAAAACCCGGCAATAAACTGGTTGTAGTGACCTCCGCGAGCAGAACAAAGGTGACTGATTGCCTGAAAGCAGCATCACAACAGGATTATATTACCTTCATTCATTTTACGCCGGATTCAGGCCAGGATTCATTAAAGCTGTTGCTGTCGTTAACGGGTGAAGAATCAGACAGTATCTTCTTTGTTTTTTTGATGGATCCCACTGACGCAGCATTTTTATTCCAGTTTGCAGGCCGGCCGGATCTGGGGTTGAAGATCCCTGAAGAAAAGCTTTTTTGCAACTGGCTGATTTCCGAAGAACAACTGATCAGAATAACCAGTGCCGATCTTGAAGAACATTACAATTACCAAAAAAAATTAAGTGCTTCACTTAATACTTCCGACACCATTTTAATCGAAACCGCAGCTGGAACGCACATCCGGTTTATTGCAAGAAACTGGGTGATTGACCAGGGTGAAATATTCTGCACCCCTATAGAAGATAAAACAAACGGAGTTATTGTTGTTGATGGATGCGCATACTGGGGTCCTCCCGTCAATCCTGTCCATCTGGAAATCGTCAATGGAAGAATCGCAAACATAGACAGCCTGAGCGAAAGCGACAAGCAGGAACAATGGATTAAAAAGGACCTGACTGCCGATGAAAATTCATCCATATTAGCAGAAGTTGGAATTGGCACCAATAAAAATGCACGCTGGAACAGCGATTTAATGGAATCTGAACAAGCCAGGGGCACCTGCCATTTTGGATTTGGAATGAACCTTAACTACGGCGGTAAAATAAAAAGTAAAAAGCATTTCGACCTTGTAATCCTGAATCCAACCATAATTGTCAACCAAAAATTGATCTGTGCAGATGGGATTTTAGTGGAATAACTTCATGTGGGTATACCTGTTCAGCAAACGGCATTGCAGATGTAGCTTTCTGTTACAAGTTAAGTCGATTAAGCATGCCTGCCAGCCGGCACCAAAATGCAACTCAGCCCCTTCCACCCAATCCGGCGGAAAGGGGCTGTCATCTTTTTTACATAATGAAGAATGCTAAAACTTCAGTGCAATACCCAAATTGATGTAAGCCACCCCATAACCCAGCTCCAGAAGGCCGGCCAGGTTGTCGGTGAAATAATACCTTCCTCCTAAAAACCAGGAAAAGGCAAATCCGCTTCCAACCGAATTGGAAATGGTACCGGTTGTGCCATGAGATTTTGAGCTGACAATATTATACCCAAGCATGAGGCCGGTATAAGTATCCAGTTTGTCTATGAACTGATAATGAAGAGCTCCCCGCCCTCCGATAATAATGCTGCTGTAATTCCACCCGTAATTCATATATTCCCATTTGGCACCGGTATAGCCAAGATAACCGCCCACACCCAGGGAACTGTTTTCATCAAATAGTTCATCTTTTACATTCACTTCAACGGATGCAGAAACAGGAGGAACTCTGTTTGTATAAAATCCACCTGTGTATAGTGTACTTCCAAACCCAATTCCAAGATTTAATACTTTATCGCCTTCGTTAAAGGTGGTGTTTTGAGCCCATCCTGCAATAGAGATCAGAAGGACCAGAATGACAGGCAGAAAAAACTTTTTCATAATTTTAAAAATATTAAGTTATTGACTAACCCAATTTAAGACAAAAATACCTTTTAAACAATAGACAGTAAAAATATTTTTAAACGCATGTTTACATAAATGCAATTTCAAAAATATATTTTGATCCAAAGGTTCAGAAATTGACAATATAATAGCATTCTTCAGGCAGATCATAAATAACCTGCAATCCCACGGTTCCCTTCTTCACGGAATTGAAACAATATTGTTTCCCATGTGACATCACTCGTAATAG
This sequence comes from Bacteroidota bacterium, assembly GCA_023412195.1. Lineage (GTDB taxonomy): Bacteria > Bacteroidota > Bacteroidia > Bacteroidales > Prolixibacteraceae > Mariniphaga. The sequence continues at coordinate 2,190 of JAEYNZ010000049.1, forward strand.
ATGATATTCTGGTTGCTTATTTATATCCTGCACATTTTTTCATACTCATTATTAGATTATTTCAAATAGTTTTATTAACTTGGATTTACAAATAATAAACCTATGCTAAAACTTTGTCAACCCTTTTCTTCTTTCGGTATTAAAAATGTCCCGTAGAATGCGGAGTGCACCCTGTAAATGGATTCTTCCGAAGTCCAAAATGTTGACGCTAAAAACTAAAAATGAACAAACCTGTAAAACAACCAAAATTAAAATGTTCCAGTCTGAACATACTGATTCCTATGGCTGGAGAAGGGAGCAGATTTAAAACTGCCGGTTATAAATTGCCTAAACCGCTGATAGAAGTTCATGGTAAACCTATGATTCAGCTGGTGGTTGACAATCTGGGATATGATGCAAATTTCATCTATGTTGTAAGGAAAAACCATTACGAAAACTACAACCTCGGGCATTTTTTAAATCGCCTGACACCGGGATGTAAAATTGTAGTCGTTAATCATCTGACCGAGGGTGCTGCCTGCACCACCTTACTTGCAAAAAACCATATTAATAATAAGAATCCGTTGATCATTGCGAATTCTGACCAGTGCATCGATTGGAATCCTATAGAGTTTTTCAGCAAAGTTATAAATACCAAAGCCGACGGTGGAATCCTGACTTTTAAATCCTCACATCCAAATTGCAGCTATGTTGAGATAAACGGGTATGGCAATGTTGTCGAACTTCGGGAAAAAGATCCGTTTACCGACATCGCAACCGTAGGAATATATTATTTTAGCCATGGATCGGAATATGTAAAATATGCAGAGCAAATGATAGCCAAAGGCCTCCGGGTCAACATGGAATTTTATGTTGCGCCGGTATACAATGAATATATTTCTGACGGCAAAAAAATCAAAACCTTTGACGTAGACAAAATGTACGGACTTGGCACCCCGGAAGAACTGGATCATTTTATAAGAAACTATACCAAAGAATACGCATACACTGTGGTATAGGGTGTTTTGGTACATTATAAACCGGCCATTATGAACCGATATGTTAATAAATTAGGCCTTTATCACCTTAAACGCGTCAGGGTGAGTGAGTACCCAGAATTAATAATGAATAAAATACAAATGCCACGTGTATTAAAATACCGGATATCCCTGCTGTTAATTTTCTTCATCATGTTTACAGGTTGCACCAGATTGGCTATGAGGAAAGGGATATATGATACAGCACCCCAAAAATTCCATGCAAGATTTGAAACAACAAAAGGAGCTTTTGATGTGGAAATTCAAAGAGAACATTCACCCAAAGCGGCCGACCGGTTTTATCAGTTAATCAAACATGAATATTTCAGTGGTGCCATCTTTTACAGGGTGGTACCCGGATTTGTTGCCCAGTTCGGAAATCCTGACACAACAGAAGTCAAAAGATGGAAGGATCAGCTTGTTCCCGACGAAGAAGTTAAACTGGGAAATAAAAGGGGAACGCTCAGCTTTGCAAGAAGTGGCAAAGATTCCCGCGACTTTGTTCTGTTTATCAATCTCAGCGACAACCCCCGGCTCGACACGATAACCTTTAACAATGTGAAAGGATTTCCTGCCTTAGGTCATGTCACCAAGGGAATGGAGGTAGTCGATAAGCTATATTCAGGCTACGGCGATGACACAATGAAAAACGAAAATTTAATGGCCGACAGGGAAAAATTCATGGAAACCTATCCCCGGCTGGATATGATTAAAAAAGCATATATATTTTAAAAGTATACTGAAACAGATACACAGGTTTATGGTGAGGGAATTGCAAAAGCACTGATTACAACAACAAACAAAGTTGTAAATTACGGGTTCATAGAAAAATCAAAAATAAGATTTGAATGAAACTGATGTGCTGGACACTGAAGTGAGATCGGAAGATGCAATATAAATTGTCATGAAAAAATAAATACGCGACTAATATGAAACATGACTGGAAAAAATTGGAAAAACAATTTTATTTGCCTAAGAACAAACCTGAATTGATAAGTATCCCCAAATTCAAATTCTTAACAATTGAAGGAAACGGAAATCCCAACGATGATTATTTTGCTGAATACATTGGGGTTTTGTATGCTCTATCTTATGGAATTAAAATGAGCCCCAAAAAAGGCATTCAGCCCAAAGGATATTTTGATTACACAATTTATCCACTTGAGGGAGTATGGGACATCAATGAAGAAGCAAAGAAAACATTTGATGGCACGATTCATAAGAATGATCTGGTTTACAAATTAATGATACGTCAACCTGATTTTGTTGACAAAGATTTTGCCTCTCAAATACTTGAACAAACCAAAAAGAAAAAGCCACATGATTTATTGGAACAGGTCCGATTTGAAGAAATAATGGAAGGCGATTGTATTCAAATGCTGCATTCAGGCAGTTATGACACCGAACCTGAAAGTTTTCAACTCATGGAAAATTTTGCGGAGCATAAAAACTGTATCCGAAAGTCAAAGACCCACAGAGAAATTTATCTTAGTGACGCAAGAAAGGTTCCCCCCGAAAAATTAAAAACCATTTTAAGATTTGGCATTGTGAAAAAAAACGTAAACTCGTTTGAGCAATAACTAAAAGTCCGCCGGATGAGATTCTGATTTATTATTAAGTACAACCATTAATTTTACCAAAAACAATATATATTTATTGTTTATCAATAAAAATATGTTATATTTGATGGATCAAATATAACAGTTATAACCAATATGAAAACATTCTCAATTGTATTTCTTCAGGCTGTCGTAGTGCTTATCGGCATTGTGGCACTAACCATTTTAATCTGGTTTCCATTAACTGAAGGACGAGCTACAAACTTAGACTTGCTTGCCATTTACCTTGACCCGTTCATCCTGTATGGATATGCAACATCAATTATTTTTTTTGTTTCGCTTTACAAGGCTTTCAGATTACTTGGATACATCAGGCAAAACAAAGTATTCACGTCACACTCTGTCGGGGCTTTAAGAAGTATAAAGTTTTGTGCTATCGCAATAAGTATTTTAATTGTGGGGGCAGGGTTGTATGTTCGGATATTCCTTAGTAAGGAAGACGATACTGCAGGTTTTCTTGCCATCTGTATCGTAACAACATTTGCTTCAATCGTAGTTGCTACTGCTGCAGCTATAATTGAAAAAATATTGCAAAATGCTATAGATTTGAAATCTGAAAATGACTTAACGATATAAGATATGCCAATTATTGTAAACCTGGACGTGATGATGGCAAAACGGAAAATTTCTCTGAATGAACTTTCAGAAAGGGTTGATTTGACATTATCTAATCTTTCAATTTTAAAGACAGGAAAGGCGAAAGCAATTCGGTTTAGCACTTTAGAAGCAATATGCAAAGCGTTGGACTGCCAGCCGGGTGACATTCTGGAATATGCTGAAAATGAAGAAATCCAATAACAGATTGTAACACTTCAACACAGGCTAGGTGCCACTTAACAATTTTCATCTAAAAGCAGAACATGTATCCGGTATCTCGACAACCTGCCCGATCCGGATACGGAGGCGAAACATAAAAACCTGAAGGCGCTGCTATAAAGCTTCAGGGGATTATGGTGAAGATGAATGGGAAAACAAGCCTGCAGCAGGATGAAGTATCAGTAAAAGAGGTGTTGAGGGAGGCACTTGTTAGAAATGAAATAAACAAACGGATATATTAATCAGAGACACTAAACAATAATACTTATGGAACGAATAACATTGTTCAAACTGGAAAATCCGCACATAAAAATCTCGATGGAAATCTTCTTCAATGAGAAAGAACAGCTGATATTTGATGGATATGATATAGGTAAATCCGTTGAAGCTTGCTGGGGCGACTCCGATTATGAATATAATTACACTATAGAGCCGGAGGAAGTACGGAAACTTTACCTGTTATTCGGAATCCCGGATACCGACAAGCTTTCATTGTTGCTTGCAATAAAAAAACGGTTCGAGGGAAACGAAGCCTATTCAAGTTTTGGAAAGTTTATGGACGAAAA
>JAEYNZ010000146.1 GCA_023412195.1 Bacteroidota bacterium
TATAAATCAAAAGCAGGAGAACCACCAGGGCAGCTTCAATTAAAATGGATTTGAAAATAGAGGGGGTCTAAAAATTAATGGCTAAATGAATTGCCCATAAATTGGGCTCTACAGATAATAAAATTTATTAATCCCGACTTTAGTCGGTTAACAGTGATTTTAAATATAAAATTATGAATAAATGGAGAATATTGTTTCTGATCGTGCTAATGGCAGCAGGAATTTCATGTGGTAATGCAGAGGAGCAACAGAAAAATGATCTGGTGCTGATTAAAACGCCGCACGGCAACATAAAAATTAAACTTTACGATAAGACAGAAGAGCATAAAAAGAATTTTGAGACCCTTGTAAGTGAAGGTTTTTATAACGGATTACTTTTCCATAGGGTCATCAATCAGTTTATGATTCAGGGTGGAGACCCAGAATCAAGGAATGCAAAACCTGAGCAAAAGCTTGGAGGAGGCTCATTGGATTATACAGTTCCGGCAGAGTTTATCCCGGAGTATTTCCACAAGAGGGGTGCTGTTGCTGCAGCACGCAGAGTCGGGCTCACTAATAATTTAAAAAGATCAAGCGCCTCACAGTTTTATATAATTCAGGGACAGATATTCACAGAGGCAGAGCTTGACACCATAGAAATGCAAAGAAATCAGCACATAAAAAATGAACTGGTGAGGGAACATCTGATGGCTGCCGAAAATGAGATTCAGGTTTTTAGAGACAACAACGACCGGGAGGGCTTTTCTTTAAAAGTGATGGAAATCAGAGACAGAGTCGACAGCATAATTGCAGCAGACAACCTCCGTTTTCAGTTCACACCAGAACAAAGGAAAGTTTATTCTACTATTGGCGGATATCCTTCCCTCGACGGCGATTACTCCGTTTTTGGGGAAGTTGTGGAAGGCATGGAAGTTGTTGATAAAATTGCCGCGGTTGAAACCGACAAAAACAACCGTCCACTGAAAGATGTTAAAATGGAAATTGAATTGATTAAAAAAGAATGATTCAACTGTTTGCTGTATTTTGGTTTATGTTCTTTTCCCTGACAGTCTTTTCCCAGTCTGCAACAGTCAGGATATCGACAAATATGGGGGATATGACTTTTCTGTTGTATGATGATACTCCAAAGCACAGGGATTCCTTTCTGCAGCTGGTAAGGGAAAATTATTTTGACGGCACTTTATTTTACAGGGTAATACAAGACTTTCTGATACAGGGAGGTTCAAAGAGTTCAAAAAATGCTCCACCCGGGAAAAGAATCGGGTATGGAGATCCGGACAAGACAGTGGACGATGAAATACTTCCACACTATTTTCATAAAAAAGGAGCTTTATGTGCTCCAAGGCAACCCGATGATGTGAATCCATTCAAGCAATCCGACATTTCACAGTTTTTTATTATCAAAGGCAGAGTATATTCGGAAGGAGAACTTGATACCATGGAAATTGCTGTTAACAGGCCAATCCGCAATAAGATCATCAACAAATATATGAATGATGAAACACGTTCAAAATTAAAGGAACTGAAAGAAAATAAAGAAGTGGAGGCATTCCGGGAGATTGCTGACCAGATAAAACAACAAATCGAGACGGATTACAAGCTACAAAGGGGACTCCTTCAATTTTCTGATGAACAACGCCAAGCTTATACAACAGTTGGAGGTTATCCCGATCTTGACGGCAAGTACACTATATTTGGAGAATGCATCTCGGGATTCGAAACTATTGATAAAATTGCTGCCCTTCCTGCTGACGAAAACAACCGCCCGTTTACTGATGTTAAAATCGCAATAACTATTTTGAAAAATTAAATGAAATTTCTTTTTCCCGTATTCCTGATGATGTTTCTATTCTCCTGCAACCGAAACGGAGATAAGAAAGGAGCTGATGACCCGGTTGCCCGGCAGGAGCAGCAACAGGATACCGGTTGGGAGGATGCTTTTCATTCAGTTGTATCTTTAATTTCATATGATGGCGAAAGAATACTTGAAAGCGGACAAGGGTTTTTTGTTAACGACAGCCTGATTGTCGCCAGATATTCGATGGTAAGACAGGCTAATAATGTTGTGGTATCACCTTTAGATTCCGATGAAAAATATACTCTGAAAGAATATATTGCTGTAGACAGAATAAATGATCTGATTTTACTTAAATCGGGTAAACTGAAACGCAAACCTGTGGAATTACTGGATGGAAATGCTTCAAATGGTTCAAAAACCATTTATCTCTCAGCTACCCCCGGGGGAACAATTCAGCTTTTTTCCGGCCAGTTGCATAACCTTTCAACCATTCAGGGAACAAGGTTATACCGGATTTCAAACCGCATCAGAAATCAGAATTTTGGGTCACCCGTTTTTACATCCGACAGAAAGGCCATAGGTGTTGCTTTTTCTGATGTTGTGAGTTACCAGTTACAGAGCCTGGTTATCCCGTCAACTTTTATACTCAGGTTGCTTGAAAAACAAAATGATGAACCTATGGAACTTGAATCACTGCGTTCAGCTTCCACAGGAATGGCAGAAGCAGAAATCAGAAACATTAAAGGATTTCTCCTTGAGACAGACATGGGCAACATTACCATCAGGCTTTATAATAAGACTCCGGAATACAGGGATAATTTTATCAGGCTGGTTAATGAACAATTTTATGACAGCTTATTAATTCACCGCGTTATTTCCAGGTTTGGGATACAGACAGGAGCTGCCGATACCCGCTATGCAGAAAAAGGAGATATTATCGGATGGAAAGGGCCTGGTTATACTCTACCGGCTCATATTGAAAAAGATTTGTTTCACAGGCGCGGCACCATAGGCTCACCCCGGAAGCCTGAAACTGAAAATCAGCGCAGAAGGTCCGACGGATCGCAGTTTTATATCGTTTCAGGCAGAAGATACACTGATCGTGAATTGGATGAACTTGAAAAAGAAAATAATTACCAATTTTCAGGCCTTCAGCGCCAGGTTTACAAAACAGAAGGAGGAGCTCCTCATCTTGACGGTAGCTATACCGTTTTTGGAGAAGTGATTTCGGGAATGGATGTGGTAGACAAAATTGTGCAGGTAGAAACCGACAGCGACTGGAGGCCACTGGAAGATATCAGACTCCGGAAAGTAACTATATTAAAATAAATCTCCTATTTCACTTCCGTTTACCAGCCAGTGGGTTCTCATCCCGGCCATTTGTGCTCCCCTTATATTTTTTTCAAGATCATCGATGAAAAGTGTTTCTTCAGGAATGATTCCGGCCTGGGACATCATCTTCCTGTATGAGGCAAGTTCAGGTTTCCTTTCATGCAACTCATGCGAATAATAGTCCTTATGAAAAAGTGATGAAAATTCAATTCCATGTTCTTTTTTAAATTGTGCGTGAAGCCGGCTGATATGAATAATATTCGTATTGCTGAAGAGATACAACCTGTACTTCTCTTTAAGTTTTTGCACAACTTCAACACGATGTGCAGGAACATCCAGGATCATAGCGCTCCAGGCATCATCAATGTTCTGATCTGTGGCATCAGGGTTGTTTAATATCTGCCGGACACGCGCCCTGAACTTTTCAGGAGTAATCCGACCCACTTCCAGATCATAAAATACCGGATCGGCATAGGCCTGCTGGCTGTCAACCACTTCTTCATTCAATCCAAGTTTTTTAAAAGCCTTGATGGAAGCATCGAAATCGAGGTTTAACAATACATTTCCAAGATCAAATACAATGTTTTTTATACCTGCAAGCTGTAACTCCATAGTTTTATATAATGATGAATATAATAATAATTACTAATCCAACTTGGCACAACATTTGATAAGTTTAGTTATGAACCGTTCAGTTAGTACTATATATTGAGCCATCTACTAGAGTTGGCTTTTTAATTCCCGGCGGCATCCTAAAAGATGCCGCTTTTTTTGTACATAACAACCAGTTTGAAAAGTTATTGTTTAAATTCTGCTTCACCCGGATTTATTATTGGTTCAAGAAAAAGAATCTTCCATTCCAAGCTTTTTCTTCCATTTTTTAAACGCAGGATAAACTTTTTCCACCTTCATTTTTTTACCGTGCGCCGGATATATATCTTCAATGCCCATATCAAAAATCTTCTTCCAGGTGATAAGCAGCGCTGAGGCATTTTCTGCAAAATGTGGAAATTTAGATCCATAAATCAGATTCATGAAAACATCACCACAGATGATGGATTTGTCAAGAATCACTGACTGGGAACCGGTTGAATGACCAGGGGTGGAAATTACTTTCCCTTTTATTCCAAAAGCTGAAAGATCAAATTCATCATCATTTATAAGATCAGCCATAAATGGTTCAGGGGAGGCAAACCGTGGGACAAATAATTTTCCAAGTTTAGTTAAAAATTTCGTATAGAACCTTTGTCCGGGAGGTATAGGGATAAAACCCTGCTTAAGATTTTCATATTCGTTTCTGTGCACCAGGACACGGGCACCTGTTAATTTTTGAAGCTCTGATAGGTTTCCGGTATGGTCATAATGAGTATGGGTCAGAATGATAAGTTTGATGTCGGCAGGATTGATTTTATTTTGTCGGAAAAACCGGTCAAACTGATGAATGTTCCCTTTCACTCCGGTATCAACCAGTATAGAATTTTCACCATTCAGAATAAGTACAGCATTGGAATACCCAATTCTTTTCCAGCGGATGATAAGATTTGTCATTTTTAATACATTTAGTGTAAAAATAGGAAGGCTTTTTATTACTACCTCTCCCAATCCTTTAATATTTATTAATCGGATAAATCGGATGTGGTGTCGTTATTAACTGAATGATTATCTTTGGAGGCTAATTTTTTACAGGAATATCATGTTGGACAGAATTCATGTCATACATCAGGAAATAGAAAATTTGTCTGCCTCTTCAATAGAAGAAGTTGAGAACCATAGAATCAGCTACATCAGCAAAAAGGGCAGTATCAGTCAGTTGTTTAATGATTTCAAGAATGTGCCGGGTGATCAAAAGAAGGAAGTTGGTAAATTACTCAATGAACTGAAAGATTTTGCTCTTGAAAAAATCAATTCCCTGCGTGACAGCTTCCTGTTGAAGGAATCTGAAAAATCAGGTACAGATCTGACGATGCCAGGAGAATCTTTAAAACTGGGAACACGGCATCCTCTTTCACTGGTACGAAATGAAATCATACAGATTTTTGGCAGACTGGGATTTATTGTTGCAGAAGGTCCTGAGATTGAAGATGACTGGCATGTTTTTTCAGCATTGAATTTTCCACCGGAACATCCTGCCCGCGATATGCAGGACACCTTCTTTATTGAAAAAAATCCAGATGTTCTGTTACGAACCCATACATCGAGTGTCCAGATAAGGGTAATGGAGAAAAGCCAGCCACCCATCAGGGCGATTTTCCCCGGAAGGGTATTTCGCAATGAAGCCATTTCTGCAAGGTCGCATTGCATATTTCATCAGGTAGAAGGGTTGTATGTCGATGAAAATGTTTCGTTTGCTGATTTGAAACAAACCTTATTATACTTCGCCAGGGAATTATTTGGCGAAAACACGCAGATCAGGTTGCGTCCTTCCTATTTTCCATTTACTGAACCAAGCGCTGAAATGGATGTAAGTTGCTCAATTTGCGGAGGAAAAGGCTGCAATGTATGCAAATACTCAGGTTGGCTGGAAATACTTGGTTGCGGTATGGTAGATCCCAATGTCCTTGAAGCCTGCAACATCGACAGTGTGAAGTATACAGGATTCGCATTTGGTATGGGAATAGAGCGCATTGCCATGCTTCGGTACGGCATCAGGGACATCCGTCATTTTTTTGAAAATGATCTCAGGTTCCTGAGACAGTTTGAATCATCAGTATAACCTGTTTACGGTTTTCTTGTTTACCGGTCCGTTTTAACTGTTCGTCGGGTAAAAAACCTCGTTGATAGTTTTGACCTGCGTTTGCTGTAACCAATCGATGCAAACGGGGTCTATACTATTGAAACAATTAAAACAGAAAACAATGAAAACAAAGAGTATGGCATTTTCTGCCCTGGCACTACTTGTTGCAGTAACAGTATCTGCCACCAAACTTCCCACGATGAACGTTATCCCTGTTCAGAAAGAAAAAGCACTGGTCGCTTTTGAATGCGCCTCACCTTCTGATTTTGAACTTTCAATTCAAAACAGCAATGGCGAAACCCTTTATTACAAGAAATCTGAAAAACCGGTTCAATCCTTCAGCACCGTAGTCAATTTTCATGAGCTTGAAACCGGCAGTTATGATGTAAGTCTTACTTATGGCAATTGTAAACTGAGCCGTGAAGTAACCATTCTTAAAAATGGAAATATAGCGATAGGAGAAGAAATTACACAGTTTGCACCCAGTTATAAGTTTGAAGACAACCTGTTGAAGGTATCATATTTGAACAAAAAGCTCCGGAATGTTAATATGTCAATTTATCAGGATGGCACATATATAGCAGGAAAAAAGCTTGGAAAAGACATGTGTATACAGAAAATCTTTGATTTGTCAAAACTGGACCATGGAAAATATGAAGTGGTTTTAAGTGACCGTGAAAATGAATATGCTTTTCTGGTAGAAAAGTGAGGAGTTAGGGAAAAGAGTTGTTAATGAAAGCTCCGGATAGATTCCGGGGCTTTCCTTTTATTATATTTAATCCAGTCAGGAAGTCTGCAAAATAAATTTCGAAGACTTTAAACTATTTAGGGGTACTCAAGTCCAAACCTGTGTGCAATAAAAATGAAAAGAAAAAAGCCGTGCAAATCAAGATTGAAAACTTAAACAAGGTCTACAGTAACGGGAACTACGCAATCAAAAACCTTAATCTGGAAATACCCAACGGAATGTTCGGATTACTTGGTCCTAACGGGGCAGGTAAATCAACTTTAATGCGGATTTTAGTTACCTTGATGAAACCTTCCAATGGGAAAGTAACCGTAAACGGGGAGCTGGATCTTTCTAAAAACCGGCGGGAAATAAGATCCATGTTAGGTTATCTTCCTCAGGATTTCAGTTTTTTTTCAAAACTTAAAACCTATGAATTTCTTGATTATGCTGCACGTCTTGCAGGTATGAAGAACAGTTCCACAAGAAAAACCGCTGTTGATAAAATGCTTGAAGAAGTAGGATTATATGAAGCCCGTGACAGGAATGCAAATAAGTTATCGGGAGGTATGAAGAGAAGGCTTGGTATTGCGCAGGCATTAATCAACAATCCAAAAATCATCATAGTAGATGAACCAACTACAGGGCTGGACCCGGAGGAACGCATCCGGTTCAGAAACCTTTTAACCAATATCAGCACACAGGATGTTATCATCATTCTGTCAACCCATATTGTTGGTGATATTTCAAGCACCTGCGATAACATGGCCCTTTTGAACAGAGGAGAACTTGCTTTCTCCGGCTCACCTGAACAACTGGTAAAGGAGGCAAGGGGAAATGTATGGCTCATTAATGCCACAGAAACAGAGTACCTGGAGATCAATGAGAAATTCCCTGTTATATCAACCATTCCTATTGAAGGAGGATGGGAAGTGCAGGTTGTGGCACCCGAAATCAATGGATACTATGGTAAACAGATAGAGCCAAATCTTGAACATGCCTATGTTCACTTTATGGAAAATAAACTGAATCAATGGTCTAAGTCATAATATTAATTAATCAGTCTGAAATGGTTTCATTACACAACATACTCTCCATAGCGAAATACGAGCGAAAAACTTTGTTTAGAAGCTGGTTCTTCCGAATCTTTGGAGTTCTCTCGCTGCTGGTACTTTTCGGTATGAACTTCGCCATGATAATTGAAGGAGGGGGTGAACAGGGCTGGGCTATCAGAAGTATTCCGTCGGCTATACCATATTTCAACCTGTTAATATTAAATGTAGCACAGGCTGTAATTGCTGTTTTCCTGGCCTCTGATTTCCTTAAGCGCGATAAAAAACTCGATACAACTGAGGTCATATACATGCGTTCGATGACCAATGGAGAATATGTCATTGGCAAAACATGGGGCAACCTGCAGGTATTTCTGATTTTAAATATTGCGGTAGTTGCCATGGCTCTTATATTCAACCTGCTGTCACAAAGTACTTCGGTCAATTGGTTAAGCTATGCTGTTTACCTGCTTCTGATCAGTGTCCCCACACTTGTCTTCATCATGGGACTTTCCTTTATGCTCATGAGTGTTGTAAGAAATCAGGCCATCACCTTTGTACTTATATTAGGATATATAGGCATAACGCTGTTTCTCATCCAGGACAAGTATTATTATATATTTGACTACATGGCGTTCAACATTCCTATGCTGATCTCAGATATCACAGGAATGGGCAATCTTGATAAGGTTCTTCTGCACAGGGGAATTTATTTATCATTCGGTATAAGTTTTATTTTCCTTACAATATACCTGTTAAAAAGACTGCCGCAATCAGAATCAATGACAATATTCTCCCTCATTTTTGCCATTCTCTTTTTCGGCGCAGGAGGTTTCCTGGTTTACACCCACCTTAGTAATTTTAAGCAAAATGAAAATTTAAGGCATGAAGTGGTAGAACTGAATAACAAATATGTAAATGAACCAGTTCCATCAACCATTGCACATTCAATTTCTTTGGCGCATAAAGGCACTTCTATAGAGGCAGTATCTGTTCTTACTTTAAAGAATGAGAAAGAGACTCCGGTGAACAGGCTTATAATGAGCATGAACGAAGGTCTTGAAGTAAATAATTTAAAACTTGACGGACAGCCTGTTGAATTTACACGCCAGCACCATCTTATCATTACAGATGAGAATTTAACATTAGAACCAGGCGAGCTAACTGAAGTAGAGATAAGTTACCGGGGAACGATCAATGAAAACCTGTGCTATCTCGATATCCCTGAAGCAGAAAGACAGCTGAAGTACGGAAAATTTGTGCTGAATGTAGATAAACGTTATGCTTTCCTCACACCCTCCTATGTGCTGCTTACACCTGAAACCAACTGGTATCCAAAAACCGGTGTAACATATAGTTCTGCTGACGTACGCTGGCACCATTCGGAGTTCATTGACTTTGATCTTGAAGTAACAACAGAACCCGGATTACAAGCTGTTTCGCAGGGAAATATTACAGAAGAAGAGCCGGGCAGGTTTCGCTTTAGCAGCAGCAATCCGTTAACACAGATTTCGCTGGCCATCGGAAATTATGAAAAGAAAGCAGTGGAAAGGGACAGTATTGAATTTGGAATCTGGGTTATGAAGGGCCATGATTTCTTTTCTGATTCTTTTACTGAAGCAGTTGATACCATCCCTCAGTTAATCAGCGAAAGACTGGGTGATTTTGAGCGTACGTATAAACTGGAGTATGTATTCGAGAGACTTTTTCTTGTTGAAGTACCTGCGCAGTTTAAATCATACGAACGAATCTTCACAAGTCGTCAGGAAAATGTCCAGCCCGAACAGGTATATATTCCTGAAAAGGGATTTATGCTAAGGGAGGCTGATCTGGAAGGTTCGAAAAAAAGAATGGAACAATGGGGACGTAGGAGTGATTTTACAATGACTGACAAAGACAAGGAAATTCGCCTCATATTTGATTTCCTCTCGATCCTGACAAATGAAAAAATAAGGAATTTTATGGGAGGCGGAGGCGGATTTAATGCACAGGAAGTGTCCAGCCCTTATTTCATTTTCCCTATGCTTTACAATTTTCAGAATAATATCCAATCGGAAAACTGGCCAATTACGAACAGGATATTTGAAGCCTACCTTAAAAGCCAGACAACAGACATGAGGTCGTTGTTTATGCAGAATATGCAGGGGCTCAGCGGAGATGAAATGGCAAACATTGCCTTGCAGGACAGTACCTTTGAACAGATCCTTGCCGATCCCAGACAGAAAAGCATTGTCGGTAATGTAATCAAGTTAAAAGGAGAAGTCCTGTTTTCCATAGTACAATGGAGGGCTGGCCAGGAAGTTTTCGAACAGTTTCTGGGGGATTTATTCAGGAAGTACAGGTTTAAGAATATTTCCTTTGAAGATTTCGATAAAAATTTAAATGAACAGTTTGGAATAGAACTCATACCTTTAATGGATAACTGGTTCAAAGCCAAATCGCTTCCCGGTTATATATTCTCCCCTATCCAGGCCGTTAAGGTAAAATCAGGGGAACGCATGCGGACAAAAGTAACCGTAAAGGTGACTAACTTCTCAGAAACAGAAGGAATCGTTAAATTTTCTTTCAGGCTTGGAGGAGGCGGAGGCCCCGGAAGAGGTTTTGGAAGAGGTCCGGGATCAGAAGATGTCATTAATAAATTAGTTTATCTGGAGCCACACCAAACCAAAGACTTAAGCTATATGCTTGATGGTGATCCCCGTATGGTTACAGTAAATACCATGACTTCCAAAAACATTCCGCAGGTGATAATGCAAGGATTCAGGGAAATAGCAGAAGATCCTAAAGCTACTCCTTTCGAGGGGGAGGTGGTTTCAGAAATCCCTGTCAGCAAACAGCTACCCGGGGAAATTATAATTGACAATGAAGACCCGCAATTTGTAATGACTGTTTCAGATGAAATCAGCCTCCTTGAAAAATGGCTGCACTCTGAAACTGAAGGAGCACAAAAATATTCTGGCACCAATTACTGGAGGCCTCCTGTTACCTGGACAGCAGTAACCAATTCTGATTTTTTTGGTGAGTATGTCCGCTCAGCATATTATATTAAAGCAGGTGACGGTTCAATGAAGGCTAAATGGAATGTTCCAGTTTCAGAGCCAGGGTATTATGACGTTTATTATCATCTGTACAAACCCCGCAGGTTTGGCAGAGGTGGAGGTGGAGGAGGCAACGAGGAGAAAGGAGAATACCAGTTCTTTATTCACAGCGATGATGGTGCAGAAGAACAAACTCTTGCGATCCAAAGTGCTGAAGAAGGATGGAACCACCTGGGTTCATTTTATTTCTCCCCTGATACAGCCCTGATTGAATTATCAAATAAGTCGGAGTCACGAGTCATATTTGCTGATGCCGTGCGACTTGTGAAATTATAGTAAATAAATGAAAGGTGTGTGAATTTTTTAAACTTAAAACCAAAATGCGAAAATTAATTTTTCTGCTTGTAACATTCATGCTGGGGATCATAAACGCAAATTCCCAGGAAATACTGACACTGGAAAAGGCTTTGCAAATTGCCGAAACTGGCAGCCCCGACCTGCAGCGTTCCATACTTAACCGGGAAAGGTTCTCAAAAAGCCTTGAAGCTCAAAGGGCTGCCTTGAAATCACGTTTTTCACTCGATGTTACTCCTGTTGCTTATGGGCGAAACCGAAGGTTCGATAACAGGGTTTCACAATGGTATACGAATGAAAATTTTCAGACAAGTACCATGTTCAGAGTTGTTCAACCTATATTGCCCACTGATGGAACCATTTCTTTAACCAATGAATTTGGCTGGCAAAGCAATTATTCTGACGCAACAGATATTGAAAGCCAGGTATTCTACAACAACCTGTACTTAAATATAAATCAACCTCTGTTTACTTATAACCGGCAGAAACTGGAACTGAAGGAACTGGAGCTTAGCTTCGAAAATGCCAATATCAGTTACGCTATTCAACGGCTGAACCTGGAACGAAATGTTACACAGTTTTTTTATAACGTGTACATGACACAGATGAACCTGAATATAGCCCGTGAGGAATTAAAGAATACAGAAAACAGTTACAGCATTATAAGAAATAAGGTAGACGCCGGTTTGGCCGCAATGGAAGAACTTTATCAGGCAGAACTCAACCTTGCAACTGCAAAATCATCGCTTCAAAATTCTGAAGTTAATTTTGAAAATGCAAAAGACCAGTTAAAGCTTTATCTGGGCATGGATCTCTACCAGGATTTTGCTATTCTTGCTAATGTGGCTGCAAACCCTGTCCAGGTCGACCTTGAAAAAGCCATTGCTAATGGAATGAAATCAAGAATGGAACTTCGCCAACGGGAGATAGATGTTGAAACAAGCATGTTTGAACTAATCCGCACACGTTCACTGAATGAATTCAGGGGCGACATAAACCTTCGCCTGGGGGTTTCAGGCGATAATAAAAACCTTGATCAGATTTTTGATTCTCCTACAAACAGCCCTTCGGTTGCAGTAAGTTTCAGCATCCCACTATTTGACTGGGGTGAAAAGAAGGCCCGGATTGCAGCACAGGAAGCCTCTATGGAGATGCAAAAACTTAATTTTGCCGACGAACAGAATCAAATCATTATTGGGATCAGGCAGGCATACAGGAATCTTCAAAACCAGTTAAACCAGATAGACATTGCCAATCAAAGCCAGAACAATGCACAGCTTACTTACGAAATCAATCTGGAGCGTTATGAGAACGGTGATCTTACCGGTATGGACCTTAACCTATATCAGACCCAGTTATCCGAAAGAAAACTTGCTTATGCCCAGGCACTAATTAATTACAAAATAGAATTGCTTAACCTGAAAATCCAAAGCCTGTTCGACTTTGAAAACAATCAGGAAATCATACCGTCAGATTTATACTTAAACAAAAACAATCAATAACAACAAGTACAAGATGAAAAGAGTCATGAACATGTTGGCTAAATTATACCTAAACTCCTCAAATTATTTAAATCATTTAGTACCATTGAACTTTAACAATAATAAAAACATGAAAACAATAAAATTCCTGCCCATCATAATGTTTATGACTGTTATTGCTGCATGCAGCCAGCAAGGCCAGAGTGAAAGCAGTGAACTGGCAGTGCCTGTGTCAGTGGAAGATGTAAAGCTTCAGGGCATTAAACAATTTGTAAGTACAACAGGTACAGTAAAGGCAACGTCCGAAGTGGTTCTGAATTCTGAAATGACAGGGGAATATTACCTGCAAAGAAATCCTGCTACAGGAAGGCCTTTTAAGCTTGGAGACAGAGTAAATAAGGGTCAGACCATCATCCGGTTTGAAAATGAGGAGTACGAGAATAATCTTGCTGTAGAAGCAGTGAAGCTGAACCTTGAGATTTCTGAACAGGAGTATGAAAAGCAAAAGTCGC
Organism: Bacteroidota bacterium; assembly: GCA_023412195.1. GTDB lineage: Bacteria > Bacteroidota > Bacteroidia > Bacteroidales > Prolixibacteraceae > Mariniphaga. Next base: position 13,029 of record JAEYNZ010000146.1, read on the forward strand.
TTTATGAAAAAGGTGGTGTGACCTTGCGTGAACTTAGAAATTCAGAAGTATCCAGAACAAACGCACAGTACAATTTCGAAAATTCCAGGATCCAGCTGGCTAAAATGAATGTTGTAGCACCCTTTTCCGGAGTAATTGTTGAATTACCCTATTACACCAACGGAACAAGGCTGACATCAGGTTCACATCTGGTGACCCTGATGAGCTATGATCAGATGTATATGCTCATAAACCTTCCTGAAAATAATATTCCTCAACTTCAGCTCGGGCAGGAGGTTCTGGTTACTAGCTATACACTTCCCAACGATACCCTGACAGGAAAAGTAACTGAAATTTCACCTGCCATAAGTACTGAAACCCGCACGTTTGCAGGTAAAATCGAAATTACAAACCCCGGTTTAAAATTCAGACCTGGCATGTTTGTAAAAGCTGATATTATTACCGACCAAAAGGATAGTACAGTAGTAATTCCCAAAGATATCATCATGACTGGCGGACGTGGCAAGTATGTCTTCATCGTAGGGCGGAACAGTGCAGCAGACAGCCGATACATAACCACAGGTATCGAAAATCAGAATGATGTTGAAGTGGTGGAAGGACTTCAGGCTAATGACAGGTTAATCATTCAGGGATATGAAACCCTGCGCAACAATTCAAAGGTTAAAATAATCCGCTAGTTAAAACGGAACCCTAAAGAAAGTCAGTCCAATGAAGAAATTAACTCAATTTTCAGTCGATTACCCGGTTACCATACTGATGATCGTCCTTGGAGTCATTCTCCTTGGATTCATTTCATTTGACAAGCTGGGAGTCGATCTGTTTCCTGACCTGAACTCTCCCCGTATTTTTATTGAGGTAAAATCGGGTGAACGTCCACCTGAGGAAATGGAAAAACAGTTTGTTGAAAACATAGAAGCCCTTGCCATAAGACAGTCAGATGTTCTGCAGGTTTCTTCAGTTACCAGGGTAGGAACTGCCCAGATAACTGTGGAATATGCCTGGAACAAGGATATGGATGAAGCTTTCCTCGACCTTCAAAAGGCAATGAATTCCCTGACACAAAATGCTGATATAGATGATTTAAGAATCACACAGCACGATCCGAATACTACTCCAGTTATGCTTATCGCTGTGCGTCACAATGAAATTACCGATATGAACGAAATCAGAAAAGTTGCGGAGAATTATATCCGTAATGAACTGATCAGGCTGGAGGGGGTAGCCGAAGTGGAACTATCGGGTCAGGAAGAAAGTGAAATCATTATCAGCACCGATCATTACCGTCTCGAATCACAGGGATTGTCGCTTGATGAAGTAAGTTCCCGCATCCAGAATTTCAACCGCAATGTTTCGGGCGGAAGGATTAGTGAGATGGGACTTCAATATATTGTGAAGGGTGTGGGCATGCTGAGTGATTTAAATGATTTTGAAGGCCTGATTGTAGGCTATAAAGCAGTAAGGCCGGAAACAACAGGAAATTCAAGAATAGAAATGGCACCTGTTTTCCTCAGAGATGTAGCTACAATATCAACGGGGAATAAGGAACCTGCAAATATTGTACATTTCAATGGTGAAAGAAGTGTAGGCCTCGCAATATATAAGGAAACTAAATTTAACACTGTAAAAGCTGTTGATCAGATAAACAAGGCACTTGCAAATATTGAAAGAGCCCTGCCCGGTTATACTCTGCAGCAGGTATCCAACCAGGGAAGTTTCATCAGCAGTTCCATAAAGGAAGTACAGAATACAGCCCTTTTGGGAATTCTCCTTGCTGTGTTCATTTTATTTATTTTCCTGAGAAGGATAGGCACCACGCTTATTGTAAGCATTGCCATTCCGATTTCAATCATTGCTACCTTCAACCTGATGTACTTTAATAACCTCACCATTAACATCATGACTTTGGGTGGTCTTGCTCTTGGTGCAGGTATGCTCGTTGACAATGCCATTGTAGTACTGGAAAACATATTCAGGAACCATGAAAATGGAATGAGTGTAAAGGATGCTGCCATTTCAGGAACAGCCGAAGTGGGAGGGGCAATTACTGCCTCAACCCTTACCACCATCGTAGTATTTCTACCAATTGTTTACATGCATGGAGCATCAGGTGAATTATTCAAGGATCAGGCATGGACGGTTGCATTCTCATTAATTTCCTCATTGTTTGTTGCTATTTTTGTTATTCCTGCATTGTACCATTGGTTTTATAAAAATAAAAAAGCACCTGTTAAAAGACATTCTGTCAAAATGGGTGGTTATGCCAGGTTCCTTGGGAAGGTGCTCAATATAAAATGGCCAGTTGTAATACTAACCTTTATTCTTGTAGCAGGATCATTTATGCTGGTACCTTTCATTGGCACTGAGTTCATGCCGAAAACGGAAACCAGGGAATTCACAATGAACCTGAAGCTTCAGGAAGGTACCAAACTTAAACGGACAGAAGCAACAGTTAAAAATATTGAAACCATTCTGTCAGAATTCCTGGGGGAAAATCTTGATAAATTATATTCCCACTCTGGCCCCTCAACCAGTATGGCCGGTGATGTCACCTCCGTATTTTATGGAGAGAATACCGCACAAATAAAAGTGATTCTTAAGCCTGAATCCAGCGTTACTACTTCTGAAGTCATTTCCACCATGGACAGGCTAACTGCCAATACACCAGGACTTGAGATCAGTTACTCTGAAGAACAAAGTGCCTTGAAGTCGATCCTTGGTACAGATGAGGCTCCGCTTGTTGTAGAAGTAAGGGGTGAAGATCTTGGTGAAATTGAGAATCTTGTTGTCCAGGTAAGTGAAAAAATGGAAAACATCAACGGTTTGTTCAATATCAGGAGTTCGATTGAAGACGGTGCCCCGGGGGTGGAAGTACATGTTGACCGTATCAGGGCAGGCATGCATAATATTGATATCAATAATGTAATATCGCAGATGCAGGATCAACTGGAAGGTAAAAATGCAGGTCAGATTGAGAGGTCGGGTGAAATGCGTGATATCACAATTAAAGTTCCGGAAAAAGGGCTGAATGAAATCTATCAGCTGACCATCAATTCTGGCAATCAGGTTTTCAGATTAAGTGAAATTGCAGATATTTCTTTTGGCACCTCACCAAAGGAAATTTTAAGAATGAATCAAAACCGGACAGGGCGTATAACAGCTCAAATGGATAAAGGACTTGCCCTGAACCACGTTGCTCAAAGCATCCGGCAGGAAACATCATCCATTGAATTGCCGGCCAACTACAGGATTATGATTACAGGGGAAGAAGAAAAGCGGCAGGAATCAGTCAGCAGTTTAAGCTTTGCCCTTATTCTTTCTGTGATCCTGGTTTACATGGTAATGGCGTCACAGTTTGAATCGCTTGTGCATCCATTTACGATTTTACTTACCATTCCTCTTGCAGTAGTGGGCAGCATTCTGATTTTTCTTGCATTGGGTAAAACATTTAATATAATGGCATTGATTGGTATCATCATGCTGGCAGGTATAGCTGTAAACAATTCCATCATTCTAGTCGACCGGATTAATCAGCTCATAAGGGAAGGCATGGAAAGAAGGGAAGCCATACTCCAGGCAGGGCAACAACGCATCCGCCCGATCATTATGACCAGCCTTACTACAATATTAGCCTTATTACCGCTCACATTCGGGTTCGGAGAAAGCGCTTCTTTGCGGTCACCTATGGCCCTTGCAGTGATTGGTGGCCTTGTAACTTCAACGCTTCTTACACTGGTAGTCATTCCATGTGTATTTGATATTTTAGACAGGACAAGAACCTTATTTTCAAAAAAATAAGATGAATTTTATCATAAACCGAAAAGTACTTATCAGTATGTTGTTTACCGGGCTTACCCTGCTTGGGTATGTCTCCTATAAGCAACTGCCGGTAGAACTCATGCCTAATGCCGAACTCCCGATGCTGTTCGTACAAATCACTTCCCGCATCGAAGTAAATCCTTCCTATATGGAAAACCAGGCTGTTATTCCTATTGAAGGGGCAGTTGGAACGATGGAAGGAGTTGAAACCATAGAAACTTTTCTGAATAACCGTACTGCTACCATACAGGTCAGCTTTAACCAAAACGTCAATTTCAAATACACTTTTCTAAAGCTGCAGGAGAAAATAAAACAGGCTTCCGATAACCTGGATGAAAATTTTACTGTGTCGGTCAACAGGGTTGACATTCAGCAACTGACCAACCAGTTTATGGAGTTACAGGTAAGGGGAAGCGGAGGAACCGACCGCCTTCGTAATATTGTAGATCAGGAAATTGCAGCCGAACTGGAAAACATCGACGGAATTGCTTCTGTTACCGTTTATGGAGGAAAAGAGCGTTCCATTGAAATAACCTATGATAAGGCCGCACTTGAAGCTTATGAAATCACACCAGCCCAGATCAGGAATGCAGTTGCATCCAATTCTACAAACCGCACATTTGCAGGATACCTGCATGAAAATCAAAACAAATATTTCGTGCATGTAACTTCTGAATATGAACAGGTAACTGATATTGAAAATGTTATTCTTGCTGAAGGGCCTGTTTACCTTAAAAATGTTGCAGATGTATTCTTTGGTGTAAAGGAAGAGGAATCCATAAGTCGTGTAAACGGACTGGATGCTGTGTCCATTGCCCTGGTAAGTGATTCCCAGGCAAACCTCATCGAACTTTCGCGAAAGGTACAGGAAAGGATTGGCATCCTCAATGAAAAACTTGCTGCAAACGAGGTGGAAATGGTAGTGCAGACAAACCTGGCAGAAACGATGGAAAAAAACATCGACCAGATCATGAACCTGGCATTGGTAGGAGGACTTCTTGCAATTTTTGTATTGTGGATATTCCTTAAAAACCTTCGCATTGTATCCATAATAGCACTGGCCATCCCGATATCAGTGTTTACTGCTTTTAATTTGTTCTATGCATTCAATGTTTCAATCAATAGCCTTACCCTTGTTGGTCTTGTACTTGCAATTGGTATGCTGCTCGACAACAGTGTAGTGGTGCTTGAAAACATATACAGGCTGTCCGGACAACAATATACTCCTGAAAGGGCGGTAGTACAGGGTACCACTGAAGTATGGCGGTCGATTTTTGCAGCCACCTTTACAACTGTTGTAGTTTTTCTCCCATTCCTGTTTTCATCGGAATACATGATAAAGCTTCTTGGAAACCATGTGGGTGTATCTATCATTTCCACCCTCACTGTTTCATTATTTGTTGCTTTGCTGCTCATACCGATGGCTGCGCATTTTTTGCTAAAAAGGGAATCATCCCATAATATTTTTTATGAAAAAGTAACAACAAATAACCGTACAGTACAGATATACATCCTGTTGCTTAAAGCAAGCATGCGTTCTCCGGCAGCAACTGTTGTAGGAGCACTGGTCCTTTTTTTTGTAACTATATTCATTGTACTGGCAGTAAGTGTAAATAATCTTGAAGAAGTAGAGGAATCCCGGTTTTCTATTTATGTAACTATGCCCACCGGTACAACTCTTGAGGCTACTGACCTGGTTGTAGCTGAAGTGGAAAACAGGCTTGAGGAGGTTGCTGAAAAGAAAGATGTAATTGCAAATATCCAGCAGGAAGAAGCGGTGATTACTGTTGTGCTGCAGGATGAGTACAAAAAGATCAACAATCGGAACATGGCTGAAATCAAGGCGCAGGTTGAAGGCCTTATCCAAAATATTGCCAGGTCGGAAATAAGCCTCACTGCTCCCGCATCAAGTAACAGGTTTCGAAGTGGAGGTGGTGGAGGAGGCGCAGGTATGCAAAATTTCAGCCGCTTCATGGGTATAGGCGAAAACCGCGAAAGGATCGTGGTTAAAGGTGAAGATTTTAATTCAATGAAAGGTGTTGCCGAAGATTTGCAGTACTACATCGAGAATCTCGAATCGATCAGAAGTGCCGATGTAAGTTTTTCCAGCAACAGGCCTGAAATTCATCTTCATTTTAACCAGTTGCTTCTTGCACAGTTTGGCTTAAACCTGAATAACATTGCCTCGGAATTAAGTTCATTTACAAATGAGTTTACTTCAGGTGTAAACTTCAAGCAGGGAAATGAGGAATATGAAATCATCATCAAGGAAAAGCTACCTAATGAAGAAGAAATACAGGAAAAAAATATTGATGATTTAAAACGACTTCGGGTAAGCAACACCCAGGGTGCTGCCTACGACATCCAGGAAATTGCTGATCTTGTATACTCCGATGGAATGGCAAGTATATCCAGGGTCAATCAGGAAAAACAAATAGAACTTTTTTACCGTTTTGCAGCTGAAGCAGAACAATCAAAAGACCTGCTTCAAGCTTATCGCCTGGAAATAGATGAGATCGTTGGAAATTATAAACTACCCCCCGGAGTGGCCGTTGAAGTTATACATGAAGAAGATCAGTTTTCTGAATTTTATTTCCTGATCATTGCTGCCTTTATCCTGATCCTCATGATCCTGGCTTCAGTATTCGAATCACTTGTGATGCCTGTAGTACTAATGTTTTCCGTTCCGCTGGCTGCAATCGGATCTTTTATTGCACTCATCTTTACAGGCAATAGCCTGTTCAATGCAAATACTCTCACGGGCTTTCTTATCCTTCTGGGTGTAGTTGTCAATAATGGAATAATCCTCATCGACTTCACAAATATTTTAAGGAAGAGGGGATACCGTAAATCCAGGGCACTTATTACAGCAGGCCTTTCACGTGTAAGACCAATTTTGATTACAGCCATCACCACAATAGTTGCCATGATGCCATTGGCCCTGGGTCAATCGGAATACGTGGGAGCAATCGGGGCCCCTTTTGCCATTACTGTAATTGGAGGCCTTGCATTAAGCACCCTGCTTACATTGGTATTCATACCTACCTTGTATTTTGGCATGGAAAACGCCATTAACTGGCTCAAATCACTGCACTGGGGCCTCAAACTCCTGCAAATTGTAATCTTCATAGCTGCGGCCATTTACATTTACCTTAAAGTTGATTCTTTTTTATGGCAACTGTTAGGATTTATGCTTATTACAATCCTCATCCCCGGAGTCATGGCATTTGTTCTTACAAGCCTTAGAAAGGCAAGTTCGGATGTTGTTGCAAAAGAACAGCAGATCCGGATAGTAGTGCGAAGGCTTGTAAAAGTTTACGACCGTGATAACCGGTTTGCACGCGAATGGAAAGCAGGAATCAAAATAAGGGAACGCGCAGGATTATTAAGAGACTACAAACACATCCGCGACTTTTATGACCTGATCTGGCAAATACCATTCTTTGGTTTCCTGGTCTATTTCACCTTCTACTATCTTGAGAGTGGTTTCTGGATGTGGATTATGTCCCACTTTGTCTACTTCTTCCTTTTCCTGCTATGGATTCCCTTTGCCCAGGTACTCACAAACAAATATGAATCTACAGGCAAACACATCTATCTTAAAACAATCCGTATAGTCAAAAATATCATCTACTGGGCAGTACCTGTACTCTTCCTTTTCATATTCTCCAGGGAGTGGCGAAACATAGGTATGGTTATATTCGTAGGGATTATCTGGTTTCTGCTACTTGTTATTTACAGCACAGGAGAATACATCCATAGCAAAAAAGTGAACATCGCCAGGATTGAGGGCAGATTTGGAGGTTTACGCAGGTGGTACTTCAACATGGTAAGGCAGATTCCGGTGTTGGGAAAACGCAAGGTTCCTTTCAGGGCACTCAATGGCGTATCACTTGAAATAAAAACCGGCATGTTCGGGTTACTCGGACCTAATGGTGCAGGAAAATCAACCATGATGCGCATCATTTGCGGTATTCTGGAACAGAGCTACGGAAAAATATGGATCAATGGCCTTGATACGCAAAAACACCGTGAAGAACTGCAGGGACTTATAGGCTATCTACCCCAGGCTTTTGGAACCTATGAAAATATGTCAGCATGGGAATTTCTCGATTATCAGTCGATACTAAAAGGTATTGAAGATGTAAACCTCAGGAAAGAACGTATTGAATATGTTTTAAAAAGCGTTCATATGATTGATCGCAAGGACGATAAAATTGGTTCATTCTCAGGTGGTATGAAGCAGCGTATAGGGATCGCACAAATCCTTCTAAACCTGCCCAGGATCCTTGTTGTGGATGAACCTACCGCAGGCCTTGACCCGCGGGAACGTATCCGCTTTAGAAACCTGTTGGTGGAACTCAGCCGCGAAAGGATCGTCATTTTCTCAACCCATATTATTGAGGATATTTCAAGCTCCTGTAACCAGGTTGCTGTAATTAACAGGGGTAATCTCAAATACTACGGCACACCTAACGACATGGTACGAATGGGTCAGGGGTTTGTGTGGCAAATGACAATTCCTGCCAAAGAATTTGACAGCTTCGCCAATAAACAGCTTATCGTTCATCATATGCGTGATGGTGAAAATATTAAACTGAGGGTGCTTTCCAAAGAAAAACCTTCTGACAATGCGGTGAATGTTTCACCTCACCTTGAAGATGCCTATCTCTGCCTCTTAAAAGACTTTGTATAATATTTTAAAAAATGGAACAGAAAAGCCTTATAAAAAATACATTCATTAACCAGAGCATTATGATCAGGTATAACCTGAAAATCATATTTGCCGGCAGGTTTATATGGTTTTTGCTTGCCGCTTTGGGATTCTTCCTTTTCTTCGCCGTAGAAACCGTTATGAGCAGGGAGGCTTTAAGTGAAGGAACAGTATATGAACTTCTGATTTTTCCGGGGATTCTGCTCATTTTCTACCCTTCTGTGTTTGGTATTCAAAATGACGATGATGCCCGCATGCTTGAAATTCTATTTGGAATTTCAAACTACAGGTATAAAGTTTGGCTGGTGAGGCTGCTTTTAATCTATGTCCTGATCTTCCTCATCATTATATTGTTTGCTATCGCTGCGTCTGTCCTTCTGTATAAAGTGCATGTTATTGAAATGGCTTATCAGCTGATGTATCCCATCATTTTTATGGGTTCGCTCGCTTTTATGTTCTCAACAATCATCAAAAACGGCAACGGAACAGCAGTTACAATGGTGCTTTTAGGGATAGGCCTTATGATTTTACAGGACGCTTTTGCCCGAACTCAATGGAATGTTTTTTTAAACCCGTTTAATATCCCCAACAATTTCAATGAATTTATCTGGCAAAACCTTATCACCAAAAACCGGATATTCCTGGCAACCGGAACTATTGTATTTATTCTTTATGGATTGTTTAACCTTCAAAAAAGGGAAAAATTCGTGTAGGTAAGTTCATACTTTTCATGAGGGGATTTTTTTTATCTTAACAGCCATTAATGCGGATGTATAATAACCGCAGGCAAAAATTCCTTTGATATGAAAAAACCTGATAACCAAATTTTCTATTCCTCCTTCAAATGGGTTTTACTGACTGCTGCTTTTTTTATGTTGACATCCTGTTCTGAACCTGCTGTTTATGTGTCGCCGGAAGGTGATGATCTGCAGGAAGGTTCCCGGGGTAAACCCGTGGCAACCATTCAAAAAGCAGTTGAACTGGCAGAAAAAAATCAAATTCAGCAAATCATTGTTGGTGAAGGAGATTATTATGATGTTTCAGTTGTTATCACTGAAAAGGATTCAGGTATAGTTATCAGCGGTGAAAAAGGGAAATCATCCAGGTTATTCGGAGGGAAAAGGCTTGTTAACTGGCAACGCAATGGCCATTATCTGGAAGCTCAAATTCCGGATGATGAATGGCCTGAACTTGATTTCAGGATACTTGTTGTTAACGACTCTCTCCGTGAAAGAGCCCGGTTGCCTGAAAAAGGGGTATTCACCCATCAAAGCGAATGGCCGCATCAATGGCAAAGCACCCAGGGAGGATGGTCACAGAAACCCACGCAAAAAGATCTGACAACCATGTATTATAACCCTGAAGATCTTGGCTCATGGCTGGATGTAAACAATGCGGAATTTACAGTTTTTCATGCATGGGATGATTCTTACACAGGTGTTTCATCTATCGATACAATCAGCCGGAGTATTACCTTTTCCAACAAACTTACACATCCGCCAGGAGCATACGCATCCTGGGCAGGTGAAAAAACCATGCAGTATATCGTATGGAACATTAAGGAAGGATTGACCCGCCCGGGACAATGGTATGTCGACCGTACCATGAGAAAAGTTGTTTATTGGCCATTTTCACACGAAAAAGAAGGAAACCTCATAGCTATGATTCCAAGCCAGAACCATTTCTTCAGGATGGAAAAAGGCTCAAAAAATATCGTCGTAAAAAACCTGGAGATGATGTGCTCAGGTGCTCCTGTTTCAAACACAGGTTACGGAACGTATGCTATAACCGGTGCCATTGTTGCCGATCAGGCTGATAACCTTGTGCTTGAGAACCTTAAAGTCAAAAATGTTGCAGGTTGGGCCGTCAAACTTACAGGCAGTAATATCTCCGTTTCCGACTGCGAATTTTCTTTTACCGGAGCAGGTGGCTTATCTTATAGCGGCGACAATTTTAAAATAGAACGTTGTGGTATACATGACCTGGGAAAATTATATTTTGGAGCTGTTGGTATCATGGGAAGCGGCAGCAACAACATTGTATCACATTGCGAACTATACAATATTCCTTATTGCGCCATCAACGGATTGGGTAAACATTCTGTTGCTGAATACAACCTGATTTATGATTTCAAACAGGTGATGGCAGATGGTGGTGCCATATACTGTTATGGAGGTGACTCAACCATTTACCGTAATAATGCTGTTCTATATCAAAAAGGAAATACAACAGAAGGATGGACTTATTATTTTGATGAGCTTTCATCAAACTGCATCATGGAAAATAACCTTGCTGTTCATACAATCGTGCCTGTGCATCACCACATGGCAGAAGGTCTTACAATCCGCAATAACCTTTTCATTGACGAAGGACATCAGAAAATCAGCTATCCCCTTTCATCAGACCTGCAGTTCAATGATAATACCTTTATTGCTGATGAAGTTTTGTTTTCCGGCCCGAATGGAGAAACCGGAAATACTGCCAAAGAAAGCCTGAATCCTGTATTTCAGAAATATTACAATTGTACCGGGATCACCTGGTTTGAAGGAAATCAATTTCACACCAACAACATCAGGCATGATGTTCTTCATGTATACAACAGGATCAGAACAGAAAATTTCGGCTATACAGGCCTGAATGAGAATAAGCTTTACACTGCAAATGATAAGTTACCGGAGGTTCCTGAAAGTTTTGATCGAACCGGTTACAGAGGTAACTTCAGAAAATTATACCACCAGATGACTGGAATAACCAATTAAACGAGGCGGTTGGTTTCAACATCGGGAAAGATAATCGATGGCTTAAATGTCCTGGCTTCTTCGAAGTCCATGTGGGCGTATGAAATGATGATAACCACATCACCGACAGCTGCTTTTCTTGCCGCCGGCCCATTCAGACAGATGGTACCTTTACCGCGTTCACCTTTTATGACATAGGTTTCCAGCCGTTCTCCATTATTGATGTTGACTACCTGCACTTTCTCATTCTCTATCAGATTGGCTGCATCCATCAGGTCTTCATCTATGGTAATACTGCCAACATACTGCAGGTTGGCCTCAGTCACTGTAACTTTATGTATTTTCGATTTACAAACTTCGATCTGCATACTTCTGTTTTTCAATTCAAAACAATATTGTCTATTAATCGTACCTTCCCACAGAAAACTGCTATACAGCCTGTTTTAGAGCCTTTGCTGCCCCAGTCAGTCGCTGGCTGAAGTGTTTCACTTTCAACTATTTCAAAATATTCAACATTTAAAAAAGAACTTTTGTTGATGGTTTCTTTCACCCAATATTCAAGTTCCTGTACGGATTTAAGTCCAGCATGTTGCTTTGCCTGTTCTAATGTTCTATATATCAGGGCAGCTTCCTTCCGCTCTTCCTGTGATAGCAATTCATTACGGGAACTCATAGCTAATCCGCTTTCTTCCCTGATGATCGGGCAGGGAACAATAACAACCTTCATGCCTAACATTCTGACCATGGCCTTTATTATAGCAAGCTGCTGAAAATCCTTCAGTCCGAAATATGCTTTATCCGGTTTAACAATATCGAAAAGACGGCTGACAACCTGAGCAACCCCGTTAAAATGACCAGGCCGGTATTTGCCTTCCATCACCTCCTCAAGCAAGCCAAAGTTAAACCTGCGGTTATCAGGTTCAGGATATATTTCAGTCGCACCGGGAGCAAAAACAATATCACACCGGGTTGTTTTCAGCAACTCCATGTCAGATCCCAGGTTACGCGGGTACCTTTTCAAATCATCAGGATCATTAAACTGGGTTGGATTTACAAAAATACTCACTACAACCGTACTGTTTTCAGCAGATGCAGCCTCCACCAATGACAAATGTCCTTCGTGCAATGCACCCATTGTAGGAACAAAACCTACACTACCTTCTGCACCAATTCCCTCCAACTGTTCCTTTAGTTCTTTTATTGTTCTAACCAGTATCATGGTTTTCAATTAAAGGTGCAAAGTAAATAAATAATCCTTTCCGTTACACCCTATGAAAGTCAATATCACCCTGTTGTTAACTCAATGAAAATAGGGGTCATTGAATATTTAGGATAATTTTGTTACCTTTGCATACTGTTACAAAACCGCGTTTATAGGTCAATGGAAAAGAAAAAGATCCTATATATTTCCCAGGAGATTACCCCCTACTTACCAGAGAGTGAGATGTCGGAAATAGCCCGTTACCTGCCTCAGGGTGTGCAGGAGAAAGGTCGTGAAATACGTACATTTATGCCCCGTTACGGATGTGTTAACGAACGCAGAAACCAGTTGCATGAAGTTATCCGGTTATCGGGCATGAACCTGGTTATTGATGATACCGACCACCCGCTCATCATTAAGGTAGCCTCCATACAGGCTGCCCGGATGCAGGTTTATTTTATTGATAATGAAGACTATTTCCACAGGAAACAGGTTGTTGCCAATTCAAAGGGGGAAGAGTTTCCCGATAACGATGAAAGGGCATTGTTCTTTGCCCGCGGAGTTCTTGAAACCGTTATAAAATTAAGGTGGGCTCCCGATTTGATTCATTGCCATGGATGGATCACTTCCCTTGTACCGCTTTTTATTAAAAAATATTATTATAATAACCCGCTTTTCATTAATTCCAAGGTAGTTTATTCGGTTTATGACGATGCATTCAAAAATCAATGGAACCCTGAAATTAAAAACAAGGTATTGTTCGACAGCATATCTCCTGAGGATGTTAAATGGCTCGATGAACCCGATTTTGTAAATTTGAGCAAACTGGCAATTGATTATTCCGATGCAGTCATCCAGGGTTCTGAAAACATCAATCCTGACCTTTCCAAATATATGTCTTCCAATGGTAAACCTTACCTTCCCTATCAGCCCAAAAGCATTTATATCGATGCCTACGACAAGTTTTATGAAAAGGTGTGGTAGTTGTTAAAAAAAGAAATATAAATGTAAAAAGATCAAAATTACATCCTGAAGATTAACTGCTTCATTGTTTTTTTATACGTTTGTCTAATTTTCCTGCCTAAAGGATAAAAATTAAAATCTGAAATTCAAGTGAAAGGAATAAAAATACTTCGTTGCTGCGCTTATGTTCTGTTAAGTTTTACCATGGCCTTCATCTCATCATGTAATGATCCCAATGACCTTGGTATGGAATTGCTGCCTGCAACCGATCTCATCGAAGTCAGGAACATTGTAGAAACAAACAGCATTTCATCCTATACCTTTACAGAAAATCCCATACGTACCGACGAACCAACAAAAAGCCTGCTGGGCAGCATGAATGACCCCCTTTTTGGTACGACAACAATAAATTTTGCGACACACTTCCGCCTGCGTGGCCTGCCCGACTATGGCACCAATACAGTTGTTGATTCTGTGAAACTGCACCTCTATTACAGGCTTATGTATGGTGATACTGTTACGCCCCAGGTTTTCAGGGTATATGAACTGATCGATCCTATTTATGCCGATACTGCAAATGCCAGTGGCGTCTCTTCCAATTACCCGTATTACCAGAATGTTGATTTAAAATCGCTGGCTTCTGATTTCCTGCTTGGTGAAAGAGCTTATACACCGGTTGTCAGACTGGATTCCGCATCAAGGGATACTTTTTACCAATTGATAAACATACCAATCGATAAATCGCTGGGAGAAAAACTTGTAAGTGCCACTCCGGAACAAATGGCTAATAATGATGTTTTCCTGCAGTTTTTTAGAGGACTGCTTATCGAATCACAAAAACAAACAACAACAGGTGGCAGCATACTTACACTTGAAGCAGCTTATTCAAGTGCTTTCCAGGGTTCAGCCCTTGCTGTTTATTACAACAATGATGAAAATCTGGCGAAGGAAAGACCGGATACCCTGATGTACCATGCTTACCAGATCAGTCCGTCAAGTGCCCGTGTCAATTCAATTGAACAGGATTATTCAGCTACTCCCTTTTTTAACAGCCTGAATTCAGAAACGGCAGATGATTCCCTGGTTTATATACAGTCTGCCGGAGGGTTAAGATCAAAAATCTTAATTGAAAATCTGGGATCATGGAAAGACTCTGTAAATACGGCCATAAACCGTGCTGAACTGGTGTTTCAGATCGATACGCTTGCCACAGATGTTAAGAAGTTCCCGCCACCATCACGGCTGTTCTTAAGGTATATCAATCCCGATGGATTGGAAGCATGGCCCGCTGACTTTATCTTCAGTACTGCCTATTACGGTGGCACTCTTCGCAGCGACTATACCTACCGCTTCAACATTACCCAGCACATGCAGAACATCATCGAGGATCAAGGTGACAAAATTGGAAACAGGGGGTTCTACCTGAGTACCCTTGGCATTAACAGTGAAGTGAACCGGGTGGTTTTAAAGGGCGCCAATAGCCAGACCGGCATAAAATTAATTGTTACCTATTCAAAATACTTACAGTAAGAGTTTTTAGCTTTTAAAAAAAGGAAGGGGCGGCTGAAATTCAGCCGCCCCTTCCTTTTTTCCTGAACATTATTCCTTCGTTTTTATCCTGATCGTGGTTTTATCCGTTTTATCATTCTTTTTTGTTATCTCTATGCTTTGAATATTATCCTGTGAAATCTTTCTGATATCATCAGATTTGACCTTTTTCCCATTGATGTAATATACAGTTGATGTATCACCTGGTTCGCTTAGAAATATCGGATTCCGCTGATATTTTTCGGCCATTTCACGGTATCTTTCTCCCATTATCCTTTGCTTTTCAACTATATGCTTTGTCTGCTCCTCTATCTGCCTGCGTTGTTCATCAGTCATGAAATGCTGTTTTTCTGCCATCTCCCTCATTTGCCTGCTCATCTCCTGAATCCTTTCTTCTGAAAAATGCTGATCAGGAGGAGCAATAAATACTGCCCTGGGTCCGCTGCCACTAATCTTATACAGGTTTTCAAGCCCCCTGAGGTTCAATGCCTGGCTCAGCTGTGAAACATTCTTAAGGTCAATATTCCCCTGCAGCTCTATCAGCTGAGTCATAACCGGCGACTTGGTTACAAGAGCTACCGATTCAACTTTATCCTGGTTCTTTTTCAGGTACACTTTCACATCCTCTCCCATCTGTTTTTCTGTTTTCAAAAGGGTGAAATTATTCTTTGAATAATGCTGTAAAAATAACTGGTGCATCTCATCATCCGATGTTTTATCAGCTTCTCCCGGAGCAGCAGGACTTTTCCAGTTGCTTTGGGTTACAACAAGTATGTTGTCAAGGCTTTTCAGTGCATCAAACACCGGTGATTTTTCATCTATATTTCTTTTTTTGACATATAAATCAAACATATCACTGGTGATGCGGCTTGCACTAAATCCATCCCTGTCAGAATACTTCCGGGTCAGTTCTTCAAACAATCCTGCCTGTCCCACACCTGCAAAAGGTATCAGACAAACCATTAAAATCAAAATCATTGTTTTCATTGCTTTCATATTTATCAGTTGATTATTATTTCCACATTCTCATCTACCCAAAGAACAAGCATTTCCTCCTCCTCAGCAGGCTGAATGCTCTGCGAAACCTGGAATAAAGCCTGTTCCATTACAAAAAAATCATTTTCCATTTTTTGCATCCTGTCATTCCTGATTCCCATAAAAACGGTCATAACGATCAGTACAGATGCAGCAGCCGAAGTGAATCTGTATAACCACATCTTTCTAACTTTTGCCTTTTGCTGTTTCTGCGTTATGTTATTAAAAACCGACTCTTCGAGGTCAGATGGTACAAATGCCTCTGCTTCGTAAAAACCGAATATATCGTTTTCTGCCGACGGGGTTCCTGCTGTTGTATAAGTTTCTTTAAGCAGTTTTTCTTCTTCAAGTGAAGTTTCCCCATTATAATATTTCTCCAGTAATCTGTCGTTTGTCTTCATAATTGTAAATTTTTTCAATCTCTTCTTTTACCTTTTGTCTTGCTCTCGATAATATAACCCTGATGTTTGTCACCTCGAGTCCGGTAACAGCATTTATTTCCTCAAAGGATAAGCCGTCGATGTCGCGCATTCTGATAACCTCCTTATATTTATCGGGCAGGTTTGCAATAATCCTTTGAACGTGCTCATATTTTTCGTTTACTTCAGGGTTCATATCTTCAGCTTCCAAATATTCATATTTACAATCCTCCAGTGAGAGAGGCTTCTTTTTTTTCAATATATCGAAGCTGTAGTTTTTTGCCATTGTAAAGATGTATGCCTGCTGATGATGACATTTCTCAAGCTCATGTCTTTTATTCCACAGCTTCAGCATCAGTTCCTGAACTGCATCCCTTGTTTCATCCTCACTTTTCAGTATCCTTTTCAACATGGGATACAACTTCCGTGAATAAGGCAATACATTGTTTTTAAATTCTATATCTGTCATTTAACTGTCTGCCAATTTGCTTTCTGATAACTTTGACGACTACCGGTTAAATTTATAACAGCTGAAGCTGAAATTTCCTGTTATTTAATCTGCAAATCTTTTTTATTAACCTTAAAAATATAATTTTGCGACTTTTTGTGTGATGAGTTATTCCCATTTTATGGTATTCCTGATTACAGGTATCGGACTTAGCTTCGATTCGTTTGCCGTATCTGTATCTTGTGGTGTGATGAAGCAGGAAATCCGTTTCCTGCAGGCTGTCCGCATAGCATTCTCGCTGGCCTTGTTTCAAACCATTTTCCCTGTTGCAGGATGGTTGGCGGGTACATCGCTTCAGCCATTGGTAGAATCGATTGGCCACTGGCTGGCATTCAGCCTGCTTACCCTGATCGGTTTAAAAATGATTGCTGAAGGAATAAGCAAGGAAGGGCCGCTCAGAAATTTCAATCCCCTCCAGGTAAAAATGATACTCTGGATGGCTGTTGCTACAAGCCTCGATTCAATGGTAGTAGGTTTTACTTTCGGATTTCTCGATACACCAATTATAATCCCTGTCCTGATCATCGGAAGTGTAACCTTTATAGCTTCCATGCTTGGAATGTTATTTGGCAAGAGTATTCCCAGCAACCGAAGCCATCAGTCACTTGTACTGGGAGGAATCATTCTTACTGGTATGGGATTTAAGATTCTGGCTCAACACCTCTGGTTTTAAAACATGAAAATAGGTAACCTCATACTCGAAGGTATTCCGCTTTTTCTTGCCCCCATGGAAGATGTCACCTACAAGTCGTTCAGGTGGATGTGTAAGAAGTATGGGGCTGATGTAATGTATACTGAATTTGTATCCTCAGAAGCACTGGTTCGCGATGTCCAGAAAACAAGGCAGAAGATGGTGCTCCATGATTTTGACCGCCCTGTAGCTGTACAGATCTATGGACATCAGATAAGCTCCATGGTGCATGCAGCAAAGTTAGCCGAAGAAATGGAACCCGACTTCATCGACATCAACTTTGGCTGCCCCATGAAAAAAATCATCAGGCATGGTGCAGGGGCAGCCATGCTGCAAGACCTGCCTAAAATGCAACAGATGGCTGCGGCCATTGTAAAAGCTGTTAAACTTCCGGTCACTGCAAAAACCCGCCTTGGCTGGAATAACACCGATAAACCTGTAATGGAAGCAGCTCTGCGGTTACAGGATGCAGGCATTGAAGCCCTTGCCATACATGGGCGCACGCGTGAACAGTTATATACCGGCACAGCAGACTGGACTCTGATCGGTGAAGTGAAAAATAACCCTAAAATTAAAATACCCATCATAGGGAACGGTGATATTACCGACGGACCTAAAGCTGCAGAATTGCTTCAGCAGACCGGGGTTGATGCCCTTATGGTAGGCCGTGCATCCATTGGACGCCCCTGGATCTTCAGGGAAATAAAACATTTCCTGCAAACCGGAACGAACCTGCCCTCTCCCACTGTTTCGGAAGTGGTAGACAATGTAAGGGAGCAGTTACAGCTGAACCTCGAATGGAAAGACAATGAACGCTCTGCCATCCTGATGATGCGCCGTCATTTTGCCAGGTATTTTCCGGGCCTTCAAAACTTCCGTGACCTGAAAATCAGGCTGCTGCGGGCTGAAACAAATAATGAAGTCAATGTAATTCTCGATGAGATCGTTGAAAAATACGGACACCTTTACCCTGTGTATTCAGAACAGCTGTAAGTTATAAGTACAGGGCTGCTGAAAAACCGCTAATAAATACGACCAGGACAGCATGCATGCATGTACCGGCAGGCAAACGATTCCTTAACTATTCCCATGATCCATCTTTCAACATAATTTTTGCATCTGGGAGAGGTGCTGCCTGCCTGTATTTCTTCAGGTTGTAATATGAAATTACTGCCCGTGCCTGCAGATAGAAAAAATCTCATATTTCCCTGTTCATGGAAATGGCTGCAAACTTTTCAAGGTCCACAAGCATGTCATAACTATAGCGTACAAACATTTTTCCTATTTTATAGTGATGCATAGGCTTCACCTCCTCGCCCAGAGCCAGTTTCACCAATGCTTCAGGAATGTTCTGGCCGGCACCCACTGCAAGGTACACCCAGGCAGGAATGCGCGGGTTGATTTCTATCAGGTAATATTCACCCAATTTTGTCTTGATCAGTTCCAGTTCCATGCCACCCCTCCACTTCGACTGTGAAATCAGGGAACGGGTCAGTTCCATCATCTTTTCATCGGCAAGGGTTATTCCCCCCCATGCTTTACCCTTATCCGTTATGTATTGTTTCCGCATGGGCACTGCTGCAATGGTGTTGCCATTACCATCGCCCAGGGCAACTACGTTCACCTCGGTACCCGATACAAATTCCTGGGCTATAACCGGCAGCCCCCATTTAGCAGATATCTTCATGAAAGCCTGCTTCACCTGCTCTTTATTATTGGCCTGCCAGGCATCGTAAAACTGCCCTTTTACCATAACCGGGTAATCAAATTTTTCTTCCATTTCCGTAATCTGACCAAGGCTTCCCAGGTTCAGGCTCGGAGGAACCTTGATCCCGTATTTTTTCCCGAATTCCGGAAGCCTGTGCTTTTCACGCTCCTGGAACTGCTCCAGAAGAGGCAAAAACATGTGGATCCCTAGATTAAGCAGCCGTTCTTCATTCTTCATAAACGAAAACAGTTCAGCATCAAAATTGGGAACCAGCACATCAAGCTTTTCCTGCTGGTGAATGTATTCTACCCGCTCGATCAGTTCATCCGAACCGGCAGAAGGATACGGCACCTGGAAAATCCGGTCGCAAAGGCCTTCCATGTAAATACCGGGCTCCAGATTCTCATAAACAAGGCCGATCACACGCACATCAAAATCAGCTGATTCCTTCACACCCCTGATAAAAGGAACGCCCGGACCAGGATTATCGGTATTGTTAAGGCCTGTTACGGCCAGGGTAATGGATCGTTTCGTCATATGGCTTTAATTAAATTCATGAGGATTTTCCTGAACAACAATCTGGTGATACTTCAACAGTGAACAAAACTCATAAAAATCCTTCTCGAATGTCAATTCGTCTACCTCATATTTTGCAGAAAAAGCTTCAAATATCTCTCCATATTCTTTACCTTCAGATAACAACCTGATCAACTCAAGCCCCACAGGGTTCATACTGAACGAATCGCCAGTATTTGAGTTAAAAACAAAACCGTTATCGCTGATTTTAACTTCCTTGATTATCTTCATATATACTGACTTATTAGTATGGAGAATATGGAATGGTTTTGCAAAAGTGCAACATCGCAACCTTAAGTCAACCATCTATGCGAATTTATGAAAAATTATTTCAGAAATCTGCCTGCGTTCCATTTATCTGCAGGTAACATTTGTGCCTTATCTTCATTTAAAATTTTTATGACCCTTTGAAGCTGGTCTGCCAAATCACTAAGTAACATTCTCAATGACCTCTCCCGTTATATTCTTTTACTGCCTCAACCTGAATGATATTGAAAAGTAAAAAAGGAACACAGGAAGAAATCGGGCCATGACAATATCAAGGCTATACATGGTCCAGAGTAAATTCAATTAAACACGAAGTTGATCACTGATTGGTGCGTCTTTCGAACCGGGCCGGAATGCAAAAAGCAACAATTATGAAAAGAAAAAGGCTGCCCCCCTGAAGAGACAGCCTTAACTTTTTAATTGCCAGAACTTCTGTTCTACAATCACAGTATCTGTGAACAAAAACTTTCTTTAATTATGCTGGCCTGAACACCCATGTCCAGCCTGTTCCGCCTACATTATTGGGCACATAAAGTATCATTTCATCTTCAGTCAGAGAAATGATCTGGTATGTTGCTGTAGGGCTTTTCCTTTCGGGGTCAGCGCCCAGCACATCGAGGCCTCCGCCAAACTGCAGGGTCCCGTTCGCAACATCGAGAACAAAACTTCCCACTTGAGGTGCAGCATCCGAAGCAGAATAATAGGTATAATTGGCAGCTCCATCCAAATCGAAAACCATTCGGCCACCTGCATCTGAAGGAGGGCAACAAGTACCACCGGCATTCCACCAAACACTCATATGCTGGTCGGGATTATCGGGAGGACTCATGAACCACCACAGACCTTCATCGCCACCTGTTCCGGCAAAAACCCAGGCTTTTCCTTCAGAAGTTTCTTCACTTACAAGGTCATACCAATCCTGGTCAAGTGGCGTATCAAGCACTTCAACCTGAACATCAATTGTTTTCTCAAAAAACTCTCCCCCCAGTGTTCCCACAAAGGTAAAGGTTGATGTTCCAGGAATCGGGTAAACAAACTGAACCTTGTTGGTAAGAGCTTTGCCCAGGTTATAATCCCAATACCCTGTTACTCCCGGCGTATTCATACTTAATGTAATAAGGTTACCATTGGCTGAATTCTGGGTTGCGACGAGTTCAACCTCCTCAACAGTTACATTATTTACAAGATCTTTTTCATCTACTATCGCTTCGCATGACACCATCAGCGCCATCAATCCGATAAACAGGCTGAATATTAAATTTTTTCTTTTCATATTGTTTTGAAATATTTTCATTTAACCTTGTTATTACCAACCCGGGTTTTGTTCATAAACTCCATTTGACAACCGGATTTCAGTTTCAGGAATCGGAACCCGTCCTTTAGTTTCCGGCCTGTAATTCACCCGGTATTTGGCTTCAGAACCTGAGTTTCTTACGTCAATTACATCGTTAAAGGCGTTATTGACATCTCCCCAACGAACGAGGTCAAACCAGCGTAATGCTTCAAATGCCAGCTCATGCTTTCTTTCCTGTTTAAGCGCTTCAAGTGAATAAGCAACGGGTTCTAAACCTGCCCTTGCCCTTACAGCATTCATACCATCTGCAGTCCCGGTAATTTCGGAATGCATTAACAGTACATCAGCATAACGCATAAATATAAAGTCCTGTGCGTGCATCAACTGCATATCTGCATTTCCCCAATTATACAATTGAACAAACATGCCTTTATTGCTGCCTGTTTCATCAGGGTACTGGAGTGCAGTATATTTCTTGTTAAACAGACCTGTTTCATGATCACCTTTATCACGCTGATAATCAGCAGTACCCTGATCGGCCTGACCGACCTGCAGAATAGAGCCCAGTTTTCGTGGGTCATTATCATCCCATTGATTAAACAACCGGGGATTAACGGTTCCCCAACCCCAACCCTGTGCAAAAGGCACCATGGAGTTATCACGGATTGCTGTAAACAAAGCAAGCCTGTTGGTATAGATATTTCCATTCGACCATCCCCAGTCTCCGAAAGAAAACCTTTGAACAAACATGGTTTCATAGTTTCCTGTACCGAAAGTAGGGGAATGTCCGTCTTGTCCTACCCACGACAGGCCTTCTTCCTCGGCCCATGGTAAAATGGTTCTGCCTGCAGCAATATTTACATACGAATAAGGCCACAGGTTTCTGAAATCAGCTGCTAACCTGTAACCGCTGTTGTTCATCACGTCCTCCAGGTAGCCCTGCACATCGGAAGCGGAAATTGATCCTCCTTCAACCAATGGTAAATCGCTGGTTGGCTGACCTTCAATATTACTCATATACCCGGTGTAAAACAGGAATACCCTTGCCATATAAGCTTCTGCAACCCATTTATTTGCATGTCCGTATTCAGATGTCGGGATTTGGGGGAATGGAATGGCCGGCATCATTTCAATTGCACTCTTAAGGTCAGAAGCAATCTGTGCAAAAGTTTCAGTAAAAGAAGACCTTGGTGCATCACGCGGATCATCAAGTTTAACAATTAATGGAACACCCCCAAAGAATTTTCCCAGTCTGAAGTAGAAGAAAGCCCTCATAAACAAAGCCTCGCCTATTGCCTGGTCCTTAAAAGACTGAGCTTCTTCCGCACTGTCAAAAAATGCAGAAAAATCAGCTTCAGCTGTATTTTCTATAATTGCAGTTGCCCTTGCTATGCCATTATAGCTTTGCACCCACATATCGCGGTAAGTATCTTCTACCGGGTCTTCAAAATTATCTACCCACTTTGCTGATTTATCATCGGGTCCGCCTCCACCCAGCATCAGATCTGACATCAGGCTTGCTGCAACTGATTCATTGCTGTGGACATTCGGTGTGTAAATTGCATTATAAACCCCTGCGATAGCTTCACTGATGTCTTGTGGGGTCCGGTAAAATGTTTCCAGGCTTTTCCCATAAAGGTTATCAGTATCCAGTAAATCCTGGCTACAACCTGATGCAAGCACGGAGCCTGCAAAAATTGCTAAATATATCAGTTTCTTCATATTATTCATCGTTATTAAATTAAAAACCAACACTTAAACCAAACATAACTGTTCTGGGCAATGGATATAACCCGAGGTCAATTCCGGAAGCCCAGCCGGCGTCGTGGCCAAAACGGACTTCAGGATCCATACCACTGTACTTGGTAAAAGTATACAGATTGTTCACTGCTGCATAAACCCTCAAGGTAGAAATGGCATTGAACCCTCTAAGCATATTACCGAAGTTATATCCCAGTGTTAAATTACTGATTCTTACATAATCAGCATCATGCATATAAATATCAGAAATGTATTGTTGATTTCTGTTCGAGCCGTATGTCAGACGTGGCATTTTATTGGAAGTACCCTCTCCATGCCACCTGTCGAACACATCAGAAGTGTAGTTTTGTGTAAACTGGTCGGCAAACGACCGGTAAGATTGCATAACCTGCATCCCGAATTTTCCTGTAAGAGTGCTGTTCAGGTATACACCTTTATATTCCAGATTCAATTGCAGACCCATTTCAAAATCAGGATTTGGATTACCTAAATAAACCATATCATCTTCATCAATCAAACCATCCTGGTTTTGATCAACAAACCGAACATCACCAGGCCGCTGGTCATTAAAATAGGGAGTTCCATCAGGCCTGACATAAGCATCTGCTTCATCCTGATTTTGTAAAATTCCATTGGTCTGAAATCCATAAAAATATCCGATAGGATACCCCACTTCAACTCTTGAAACTGCAGAAGTACCTTGCGACAGAACATGTGAGGGTCCATGAATGATTCCATCGGTATTGGCAATTCTTGTCACTTCATTTTTGTTGTAAGCCCCGCTTAAGGTCACTCCATACCTTAACCCGGCTGCATTGTCATTCCAGTTTAATACGACTTCAACTCCGGTATTTTCGATGTCACCACCATTAATAAACGGAGCTCCTGCACCCGAAGTTCCTAAAATAGGTGCTTCCAGTAACCAGTCTTTTGTTGTTTTTTTATACCAGTCGAATGTAACTCCCATTCTTGAATCCAGCAACCTGGCATCAAAACCTATATTAAGCTGTTCTGAGGTCTCCCATGTTACATCGGGATTAGGAACTCTTTGCGGATAAGCAGTGGTGCCTGATACAGGTTTGGTGTCTCCAAAGAAGTATCCTGGAAATACATATGCAATCTGGGAAGAATAGATGAAATTAGGAATTGACTGGTTACCGTTTTGTCCCCAGCTTACCCTTACTTTACCAAAATCAATAACATTTGAAACATTTTCCATAAAGTCTTCGCTGGTAATCACCCATCCGGCAGCTACCGAAGGGAAATAACCCCAGCGGTGCCCTTTTGCAAAATTGGAAGATCCATCTGCACGCATAATAACTGAAAGAAGATATTTTTCAAGGTAATTATATTGTGCTCTTGCCAAATACGACATTAATCCGCCACCTCCTGCAGCCCAGTCAGCACCCCAGGTGTTTATATCACTGATAGATGCAGGGCTTTTTGTATTATTTACATAGGCATAACGGGGATCTCCGGGAAACAGTAAATTGGTTCTTGAACCACCTACTTCATAATTTATCTGGTTTTGCAGCAATTCATAACCAACCAGGCCGGATATACCATGATCGCCAAGCTGACGGTCGTATGAAAGTGTAGTTGACCATGTCCAGTTGTTGCCGAAATACATGCTTTGCTCAGCGCCATCAACATCATCAGTATAAAGCGTTCCCAGAGCGTAGGTAGGATTCATCGACCTGTTATGGCCAAACCATGCATCAATTCCATAAGAAGACCTTAATTTCAGATCTTTAAGAGGTTCAAGTTCTGCGAAAACATTTCCCACAACCCTGTTACCTTTTCCGTAATTATAATTTGAAGCATAATACATGGAAGCAAGTGGATTCGTGTGCTGATTGATACCATCCATAGTGGGAGTGAATCCAAACCTGTTTACATTATTATCAATCGCAGGCTGCCAGTAAGCTGGCATTAAAGGATGCTGGACAAGGGCATTGTGCAAATCATTCCAGTAGATATCCCCGGTTCTTGCACTTCTGTTTTCCGTATTGGTGTACGTAAAATTTTCCCCAATTGTAAGGATATTGTGCGCCTGGTTCTTCTTTAACACCATTTGGGTATTTAACCTGGCTGTAAGCCTTTTATAACCTGCATCTGTTATGTCACCACCGATGATACTTTTTTGATCGTAATAAGAAGCACCGGCAGAATAGGTAATATCCTGGCTGCCACCTGTAATGTTTATGGCATGACTCTGAACCGGAGCATTTTTAGAGGTCATCTCGTCGATCCAGTTGGTTCCTTCCCAACCATTCTGCAAAGCCTCCCAAACTTCTTCGCCCAGTTGTGTGCCCAGATTACCATTAAAGTTGTTATTAAGCCAATTGTTGTTCTTTATTCTGGACTCCCAGTCAAAGGGGGCAAGACCATCATTCACCCGGCCTTCATCCATAATATACATGTATTCCTGAGCTGTTAAGGGATCCAGGTTTTTGTAAATGTTTTGAACTCCGTAGTGGGCGTCATAAGTTATTTGGGCCTGGCGGTCCTTGCTGCCTTTTACTGTTGTTACAAGTACAACACCATTCGCTGCTCTCGAACCATAAATCGCAGCAGAGGCTGCATCTTTCAAAACATCAATGGATTCGATATCCGAAGCGTTCAGGTAGTCGATGTTTCCAACAGCAACACCATCAACAATAAATAAAGGGTTAGAGTTGCCAATAGTGCCTAGTCCGCGAATTGTAACCCTTGTTCCTGCTCCGGGAGCACCACTGTTCCTTGTAATACTTACACCAGCTGCAATACCCTGCAGAGCTTCCATAGCTGAACTTGTATTAAGTTCTGCAATTTCTTCACCTTTAACATTTAGATTCGCACCTGTTGTGAGCGCCCGTCTCTGGACACCATAACCTACAACCACAACCTCATCAACATCAAAGGCAGTATTATTGAGTGCAACATTTATTTGTGTGCGTCCGTTAACGGGAATCTCCTGAGTTTCCATACCAACAAAGGAGAATTGTAACACAGCGTCCGGCATTACCTTAAACTGGTAATTACCGTCAAAATCAGTTACTGTGCCGGTAGTTGTTCCTTTTACCACTACTGATACTCCCGGTAATGGCTGTCCATCATCTGCAGAAGTCACCACGCCGGTAAGGGTGATTTCCTGTGCAAACACACCAAGAGAAACAAGTGAGCATAAAAAGAAAAAAAGAACTTTCTTCATAGGATTCATTTTAACATTTTTAAATTAAAATACGTGTGAATTTTAACGTCGAATTTGTATTTAAAATATTCAATAATTTAATTAGGTGGTGCTACAATAATACATCAAAACACGAAATGCATTACATCAAAACTACAACATCAGATTTATATTCACTTGACAATCAACAACCTTAAATATTGATTCAGTTATCAATAAACTACATCATCAGGAATTGTCGTTTCTCTCTTTCCGGTTACAGATTATTACAGATTAGTAAGAAAAATTGACAAATTAAATCACGTGGCAATCCGAGTTTTCGTCTAAGTCTGTACCTGCCTATCTCAACACCTCTGTCGGTTATATTCAATAGGGCTGCAATTTCCTTTGATGTTAGATTCATCCTGATATAGGCACATAACCTCATTTCGCGTGGGGAAAGTCCGGGAAACTTTTCTTTCAATACTTTGAAAAACTCCTGGTGTACCTCATCAAAATATGTTTCAAAAACCTGGTTATGTTGCTTATCATCGATTTCCTTGTTGATATTTCGGTTTAACCCAGTTAGAGTTCTTTTTAAATTTTCATCATGAACAGATTTTTGAATTTTCTGCAACTCTTCTTTTAAGGAGACCAAAAATTTATTCTTCTGAATGATGCTCATGGTTTGATTTGCAAGTTCTTTGTTCCTGAACATCATTTCATTCTGAAGCTTTTCGTTCCGGAGCCTGATAATTTCTTTTTCGGTTATCAGTTTTTGAAGGCGGTACCGGTCTTCCTTCAGATCCAGTTCTGCACGGTGTTGTGCCATTACCTTGTTCTTCTCCAGTTTCATACGGAATAACACAAACTTAAAGGTAAGCATGACCAGTCCTGCAAATAATAAAATGTACAAATAATAAGCAAGAGACGAACGGTACCAGGGAGGGCTTATTCTGAATGGAAAGCCCGACTCTATACTTTCTGTTCCGTAGATGTTTTTTGCCTTCACCCGGAAAACATAATCTCCTTCCGGAAGATTGGTAAAATCCTTATAATGGTCAGTCGACCATTCAGACCATTCCTGATTATAATTTTCGAGCAGGTAACTAAATCTTAACCCATGAGGACCTTCAAAAAATGGAGCTGTATAATGAAATCTGAAAGCATTTTGCTTAAAAGCATATTCTGGAACCGGCATATCAGGGTCATGCAAAACAACAGAAGAATCAAGATATGGCAGTTCAACTTTCACAACATATGCATTAAAAGGCTGGTTATAGGGTTTAGTTATTTTATTTGAATAATGTGCAAATCCATTTTCCAAAGCAAAAAATACATGCTCGTCGGAATAGGGATAAAGAAATTCAAATTCATTAATAAATTTATTCCTGAGTGTTTCAAAAGGAGATGTGATTTTTGTAAAAGACATATCTTCATTCATGCGCAGCACTCCGGACTCATTCCCGGCAATAAACCAAAGGTTTCCGGCTGAATCACTTTTAAGTGTTTTCATCCTGCCATCAAAAGTAAACTTCTTGTTCATTTCAGCAGATACAACAAAGGAATCGTTTTGTGAATCATATTCATAAATGCCATTTAACGTTGACACGTATGCCTTTTGCCGGTATTGAAATATAATATTCTGTTCAGTGGAAGGAAGTCCATTTAATGAAGTATATATACGGTAGTCAATCACACTGTCAAGTTCTTCATTTATACTTAACCTGAAAATACCTCTGGCGCCATGGCTCATCCATATATCGCCATCATGATCCTGTACCAGAAACCTGCTCGACTCGTCGAATCCTTTCAATTTATGGGCAAATTCCCAACCATTTAACCCTTTTTTGAGCAAAACCAATCCGGTATAAGTTCCACCCAGAAGCACATTTTCATTTTGCTGAACAGGGATGAATCCCCAATATCCGTTTTCATTGCTGATTTTGACAGCCCGGTCCTTTTCAATAATAAAGGCGCCCAAATGGTGGTTGCAAATCAATTGTCCGTTGTGCGCTTCCAGTGACCATACCTGTCCTGGTGTGTTTTCAATAAGCTTTAACTCACCGGTACCATTTTCAAAATGTTCAAAAGGCATATAAAATAAACCCTGATTGGTTCCCAGGTACAGATTTTCATCAAAGACAATTGCAGAATAACCTGCACCCTGGCCCTCTTTACCCGAAAGGAATGTTAGCGGAGAATTGATTTCCACATAGTCGATCCCATTGTCGAGTCCCAGCCAGAGGTTTTTATTCTGATCGGTAAACATGCTCAAAACTGTATTGTTATGCAGCCCCTTATTTGTGTTGATATGCTGTATCACATTGCCGTGCGAATCAGCAACGACAATGCCGTTAAGAATTGTTCCGAAAGCTATGAATCCTTCGGAAAGCCGGGTGGCACTGTAAAGCTTATATTCCTCTATCAGTTTATTGGCAGGTGTATCCCATTTATCAATTTCTCCACGGTTCATCCTGTAAATTCCATCACCACCCGTGCCGATCAGGACCAACGAATCATTTATTTCAAGCATTGCCATAACTTCCATTCCGGTTAGTTCATCCGACCAGGAGGTTTTTTCAAAATTCCCATTGTTGTATACAAAAACTCCGGCAGATGGCTCCTGCACGTAAAGGCTGTTACTTACAATAAAAGATAAATTGTATCTCACCTGAGGGTTTTTCAATTCAATCTTTGTACCATCGTACAGAAAAATGTGTTCGAATGACTGGAATATGATCAGGCTGTCTGATTCATGAATCCTCCAGATGTCGCTAAAATGGATGGTATCGGCAGGTAGCAGATGGCGCATGCTTTCAAAAATCATCCTACCCTGATTGTCGGGCTTCAGCAAACCAAAATCATTATATGTACCTACAAAAATCTGATTTTTGGAATTTACATGAACAGACCTGACTGCTGATGCGGGTGAAATCCGGAACAATTCCCAGTGGATCCCATCGAACCGCAATACGCCATCATTGTTGGCAAAATATACAAACCCCTTTTCATCCTGTGCAATTCCCCAATTTTGTGTACCTGCATTATAATCCGCCCGCGGGTAGTTCTGAATGCCGGGTAACCCTATAGTTTTAACCTGTGAATGGCTGGTAAAGGCATAGAATATAAGTATGATCAAAAAGAACGCTCTCCAATAAAAAATCAGTCCGTTTTTATATTCTTTTTGCGATTTGATAATAACCTCCCTATATGAAATTAAACATTTTTACTTCCCAGAACCTTTTATAAATAAATTTAATATTCTGCAGTTCTATAACTATAAAGGAACAGAAAAATTGCAGTTGGTCCATCTGATCTTTTACCTGTTAACAAAAATTTTAGGAATTGGCATCAATGTTGTATCTTATGTTCATAACTAAAATATGAACATTAAATTTAGGATCATGAAAACATTTACACGCTTCATTTTATTATTTGCATTCACGATGCTTGTATCATGCCGGGGGGAACAAGGTCCTCCGGGAGAAGATGGCCTGGATGGCACATCTTTGTTAGGGACTGTTTTTGAAATCGAAGGAGATTTCCTTCCTGAGAATGATTTCAGAATGTCGTATGAATTTCCCGGTAGTGTGGAAGTCTTCGAAAGCGACATTGTGCTTGTATACATTCTATGGGAACAAGCAGAAGACAACAACGGGAATATGATGGATGTATGGCGTTTACTGCCCCAGATGGTAGTGCTCGATGAAGGTATCCTTCAATACAATTACGACCATACTTTTGCTGACGTCCAGATTTTCCTTGAGGGAACCATCGACTTCAATGATCTGCTTCCGGCAGAAGCATTGGACCAGGTTTTCAGAATTGTTATACTTCCGGCTGATTTTGCCTTAAACAACAACCTGGATGTATTTGATTACAACCTGATGATGAAATCGCTGCAAATAAAGCCTGGTGATGTAATAAAAATTAATCCGGATATTGACAGGCTGAATTTTTAATTGAAGTTGAAAAAGCTGGCAATATACGGATGTTATTCCATTGCAGTTGTTTATTTAATGGTGGGTGTGATGGCCATACTCTCGTTCCTTGGCCTTCCTGAGGATGCTGCCGATGAGGAACGGATTATGGCAATTCTGATGGGTATTCCGTTTGGAGAGGTATTAATTGTACTTATTATTGCCGGCCTTGCCGGATATGTAATCTGGAGATTTTATGAAGCATTCACCGACCATTATAACTATGGAAGCGGTTTTTCTGCACTGGCCCGGAGAACAGGTATTGCCATGAGTGCACTTGGTTATGTTATCATTGGATGGGCAGCCCTTCAGGTACTGATACAGGGAAGCAGCAATGGAGAGGAAGAACAGCAGCAGCTGATAGCACGGGTACTTCAGTTTCCGGCAGGAGAATGGCTTGTAGGATTTGCTGGTGCAGTGCTTGGATTTGCTGCTCTGGTACAGATCAAATATGTTGCGAGCGGAGAATATAAACAGAGGATCGACCTTGAGGCGATGTCCCATAACCTGCAGAAACTGACCAAAGTACTTGCCTGGGCAGGTTACTTTGCACGCACAGTCATTTTAGGCATTCTCAGTTATTTCATCCTGTCGGCGGCCATATTTTCGAATCCTGAAGAATCAGGCGATACCGATACAGCCTTCGACTTCATTGGCAGCTTTGGGACTGTGGGGCATATCATGTTTAATATTGTAGCCCTTGGTACCATCAGCTACGGCGTTTTCATGATCCTGCATGGTTATTTTTACAGCTTTAAGGAAGAGCAGAATTAATACTTCCTACATTAAATCGTGGATACATCCGTGTATCATTTCATAACATCAATTCCTGAAAAATGTCTTTTAGTCAGGCGGATGTTAACGGATGCAAAAAAAACCCTTCAATTATGAATTAATTTTGGAGGTTCATAAAAAGTAATTATATTTGCAGCCTCTAAAATATATTGCGGGGTGGAGCAGTTGGTAGCTCGTTGGGCTCATAACCCAAAGGTCACAAGTTCGAGTCTTGTCCCCGCTACTTTGAGAAAGGCGACCTGGTCGCCTTTTTTTATGTTTCAAGATTCACAGACAAATGACTTCACCTGCCTTCAGATCAGGCTTCGTTAGCATTGTGGGTAAGCCCAATGTGGGGAAATCTACCCTCATGAACCGGCTTGTGGGTGAAAACGTATCTATCATCTCCGCCAAGGCTCAAACCACCCGGCATCGGATAATGGGTATTC
>JAEYNZ010000159.1 GCA_023412195.1 Bacteroidota bacterium
AACCTACCCCTCCCAAATTTATAAATAACTGATTGTCATCTCGAACGAAGTGAGAGATCTCAAAATTCATTGCTTTAAAAATTTTACCGGACAACAATGTAAAATTATAAAATCTGTGACTTGTAAAGTCACAGTCCCCGGGGTCAGCAGCAATAAAAAGATGATCGCCAGGGTAGTACCTCCTCAGGATTAAATTCAATATAAACTCAATCATAATTCAATATAAATTCGATAAATATTGAATTTACATTGACTTTACATTGAGTCTAATTTGAGTTTACATTGACTTTAATATGAAGATGATTATGAAAGGGAGAGGGGAGGAACCGGTAATATATCAAAAAAAAAGCTGCTTCCGGTTAAAAAAGCAGCTTCTTTTTGAGTGATATAATTGGTCATCATTTCATCAGAAATGCCTGATTGCTGTTTGTACTAAGCAGTAAAAGCAAGTATGCCACCCAGTGCCGATGCAACGCCCGATACTACGGCGGCCATGAAGAACCACCATGCAGCCGCAGCTGCAGTTTTTCGACTGGCTTCTGCCTGACGGAGTGTTTCCTCTTTTAAATCATGCAATCGTGTTTTTACCTGGCGTTCTATCTCTTCCGTTTTATGAATAACCCTGTCTCGCGCTTCCTCTATTTTATCGACTACCTTTTCTGCCTGTTCACGGCTAATCCTTTTGTTGTTGCTCATCAGTGCAATCAACGACTGACGGTCCATCCGGCGCAACCTGTTCCTGAGGATGTGCGGAGCAGCTTTGGGATCATCCATAATCAGGTCGAAATCGTTTCTCAGTTGTTCATACTGAAGTTCGGGCTGGTCCATACGGTTGAACCAGTTTTCGATAGCTCTTTCAGCTCCCGCACGCCTGCTGTCCATTTCTTCCATGGCCTGATCCTGATAATCATATCCGGCATTTTTAGTTGAAGTTACTTTTCTTTTTATTGAGTTAACGACTTTTTCAGCTGTAGCAAGATACGTTTCAACTTTTTGTTCAGAAACACCATCATTGGTCAGGACTGCTTTCAGCGTATTGCGGTCAAGCTGGCTAACTCTGGCCTGCACTATTTCCGGCGCCGCTTTGGGATTTTCCAGTATCCTGTTTAAATCCTGCTTCAGGTTTTCAGGGCTCAACTCCTCTTTCCCTATTTTTCTTAGATATTCTTCAACTTTTCTGCGGTACTCCTTACCTTGTTCTTCATCTCCGGGAGTAAACTTGTCGAAAGCAGCTTTGGCCTTGTCCATACGTGAGCCATCTTTTTTCAAAATTTCCCTGGCCTTTTCATAAGCGCCTTTCAGTTTTTCCTTGTCTTTTGCCGATAAGCCCTTTTGTTTGCTTGCTATATCGAGGAAAAGCCGCTTGGTTGCCTCCGGGTCTTCGGGCGTATACTGTTCCTTTATCTCAATTTCATTCAGCAGTTCTGCCAGGTGCTCGTGTATGTCATCTATATTGAATCTTTGGGGTTCGAGTTTTGAAATATACTCATTCAGTTTTTCATCAATTTTACCCAGTTTAAATTCCTGGCGGATTTCTTTATGAATAGCCTTAACAGTTGCCCGGGCTGTATCATCGGCCTGCGATTTCTGGCCTTTGCTGAAAATGTTGCCAACAGCTGAAGCACCCGATGAAAGGGTTTCTTTTACTGCTCCAAATATAGATCCCGCAATTCCTGAAACTATTTTGGTATCAAGATAAATTCCGAGTAAAAGGGTGGCAGCCCATATAACAAGCCCAAGGGAAAATCCTATGGTATTGTTTGACAGCAGGCTTAGCTTCACTGCTATCAGGCTGGCAAAAAATAAGGAGAGGGATAAGGTTATAAGCATGAATATGCCTGCACCTGTAGAGATTTTGACTCCTGTTGGAGTTGAATCCGGATCAAGATCATCTGATGATGAATGATCGGGATTTCTATTTTTATTGCCCTTTTTTCTCAGATCCCCAATTGCGGTGATTCCGAGGGCCACTGTAAGATTTGCAAGCAGGAACTGGAACGCAAAAGCCAGTAGTACACCAGCAGCAATTGCGATGAAAAAACTACCTGTACTCTGGGTTACTACCAGTCCGTCCTGAGCATATCCGGTGGTAGAACTTAATATTAGAATAAATAGAATAATAATAGAATTAAATGTTTTCATGGGGTTTAAAATTTATATTACAATGCTTTAAACACCAGTGAAAAAGAATATGTTCATAGAAATATTTTTGTTCCGTCAGGTTTTTCCAGCTACAAGAACTATAGTCAAAAAAAAGAATGGCATCGCCCGGGGCAATACCATTCTTTTAAATTAAGTGATAAAAGGAAGCGTTATTTTTTGATCAGTTTTCCTGATTGAACCACCCGACTATCATTTAACAGCTTATAAATATATATCCCCCTCTGAAGATTGGAAACAGATATTTTCTGACCAGGAGAAACGAGGACTTCCATTGTTTTTGCACCTGTTACCTGGTAAACCTCCAGTGAGAGCTGCCGGAAACCGTCCCATTTAACGAAAACATGATCAGAAGCCGGATTTGGATACACCATTAATTCTGCAAGTTGTTTTTCCGGAGCACTTGTAGAAGTCTCATCGGAATAATAAAAAACAGATTTATCAGTAGGTGCCCAGTTCCCGTCCAACATTTCAAAACTGTTAATTTCGTCCAGCGCTTTATTAAATTCATTGGTTTCTTCATTGATTCCGAACAAATTGACATAGGATGGGAAAACAACTTCAGTAAAATTGACATCTCTGTATTCATATACACTTCTTTGATCAGCAACCCATTCACTGGTAGTTTCGTCGGTCAGATAAGTGATTTCTTCTGTTACATCATTCGAAGCATTGTATTCATACTCTGTCCTTGAATACAGGTAAGTTTCGAAGGTCATAAAATCAAGCATGGATAATTGACTTGCTGTTCTGACTCCCTGTTCATCATAAAAATATTCAGTTTCTGAAAACAACATCTCAAATTCTTCATCGATGAAAAACATACTCGATTTTTCCATACTTCCATCATCGTTATAGGTATATTCGAAACGGAGCACCTCGAGATATTCCCCCTCTTCATCTTCTACCAGAGAAACCATGTCCATCCTGGTAAGCTGACCGGCTTCGTTGTAGTAGTAAATCTGGCGGACGCCAACCTCCCAGTTTCCTTCGGTATCTGCATAGTAATGCCGGATAGAATCCAGAATGCCTTCATTGCTGTAATATGCAGCCAGTTTTGATTCCTCAACAAGTTCTCCGCCTGTTTCTTCTGCTGCCCAGATTATCATATCGCTGATCCTTCCTTCATCGTCATATCCGAGGGCTATACGGGTTTCATCTTCCCAGGTACTTAGGGTGATATTCCAGCTTTTCTCTATCCATTCCGTGTTTTGAAGCTGTGGAGTATAAGTATATTCATCTTTTGTAAAATTAACCCAGTCTGAGGTCTCAGTGTCATAAGTGAGGTAAATTACACTGTCGAGGGTTAGCGTTGCTGCTGCACTTTTGAGAATGGCATCGCGGGAAGTGCCCATCATCTGATGTTTTTTCAAATAACCTGTGTGCTGTGAAATCATGGAATACTTTTCCTGTATTTCCTGGATTCTTAAGGCGAGTGATTTGTTGGTTTGCCCGTTGACCAGCACGGCGATAAAAAGTAAAGAGAATAATAAGGTAAATTTTTTCATGTTTGATGATTTTAATTAAAAATAAAATACCTACAAGTCCATATCAAATTTATGACAAAAGATTCTTTGTACCAAAAATATTTTGAACATGAGTTTGTGAAAAATGTTCTTCAGCAGCCCGTGAATTTTACAGTTTTTGGGAAAATTCTGACAAATTTGCCCGCCTTTTTATGTAATTGATGCAAATGAGTATCTATTCTTCTGCTGCAGGCATCTGAAATGAGCCCAGATTGGTTAATTTATAATCAGATAGCACAAAGCGGGTGTCAGAATTCTGATCGACACTTGTTACCTGCATAAATGATTTTTCACCCGAACTTTTTTCCCTGGTAGTAGCTTCCATCATATAACCCCAAGGTATGCCCTGTGAGTATAAACTGGTTTTAAACAACGTACTGAAAAAGTCCTGAGTATTCATTTTGAGATCGGTGGTAATCCAGATGTCCGATTCTGTCTCTTCATCATTGTATGTATATTCTTCGCATTTATAACCGGCAATATTTTTTGTGCGGCCTGTTTTTTTTACATTGGGGTTAAGCAGGTAACTTTCCTGGGATTCAGGAAATTCCTCTTCCTGGTATGTTTCGCCAATTGTGCTGAAAAAAGATCCCAATCCGTATACCATACCTGTTTTTTCACCATTTTCCTCACTCAAAATAATGGTTGCCCCATTTTCAGCATCAATAATAAACATACCCTGCCCGGGCTGTCCCATATCTCCTGAAACCATTTGGTAAGCCATCGATTTAGATTGTGGATTCAGGTGTGTTATAAATTCTCCTTCACTTTCTTTTTTTCCTTTTTTATCGTATGATTCAATATGCATCTGGATGCGATGGTTAAAACTGTAGCTTTCGGCTACCGGCACCGGCTCTCCCGACATACCTATTCCCTTCATGATATTCTGCATCCTGGCCTGTCGCCTTGCATCCCTGTCAGCAGAAGACTCGGCCCCGGTTTCCGGATTATCTTTCTCGAGCGATTGTTCAATTTTGTCGAGTTGGTTGTCGATGGCCTGGTCTACTTTTTTTTCAGCCCTTTCTTCAATCTTTTCTTCCACCCGCTCCTGTACTTTATCCTGGAGCTTTTTAAGCAGTCTCTGTCCGTGTACCTGCTGGTTTATGAACACTAACAATGCTGTTATCAGCATAAATTTTAAGGAGGATTTCATTTTTTTGTTTTTAAAATTATAATAAAAAAAGACTTTTAACTCTTATAACAAAATTCGGTTAAAAAAATCGAAAATCCAACCTTCTTCCTGTTTAAAGTTACTTTTTAAAACGGTTTTGTTCAATATGTTTGTACAGACAAGACAGCACAGGACAGAAAATTCAAAAAAAAACATTTATTTTGAGTAAAAACAAGCAGGAATGGGGAATAATAAACATCATTTTCTGGCATTCGATTTGGGTGCTTCCAGCGGCAGGGCAATTCTTGGAACTCTTCATGGAGGAGTACTTTCACTCACTGAGATTCACAGGTTTAAAAATCAGATGTGCCGTTTTCACGGAAGTTATTACTGGAACATTTTCAGCCTGTTCGATGAACTTAAAAAAGGTCTGTCCAGGTGTATCAGTGAATTTGGCATCATGCCGCTTTCAATTGGAATTGACACATGGGGGGTTGATTATGCCCTGGTAACGGAAGACGGCCGCCTTTCAGGGCTGCCTTTTGCATACCGCGATCACAGGACTGATAATGCCATGGAGGATTTCTTTAAATTGATGCCACAAAAAGATACCTATTTATTGACCGGGATTCAGTTCATGCAATTTAATACCCTGTTCCAGTTGTTTTCATCCGTTCAGAAAAATGATCCCTTTCTTCAGACAGCAGATAAATTGCTTTTTACTCCGGATGTCCTCAATTATTTCTTTACAGGGATAAAAAAGAATGAACATACAATTGCCAGTACTTCCCAGCTTCTAAAACCCGGCTGCCCTGAATGGGAACAAAAGCTTTTTGAAGTTGCGGGTATTCCCGCAAGGTTGCAGGGTGAAATCATTTTACCGGGTACAATACTTGGCAATGTGCTTCCTGAAGTTGAGGAGGAAACAGGTTGCGGAAGAATTCCATGTATTGCAGTAGCTTCGCACGATACGGCATCGGCAGTGGTATCGGTACCTGCGGAAGGGGAAAATTGGGCATATTTAAGTTCTGGTACATGGTCGCTGCTTGGTATTGAAACACCTTCACCGGTGGTTTCAGAAAAATCGCTTCAGATGAACTTTACAAATGAGGGAGGAGCTGAAAAGAAAACGCGGTTTTTAAAGAATATTATGGGGATGTGGCTTATCCAGGAGTGCAAAAGAATCTGGGACAAGGACAAAGAAACAGGCTGGAATGAAATTGTTGACCTGTGTAAAGAAGCTGAACCATTTAAATGTTTTATAAATCCTGATTCTCCGCAATTTCTGAATCCGGGCGATATGCCTGAAGCAATACGTAATTTCTGCAGGAAAACAGGGCAACCTGAGCCGGGCACCAAGGGTGAAATTGCCCGTTGCATCTACGACAGCCTTGCATTTAAATATAAATATACACTTCAGCAGATTGAAGATGTATCAGGTAAAAAGATTGACAGGCTTCATATCATCGGAGGGGGGGCAAGTAATACAATGCTTAACCGGCTTACTGCCGATCTTTCAGGAAAGCAGGTTATTTCAGGGCCTGCAGAAGCTACAGCCATCGGAAACATTATGATGCAGGCAAAAGCTTTAGGTTTTACAGACTCCCTGCAGGGGATCAGGGAAATTGTCAGGAACTCATTCGAGGTAAATATTTACACACCGTCCTCAACACCCGATACCGGAAAAGCATATGAAAGATTTCTGAGCCTGGTTTGATGGACTTGTTTGATAGAATCGGGATAATGTGGATTATTACTCAGGTTGAAGCAGGATCATTCGCATTGTTACGAAGGTCAGGGCAGGATAATAAGGTTTTACTTCACTGCCAGGTGCTGAAGGAAGTTTCGGAGAAAGAACAGATAGTTCAGGTTCGTAAAAAACTCCTCTTCTATTTAACAATTTATAATATAAAAACACACAAAACTTTGATAATCATTTATTATCAATAGTTTCCGGATAATATTTGAGATTTCTCCCTACGGTGGAATTGACGGTGTTTTCAGAACTATTGTTTTGGGAGGGGTAGGTTGGCGGCTTCGCCTCCAAACTACCCCTCCCACATATTTGAATAACTGATTGTCATCCCGAGTTTTAACCCCAAATAAAAATGGGTCACAATGCTGATATGACAGGGAATGAAGTTTATATTTATAAATGTCTCTTCCTGGTTATTTCTTGTGCCTT
>JAEYNZ010000161.1 GCA_023412195.1 Bacteroidota bacterium
AACCTACCCCTCCCAAATTATATAGCTAACTGATTGTCATCTCGAACGAAGTGAGAGATCTCAAATTTCATTGTTTTAAAAATGTTACCGGACAACATTGATTATTTTAATTCAAATCTAATTTATAGTGATTATCTGAACTGGTTCATGTATTCCAAAAATATTTTTGCGGTGCGGTCCAGGTTTTCTTCCGACCCGCCACCGTCAAGCACTTCGCACATCTCGTAAACAATCCATCCCTGGTAACCGATTTCCCGCAGTGCATTCATCCAGTTTTTATAGTCTATGATTCCCTGCCCCACAGGCACGGCACGCATTACCGGCTGCTCTTCCCGATAGTTTGTAAGTTCATTCACATAGGTAAAGCGGGGATGGGTTACGTAATCGGCCACTATTGTATTAACAATATAAGGTTTCATTTTAAGTACCGACTGCCGTTGTTCTTCGGGCGAAAGTCCTTCAAGTACCGGCGACCATGCATCCCAGCCTGCCATTACATTGGGCAGATTTACTTCACGGAGCAGCCAGTACATGACATCGTGGTGAAGTGCTATATCATGATGGTTTTGCACCGCCAGCGTAACACCATGCTCAGCTGCGAGTTTACCTGCCATTTTTAATCCTTCAACCACCTCTGCATATTGCCTGTCGTAAGGGATACCCGGACGCTCATATCCGGTAAATATGCGAACCATGCCGGTACCCAAGTCTTTTGCCAATTCAGCAATTTCGCCAACCCATGAAGCCTGTATTTCAGCATTGGGAATACCCGGCTTATCGATCCCTGCTGTAAAATCAGTATAACCTGCCAGTCCGACAAGCGTCAGTCCCAGGGAGTCTATTTTGGCCTTCAGCCTTGCGCGTGCTGCCTTGTCGTAATCATGCGGCGAAACATGAGGCCGTTTGGCCACCAGCATTACACCTTCATATCCCAGCTCTTTGGCTTTTACAAGGAATTCATCAACTGTAAGCCGGGTCTGCCCACGCCAAAATCCGGCATAACTTACAGAATGCAGACATGTTTTTACCTTAAAATCTGATGGATTTCCCGAAGGCGTTTTCTGTGCCTGTACGCTGAATATAAGTGTCAGCAGGGCTGATAAAAGGATCAGGTTTTTCATATGAATCGTTTTAGACGCGATTAAAATATAAAATAAATCAATTCCTCTGCCCGAAGAACCAGGTGCATCTGCAATATTTTCAAAAGATTATTTTCCCGGTGACCGATTCCGTGAAAGAAGAATAACTATTTTTAGCGGCAGGGAGTATCTAATATAAAAAATTAACTGAGTATGCCTGCTAAAGTTGTTGTTGCCGTTTTTATGATTCTGTCTTTTTTAAGTTGCTCATGTACCTCACAGGAAGATAACTGGACCCATTTCAGGGGATCGGCTATGGATGGGAGAGCAAACACTGAATCTGCACCGGTTGAATGGAGCGCAGCAAGCCATGTCGACTGGAAATCTGAGATCAAAGGAACAGGATGGTCATCCCCTGTCGTGTATGGAAATCAGATATGGGTTACATCAGCCACCGATGATGGTAAGGAATTCTATACTTACTGCTTTGATTTCGAATCAGGAAAGCTGCTCGATGAAAAAACAATTTTTACCAGCGAATCTCCCCAGCGCATACACAGTACAAATTCATATGCAACGCCAACTCCCTGCATTGAGGAAGGATTTGTATATGTGCACTACGGCACTTTTGGCACTGCCTGTATCGATACCCGTACATTTAAAACAGTGTGGAAGCGCGATGACATGCCATGTGAGCACATGCAGGGGCCGGCATCTTCGTTGATCCTGCACAACAATCTGCTGATTGTACACCTCGAAGGAACCAAAGATCCATATGTGGCTGCCCTGGATAAAAAAACTGGTGAAACGGTCTGGAAGAGTGTCCGCCCCGCAGAAATATACGACAAGCTGGAACCGGTTTACAGGAAGTCGTACCAGACACCAATTGTTATTGAAGTGAATGGCCGTGAATTGCTTATAAGCAATTCTGCATACATGTGCTTTGCCCATGATGTGAATACCGGTGAAGTTGTATGGACCATTGAGTATGGTTATGATTCTACTGTAAGCCAGCCGGTATATTGGAACGGAATGGTGTATGTTAATTCGGGCTGGATTTTCCTCGACAATACGCCATTTTTTACCCGTCAGTATGCGGTTGATCCCTCAGGCAGGGGAGATGTTACAAAAACACATGTAAAATGGGTTTACGAGGATGAAGTACCCCAGATCCCAACTCCGCTGATCGTGGATGGCAAAATGTATATGGTGCACGACAGGGGTATGGTAACCTGTCTGAACCTGGAAACAGGAAAGCCAATATGGAAAGAGAAACTTAATGGCAATTTCAATGCTTCACCTGTATATGCTGCCGGTAACATATACTTTTTCAGTGTAAAAGGCGACTGCACAGTGATCACACCTGGTGATATCTTTCAGAAGATTAGTGAAAACAGTTTAGATGAAACAGTGAAAGCCACACCCGTTTTTGTCAGGGGCAAACTTATCCTCCGGACGGGTAAAAATCTTTATATGATCAGCTGAGATTGGCTATCACATTTTCCAGTTTTCTCGAAATTTCAATGGCAATCTGCTGGACCGTATTGTTTTCAACAGCCATCATCGATGCCAGTGCATCAACGGCAGCTACCTCAATTTCTCCGTTCTCATGTTCCTGTACCACAACGCTGCATGGAAGCAAAACCCCAAGGTTTTTCTCGCTCTGAACGGCCTTAATAGCGTATGACGGATTGCATGCACCCAGAATGACATACTTTCTGAAATCTACATCCAGTTTTGCCTTGAATATATCGGACATGTTAACTTCCGCAGGTATTCCAAAACCTTCCTTTTGTAATTCTTCCTTTACCGTGGCAACGGCATCTTCAAAACTTCTGCCCTTTAGTACGGTACTTTTAAAATAGTTCATATTGCTTTTTTTTGTTAGAAGTAATCTGTCGGGGAATATAACAAACCTGACTTCATTCCGTTCAGCAAAATTTTATAAAATTGATTGGCAGATGGTTTGAATATAAAAAAGTTGTCCGGCAGATAACCTGCCGGACAACCAAAATCACTAATCTTTAACCAGCTTTAATATTGTTCTGTCGCTGGCTGATTTCAGCTCTATGAAATAGATTCCCCTGGTGAGAGGCTGAACATCAAATTCCAAAGTATGGCTGAATGTTCTTACATCAACCCGGGCAAGTCTTCCGGCCATATCATATACCGAAAGCCTGTATACGGCAGCCTCTGAATTGCCGGTTTCAACTGTAACCTTTCCTGATGTAGGATTCGGATACATCCTGAAACGGTTGATGTCGGGCTTATACACGGAAGTTGCAGGGAAGATATCAGTAAAATCAGTATTGTGCACAAACATGATTGTTGTATCACCTGCAATGCTGTCGAGGACTATCTGCCACGCATGATCTGTAGGTGGAACATCGTAGCTCCCGTTGTCGTTGAAGTCAGCAAAGAAGTTAATCGTATAGGAGTGACCGCCTATAAGGCTTGCTGATGTAATTTTAAAATCTGCGGATGTCAGCTCCTCTATGGTAATGGAGTCTTTAATCATCCTATCCTCTGTGTTCACCACATAAAGTTCAAATAATTGTCCGATATGTGGGGTCATGTCGCTGAACCGGACTGTCAGTATATGCTTCCATTCGATGTCTGTAAAATTGGTATTATGGACAAACATAAGCGTGGTATCACCCATAACGTCATTCAGTTCAAGCCTCCAGGCATGATCTGTTGGCGGTGTATCATACATGCCGTTTTCATTGAAAT
The DNA here is from genome assembly GCA_023412195.1 of Bacteroidota bacterium. Classification (GTDB taxonomy): domain Bacteria; phylum Bacteroidota; class Bacteroidia; order Bacteroidales; family Prolixibacteraceae; genus Mariniphaga. The sequence continues at coordinate 3,813 of JAEYNZ010000161.1, forward strand.
CGGCCCATATGTCAACATGATACGATTTGCCCTGTTCTATACCGGGGACCTGCATTGTAAATACGGAGTCTGCAATTGCATGTGCCCGGCCTGCCTCCATGCCTGTTACGGTATCCCTCACTGCAATATACACGTGCTGTCCCATATGTGGGTTCATGCCGCTGAATTCAACTGTGAGGAGGCTTTTCCACATGATATCGGTGAAATCAGTATTATGAACAAACATAAGCGTTGTGTCGCCCATAACGTCATTCAGCTCAAGCCGCCATGCATGGTCTGTTGGCGGGCTATCATACATGCCGTTTTCATTGAAATCTACCCAGAAATCGACATGATAAGACATGCCTGACTCAATGCCAGGTACCATTACTGAGAAAACGGAATCTGCAACCATATGTACCCTGCCGGCCTCCATGCCAGTAGAAGAATCCCTGACAGCAAGGTAAAAGTTCTGCCCTATATGCGGGTTCATTCCGCTGAATTCCACTGTCAGAATGTGTTTCCACATTATATCCGTGAAATTGGTATTGTGCATGAATGTGAGCGTAGTATCACCAATAACATCATTAAGTTCAAGCCGCCATGCATGGTCTGTCGGCGGAGTGTCATACATGCCGTTTTCATTGAAATCGACCCAGAAATCTACTTGATATGACATGCCGGTCTCAATACCCGGAACCATAACTGAGAAAACAGAATCTGCAACTACATGTGTCCTTCCGGTTTCCATGCCTGTAGCTGCATCCCTGACCGCAAGGTAAAGGTCCTGTCCTATATGCGGGTTCATTCCGCTGAAATCAACCGTCAGCAGGTTCTTCCACATAATATCCGTAAAACTGATATTATGAACGAATACAAGAGTTGTATCGCCCATAACGTCGTTCAGCTCAAGCCGCCATGCGTGGTCTGTCGGCGGTACATCATAAGTGCCGTTTTCATTGAAATCGGCCCAGAAATCTATGTGATATGATTTACCTGGTTCGATACCTGGCACATGTACCCGGAAAACAGAATCTGCCACTGCATGTGTCCTTCCGGTTTCCATCCCGGAAGCAGAATCTATAACTGCCAGGTACAAATCTTGTCCCATGTGTGGGTTCATTCCCCTGAATTCCACCGTAAGGAGGTTTTTCCACATAATATCGGTGAAATCTGTATTGTGCATGAATGTCAGTGTGGTATCACCCATAACGTCATTCAGTTCAAGCCGCCACGCATGGTCTGTAGGAGGTGTGTCATAAACCCCGTTACCGTTATGGTCGGCCCAGAAATCAACGTGATATGATTTCCCTTCTTCTGTTCCTGATAATTCTAGTGTAAATTCAACATCGGCTGTAGTATCCACACGGGTAATTTCCATACCTGAACCTTTTTCCACAAGTGCCAGATAAAAATCCTGACCTACATGCGGGGTCATACCCGAAAATTCAACAGCGACATTGTACTTTTCTGCATCGCCATCACTTTCTGAAACAATAACCTGTCCGGTCATCCCTATTGATAAGTGAGGATCGCAATGGTAGTCATAAGTTCCGGCAACACTGAAAACATGCTGGAATGTCCAGTTGATTCCAGGATCGTTTCCAAATGATTCGGGATTCGACGGATAAGCTTCAGTGGTGCCGTTTACATTGTGATAGTCTGTGGAATTCTGCCACTCCACTGTATCACCGGCAACAATTTCCAACACTTCAGGATCGAATGTTGAATGGGTTAGCTGTACAATATGTTTTGTTTGGGAGGATACCATCAGGGGCCCTGCCACAAAAAAAACAATCATTAACATCTTCATCAGAAGATTTTTTCTGTTTGAAGTAGAATTTTTTTTCATAGTATATGTATTTGAATGGTGGTGATCAATTTACGAAAAAATAAAGACTTAAAAGTACTTTATTTAAATTATTATTATTAAAAAGATTTTTGTTTCAAAGTATGTTGAATCGATGACGAAAAACTGACCGTTAGGGTTAATAATTTATTGACAATAAATAAAATTGGTAAGATGCAATATTTATGCATGTCTGAACAATATTGGTCATAATGACGTTAATATTGATAAAAAATGTTATTATTGTCAAAAAAATATTAATTTATAAGAAAATTGTAATAGAAAGTTGTATTATTATTGCAAAATGTATATTTTGGCACTTGAATGTCGTATTAATTAAAGATGATAATATGTGTGGAATAGTATGTGTTTTTGATTTAAAAACGGAAAGCCGGCAGCTGAGACCGCAGGTTCTGAAAATGTCTAAGAAATTGCGGCACCGGGGGCCCGATTGGTCGGGTATATATTGCGGGGAAAAGTCACTGATCGCACATGAGCGTCTTTCAATTGTGGACCCTGAATCGGGAGGGCAGCCCTTGTATAGTAAAAACCGGAAACTGGTGCTTGGCGTAAACGGTGAAATATACAACCACAGGGAGATCAGGAAGCAGTTTGAAGGCAGGTATGAGTTTCTGACAGGTTCCGACTGTGAGGTTATCCTTGCCCTGTACCATGAAAAAAAGGAGAGGTTTATCAATGACCTGAATGGCATATTTGCTTTTGGCCTCTATGATGAAGCGGAAGATGCCTATTTGGTTGCCCGTGATCACATGGGTATAATTCCGTTATACCAGGGATGGGATAAATTTGGCAACTATTATATAGCCTCTGAACTTAAGGCACTGGAAGGTTATTGTCGCAGGATTGAAGAGTTTCCTCCCGGCCATTACCTTTACAGTAAGGAAGGGGAACTGAAGCAGTGGTATGAAAGAGACTGGATGGAATATGATAATGTGAAGGATAATCCGGCTGATATCGATGAACTTGCTGAAGCCCTTGAAGCCTCCGTGCACAGGCAGCTGATGTCGGATGTGCCCTACGGGGTACTGCTTTCAGGCGGACTGGATTCTTCCATCACCTCGGCTCTGGCTAAAAAATTTGCACCGCGACGTATTGAGGAAAACGATATGAAGGAGGCCTGGTGGCCCCAATTACACTCATTTGTCATCGGACTTGAGGGATCGCCCGACCTTGTTGCCGCACGCGTAGTGGCTGATCACATCGGCACCATACACCACGAAATTCATTATACCATACAGGAAGGTCTCGATACCATACGCGATGTCATCTACCATATTGAAACCTATGATGTAACAACTGTGCGCGCATCAACCCCCATGTACATGCTTGCCAGGGTCATCCGTTCAATGGGAATTAAAATGGTACTGACAGGTGAAGGAGCTGATGAAATCTTCGGAGGGTACCTGTACTTTCACAAGGCACCCAATGCAGAAGAGTTTCATAAGGAAAGTGTCAGGAAAGTGAAACGGCTTCACCTGTACGATTGCCTGCGTGCCAATAAATCACTGGCAGCATGGGGTGTAGAGGGGCGTGTGCCTTTTCTCGACAAGGAATTCATGGACGTTGCCATGAGGTTTAATCCGGAAGAAAAAATGGCGAAAAACGGACGCATGGAAAAGTGGTGCCTGCGCAAGGCATTTGAAAAGTACCTGCCCCACAGCATTGCCTGGCGGCAGAAAGAACAGTTTTCAGACGGGGTAGGGTATGGCTGGATCGACACCCTGAAAAAGATAGCCGCTGAGCAGGTAACTGATGAGATGATGGCAAATGCCCGGTTTCGGTTCACAGTTAACACTCCAATGAATAAAGAGGAATACCTTTACCGGACCATTTTTACCGAACATTTTCCGTCTGACCAGGCAGCAGCCTGTGTCCCTTCGGTTCCTTCCATCGCATGCAGCACTGGTGAGGCTCTTGCCTGGGATGCATCTTTCAGGAATAATGCCGACCCATCTGGGAGGGCAGTGAACTCCGTTCATGAAAAAGGAATTGTGTTTAAAGATATTAAACAGGAACAGAAACAGGAAATACTGTCAGAAGAGGTATAAGCTGCAAGAGGAGCTGCAAGATCTTAGCAGCAAGCTGCAAGTGGAGTAAGACCGGCATTGGAAGTGCTGGTTTATATCAGCAAGGGTAGCTTCAAGAATCTTACATTATTCCTTAAACTCCTTAAAGTCTTTATGGTCATGAAGAAAAAGGCAGTTGGCATTAGTTTTTTAACACCTTAAAGTCTTTAAGGTATTTAAAAACCTTACCTATAAAAGCAGCAACCTCCCCCACAGGAACTTCTTAAAGTAAAAGATATTACTACTGCCTTTAACCGGCATTTTGTGCTTGTTAAATGATTTTCTATCTTTCGGGCGTAAATTCTTAGTAGCTGATTATAGGATATTACATTTTCGGTAATAAAAATAATAATGATCAATATGAAAAAAATTTTAATTCTGGCTGTTGCCGTTGCTATGATGGCCTGCAGCCGTCAACCCGACGGGTTTAAAATAAATGTCAGCCTTGAAGGCGCTGAGGGTCAGGTGTTGCTCGAAAAAAGGGGCGAAACGCAATGGATACCTGTTGATACTGCTGACGTTGTCGATGGCAAAGCTGAACTGACAGGGGAAGTGAAATTTCCTGAAGACCATTACATTTCTATTCTGGGGCAACGGCCAAAAGCAATTGTTTTTGTAGAAAACAGTGTTATGAATGTTACGGGCCATGCTGACTCCCTCGACAGGGTAAAGGTTACTGGTTCAGCCACTCATGATGAATACAACGGGGTAAACAGGCAAATCCTGGAGATCAGCGAACAATACATGGCACTCTACGAGGAAGCACGGGAAGCTGCTGCCGCTGGCGACACTGCCAATGCCCGTAAACTCAGGGAGCAGGTCGATGAACTGTATACAAGCACCAGTACACTGCAATCTGATTTTGTAAAAAATAATCCAGGCTCTTATGTTGCTCCATATTTCCTTTCACGGTTACAATACGGAATGGAAGCAGAAGATCTGGGTACAATGGTAGAATCACTCGATCCGGCTCTTGACTCCGTTCCTTCCATCATTATACTGAAGGACAGGGTGATGAAACTGAAGGCTGTGGCTGTGGGACAAACCGCTCCCGATTTCATAATGAACGACCCGGGTGGCAACCCTATCCGTTTTTCTGATGTTTACAGCCAGAATGAATACACCCTGCTCGATTTCTGGGCTGCATGGTGTGGCCCATGCCGTGTTGAAAATCCTAATATCGTGGCTGTATACCAGGACTATAAAGACAAAGGCTTTGGTGTTTTTGGCGTATCCCTCGACCGTGAACGGGAAGCATGGCTGAAAGCTATTGAAGATGATAAACTGACATGGACCCATGTTTCCGATTTGTCATATTGGAACAATGCTGCAGCACAGATGTACATGGTTAATTCAATACCATCAAGCATCATTGTCGACAAAAACGGAAAAATAGTTGCAAAAAATAAGCGTGAAGAAGAACTTAGAAAAACTGTTGCCGAACTGGTCCAGTAGTGTTTTTCTGAAGGTTTTTATTCATTTAATACATGAGTGGTTTCGCATCCCTGGCCTTTAGTGCCGGGGGTGCGAAATTATTTTTACCTGGTGCATCCGGGCGTTCATAAGACATGCGGCTGTAACATCCTGGCTTAT
>JAEYNZ010000013.1 GCA_023412195.1 Bacteroidota bacterium
AAATACACGTTTCACGGAAGCCGATTTTACGGAATGCGATTTAGCACGGATCTTTGTTAGACAACTGCGACCTTTCAATGGCCACTTTTGATCATTCCAATCTCGAAAAACAGATTTCCGAACAGCATTCAACTATTCCATCAACCCCGAGATTGCAGGTCTTCCTGACAAAAATGACGTGATTATTGATACTTACTGCCTTATTATTTTTTTGGCAATTAACCTTCTCCCCTCCTTATCTGAAATTGCAACATAATAAATTCCAGGCATCACATCCAGGTCCATTTTTTTGAGAGGTTCATCTATTCGGCAATTCATAATTGTCCTGCCATTCCCGTCAGTGATTTTAACCACAATGGTTTTATTGGTGTTGTTTTCTATAAACAGGATTTGATCCATCGGGTTCGGATAAACCTTGATTTGCTGTTCCAGCACAGTAAGTTCTGTCTTCATAAATAAAAAATCAGGAAAACAGCCGGAGAAGGTTGGATTCAGGTATTCCACCCCGTTGTCTTCCTTAAAGCAAATAAATTCCCAGAAATGGGTACCACATGTTGGTATATCTGATATATGGCCTAAAAGTCCATTCTTCACGCTTCCTATTCCTTCAATGATGTAATCCGGATTGTGGAAAAACCAGTTATTGTCCACCTCATATCTTTTACGGAAAACTCCATCCACCCGAACCGAATCAATATCCAGTACTACCGAGTAGAACGAGCCCTTTGGATGGTGAATGATTGTATCTCCAACCTGCTTTGTAAAGTCATACAACAAGTACTCCATGCTGCCAGTTCCTGTATAAATCGTCTCTCCATTGTAAAAAATCTGTTTATTCTCCTCCCTGATGCCACCAATGGCCCTGACAACCGGATTCAGCGTATCACCAGTTTCAAGACAAAGTTTTTTATACAACACCTCATTGATAAGGGTGTCTCCATGAATTGCATATCTCAGAATCGTTGTATCAGGATCCTTTTCCTGACATGTTCCTGCATAAAAAACATTCCAGTGAACATCCTCAGCGGGAAAAGGAACGTAATTCTGGCTTCTAAGTCCGGGCGTGTAAGCCAGAATAATTGCAAATAAAAACAATACCTGTTTCATGGTTAATGATTTTTGGAACCTTATAATCAGATATAAATTTAACGATATTTCCTGACCGGGTGAAAAAAGATAACCCTGAAAGGCATCTGCTTATTAAAAACCAGGAATGATTTGCTGTCAGAATAGTCACGCGGCCAATTGCAATTGGTGACTAAAAAAGCCGTCTTAAAGGCATCTGTAAATCGAAAATCAAGAAACCCGGGAGTGCGTCACCCCTTTCAATAAAATACTGCCTTACCCAAAATTCCCCCTTAACTCCGCCTTTCTCCGATTTGCTGACGCCACATGGCATAATAAAGCCCTTTTTGCATGAGCAGCTTTTCATGTGTACCCGATTCCGTAATTTTCCCCTTCTCCAGCACATAAATTACCTCTGCATGCATGATTGTTGAAAGCCGGTGGGCAATCAATATGGTAATCTGCTCCCTTCCACCGGAAAACTTTCTGATTGTATTTGTAATTTCATCTTCTGTCAATGAATCGAGAGCTGAGGTTGCTTCATCAAAAATCAGCAAACGCGGATGACGAAGTATAGCCCGGGCAATAGAAATACGTTGTTTCTCCCCTCCCGATAATTTCATGCCTCCTTCCCCCAGCATTGTGTTTATTCCCTTTGGTGAATGAAGGATTAACTGCTCGCAGGAGGCCTTTAACAAGGCATCCACGATTTCTGTATCCGTTGCATCGGATTTTACAAACAACAAATTTTCCCTGATGGTACCTGCAAACAGCTGGGTGTCCTGCGTAACAAATCCGATTTGCCTTCTCAGTTCGTTGTACCTGATCTGAGTCGACGGGGAATCATTAAATAATATTCTTCCTGCATCTGGTTTATACAAACCGACCAACAGCTTTACGAGGGTTGACTTGCCCGAACCCGATGGACCCACAAAGGCAATGGTCTCACCGGTCTGTACCCTGAATGAGATGTTATCGATGGCATTGCTGGATGCTGTTTTATGACGGAAGACAACATTCTGAAAAGTGATATGTTCCAGCTTGCCAAAGTCAATATGATTTTCAGGCTTTCTTTCAATGGGCAGCGACATCAGATGATCAAAATTCCCGATGGAGGCTTCTACTTCCCGGAAACTCAGGATGATGTTTCCAAAATCCTGTAAAGGACCGAAAATGGAAGTGGAAATGAATTGCATGGCTATCAGTTCCCCTGTTGTCAGTACCTTTCTGAAGATCAGCCAGAGCAGGATAAACAGGATAGACTGGCGCAGTATGCTGAGTAAAGTTCCCTGGAGGAAGGCGAGCGTACGCACCTTTCCGACCTTATCCATCTCAAGCTGATAGATTTTAAGCGTCTGGCTTTTCAACCTCTTTATTTCAGGGAATGTTAACCCCAGGCTTTTTACAAGTTCAATGTTTCTGAGTGATTCCGTTATAACACCCGACATCTTATTGGTCTCGCGATTGATTGACCGTTGAATCGTTTTAATCTTTTTGCTTAACAACCCTGTGAGCGATCCCAGAACTAAAATTCCGATCACAAAAACAGGAATGAGCATCCAGTTTTTCGTTATGGAATACCAGATCAGAAAGCCAACCCCCACAATGGATGAAAATAAAATATTGATAAAGGAATTGATGAACATCTGGGTGTCGGTGCGCACCTTCTGCAGAATAGAAAGAGTTTCTCCGCTCCGTTGCTCCTCGAACTCCTGGAATGATAACCGAAGTGTCTGCCTTAACCCGTCATCAAATATCTGCATTCCAAATTTCTGGACAGCCATGCGGGTAAAATATTCCTGGAACGATTTGGCCGCACGGGCCAGAATGGCAACCGCAACAGCTATACCCAGCCAGTATAAAACACCCCTCACCAGTTCCTCCTCAGAAAGGTTATCCGGGTTGGTGGCATAATCATCAATGATCTTCCCAAAAATCAGCGGATCGACAAGGCTCAACAACTGGCTTATTCCTGCCAGGACGAGTGAAACAACAATCAGCCACTTCTGTGGCTTTAAATATTTCCACAAATTATTCATACAGTTTGATTGACCGGATGACTAATATAAACCTTCTTATGATCATCTGCTTATCAAAAACAAGGAATATTCCAGAAAGATCGTCACCCGGACATTAAAAATGCAGTTTGACCGGGTGACTAACAAAAACCTTCCAAAGATCATCTGCCTATCGAAAACAAGGAATATTCCGGAAAGATCGTCACCCGGGCAATAAAAGTGCAGTTTGACCGGGTGACTAACAAAAACCTTCCAAAGATCATCTGCCTATCGAAAACAAGGAATATTCCAGAAAGATCGTCACCCCGGGCAGTTTGTTTTGGAGGAGATATCTTCAATTTTTAAAAATTATGAGATAGTAGCTTCAAGGAGAATTTCTTGCAACGGAGAAATAGAATTTCTCATTGACTCAATTGAAAACAAATGTAGATTTTGTGGCAAATCTTACCCTGATGTAAAATTTAAATTTGATGCCCATTCCATACCTGAGTTTATGGGAAATAAAAGTTTATTTTCAAAATATGAATGTGACACATGTAATTTAAAATACTTTAATCGGTTCCAACTGCGCCTGCCTGCCGCAGGCAGGGATTCCCGTTTCGCGGTTCCGTGTCCGCCAGCTGACGGACAGGAACGCCTGCCGTCTGGCAGGAACGCTTTCCGAAATCCGCCCCGACAACATGTACCAACCGTTGGCAACAATTTAAATACAAGGATGTTGATAGTTTATAGAATTTGATTGAATGAATATTTACGAAATACATAAATCCAATCCAGGTATTATTACACAACTGACTTTAAAAGATCTACTATTTTGCTATTACGAATGTCCTCAAAAGGAAAAAGTCGTCCAGCTTTATTCTAATCATAACCAGTTGACTTTTACATTAAGTGGAAAAAGAATTGTACGACATGGAATTAAAAAGTGGACACTAAATAAAAAGCAAGGTTTTTTATTAAAGAGAGGTGCATTTTATCAAGAGTTGCCATACTTCTATGCAGGATGGAAAGTTTTGGTTATATACCTGAAAGACGATTATTTAAGAAGAATTTTTGAGGAATTCAGACCATACTTAGCATTAGAGAATTTACCTGAAGTGGATGTGGAAATGATTCAGGAATTTACCATTAACGATAAAATTAAAAATAGTTATAAAAGCCTCCTTCCATATTTCTCTAATCCTCAATTACTGCCTGACTCAATTTTTGAGGGAAAATTCAAAGAGCTGCTTTTTAATATTTTCATTCATCCAAATAATAAACAAATTCTAGCTTATATTAATCAAATCATTGACAATTATACCATTCCGGTTTGGGAAATCATGGAGTCAAATTATTATTACGATTTAAAAATATCTGAATTTGCCGAAATTGCCAATCGTAGCACAAGCACATTCAGGCGCGATTTTGCAAAACATTACCAAACTTCGCCGGGGAAATGGCTTACAAATAAAAGGCTCGAAAAAGCTATGCTACTACTAAAAACTTCTGACAAACCAATAAGTGATATAACGTTTGATTGTGGTTTTAAAAATATATCTCATTTTAGTAAAATATTTAAAGAAAAGTTCGGATTATCGCCCACAAGCTATCGAATGCTAAATAAGAAGCATGAATAAATATACCCTGAACAGAAAAACAAAAAGATTGATTTTATAAGAAAAACAAATTAGATACTGGCCATTCTAAATTTGTATTGTATTTATTAATCATTAAAATTTAGAATCATGAAGTACTTATTGTTATTACCAATGTTGTTTTTAAACTCTATTTCAATAGGGCAAAATCCAATCACCAATGATTTTGGTGAGAAAGTTTTAATTGACAACGACAAAATGAAGGTTGTTGAACACGTTAGTCAGCCAAAAGGTGATGTCTGTGGAGTAGGAATGCATCACCACGAACCACATCTGACTATTGTTTTAACTGATGCCAAAGTCCGATTTACACCTGAAAATGGACAACCACAAGAAATGGAAGTGAAATCCGGAACATCAATTTGGTTTGATGCTGATGAAACTCATTCAGTTTCTAATATTGGAATCCAACCAACAAAGATGATTTTGGTATATTTGAAAGAATAACAAAACAAAACAGTTACCAATAAATAGGACTTCTTGTGGCACGCAGTGCCCAACAGGAAGTCCATGTTGAACTAAATCCCTGCTATGGACTTACCATCGAAGCCAGTTATTCTTTTTGAGTTTTAAGTGGAGATTACATTGCCATTCGATCCTGAATGGTTTTTTCTTATCTGGCAATATTTGCAGTTTTTTAATCTGGCTTCTCATCTTGATACATATTTAAACCATTTTATTCCAATATAGGCAATACAGTTTACTGCCCCGCCATGCGGAACTTTTGGTGGTAAGTTTTATTTTGTTGTATCTGCAATTTTGGAATAAAATGCCGTTGGTGTACGAATTCCTGGTCAACTCTTTCATACGATTCATGGTACCTATCCGGTCTTTTTTGTATTTGCTTTGCGGGATGTGGATGGGTTTTACTTTCGAAATCAATATCTGTAGATAAGGGTGAGCACAATTCGATGCTTGAGAAGTGCAGGGGCCTTAAAAAGTTCTTTCAGTTCTGAACGGTTCAGGATTATGGGCAGTCGCGTATCGCCCTTGAGTGAAGGCAGCAAGATAGCCCGTTTGTTTTGTCCAAGCAGCCGGAAATAATACCTAAGACCATAAATGGCATGCTTAAAATTGCTCCGTGAGGGTGATTTTGATGATAGGGCCAGCAGTAACGTATTCATTGATTTCATCATCAATGATGTGTTCCGGCAACTTTCCAGATTGCAGGGATATTTGTGCAATCCGGCGGATGTAATTTTCCAGTGTGCTGCGACTTTGTCCCCGCAGGGTTACCTGTTGGTGTAGTTTTTTGTAGACCTCTTTGAATCCTTCAACAGTTTCAATGGC
>JAEYNZ010000039.1 GCA_023412195.1 Bacteroidota bacterium
TCTTACGACCATGGTGAAAGATATCTTTCTGTAGAAGGCTTGTATTAAAACAATATAAAAGAGTTAAAGAGGTTGTCTCAGCAGAGGCAGCCTCTTATTTTTTTGCCCTTTCTTCTTGTAATCATAATCAGATCAAACTCGCATTAAACTCGCATCAAATTCGCATCAAATTCGCGATTCCCCGAATTTGTCGCGAACTTGTCACGAAGATATCACGAAGTTATGTTGGATCTGATAATGGGTTTAGCAGGAGAAAGACCCATGACAAGCATCACCTTCTGTCAATTTAAGCCATAAAAAAAGCCGCTCCTGAAATGGAACGGCCTCTTTTATATTGTGCTGAGAATTGAATCATGCCTGTGCGGTAGGACCTCCGAATGCCATGGGGGGCATTCCGTGCCCTGATCCGGGCATGGTATTCTTGACAGGCCCGTAAACGGCTTCATACTTTTTGATATTGTCCTCCAGTGCAAAGAGTAAACGCTTTGCATGTTCAGGAGTCAGTATGATCCTTGACTTCACATTGGCTTTAGGAATACCAGGCATAACCCTTACAAAATCAACCACAAATTCTGAGCTGGAGTGGGTTATTACAGCCAGGTTTGAATAAACTCCCTGGGCAACTTCCTCGCTCAGCTCAATGTTCAGCTGTTGTTGTTTTTGTTTTTTCTCTTCCATGATTTTTTGTATTACATGTTTTTCCTGTTGCCGTCGATTAAACGGTCGTATTCTTCCTTCGAACCTACAATCAGGTTTTTGTATTCTTTAAGCCCTGTACCGGCTGGTATCAGGTGACCGCAGATTACGTTTTCCTTCAGTCCGTCGAGATAATCCGTTTTACCGTTAATGGCAGCTTCATTCAGTACCTTTGTTGTTTCCTGGAATGATGCAGCCGACAGCCAGCTTCTTGTCTGAAGTGCTGCACGGGTTATACCCTGCAGGATCTGGCTTGATGTGGCAGCAATGGCATCCCTGGCCTCAACCAGCTTTTTATCTTTCCTTCTCAGCTGTGAATTTTCATCCCTCAGCCTGCGTGAAGAAATGATCTGTCCGGCTTTCAGCCCTTCAGCATCTCCGGGTTCAAGAACAACTTTTTTGTTCCATATCCAATCGTTTTCAGAAAGGAACTCGTTTTTGTCAACAATCTGTTTTTCAAGGAACCTGGTATCGCCCGGGTCTTCAATTTCAACTTTACGCATCATCTGGCGGATGATCACCTCGAAGTGCTTATCGTTGATTTTTACCCCCTGCATACGGTATACATCCTGAACTTCATTCAGAATATACTCCTGCACTGCAGTCGGCCCTTTGATGGCAAGAATGTCGGAAGGAGTGATGGCACCGTCAGACAGTGAAGTTCCTGCCCTGATGTAGTCATTCTCCTGAACGAGTATCTGTTTTGAAAGCGGAACGAGGTACTTTTTAACATCACCTGTTTTGGAGGTAATAATGATTTCACGGTTACCGCGTTTGATTTTACCCAATGAAACTTCGCCATCGATTTCAGAAACCACTGCCGGATTGGAGGGGTTTCTTGCTTCGAAAAGCTCAGTAACACGCGGCAGACCACCCGTGATGTCACCGGCTTTACCTGCTGAACGTGGAATTTTAACAAGCACCATACCTGCGCGTACGGACTGGCCTTGTGATACAGAAATGTGGCCGCCCACCGGTAGGTTATAGGAACGGATTGTGAGGCCATCGTGATCCAAAATCTTCAGGGTTGGGTTCTTTGTTTTGTCCCTGGTTTCAATGATAACCTTTTCAGAATAACCGGTTTGTTCATCCGATTCTTCGCGATAGGTAATATTTTCAATCAGGTTCTCGAACTCAATTTTTCCATCGAATTCAGTTATGATAACTCCATTGAACGGATCCCATTCACAAATGAGTTTTCCTTTACGTATTTCCTCTCCATTTTTCACATACAGTCTGGAACCGTAAGGAATGGCATTGGTGGAAAGAGGAATTCTTGTATTTTTATCAACAATCTTCAGTTCTGCAAGTCGGCTTACAACGATGTCGACAACACTGCCGTCTTCACCTTTGTATTCAACCGCACGCAGTTCCTCTATTTCAACATACCCGTCATAGCGGGCTTCCACAGTTGACTGTGCAGAAATGTTTCCTGCAATACCCCCAACGTGGAAGGTACGAAGTGTAAGCTGGGTTCCGGGTTCACCGATTGACTGTGCAGCAATTACACCCACAGCTTCCCCTTTTTGAACCATATATCCGGTGGCAAGGTTACGGCCGTAACATTTTGTACAGACCCCTGTTTTTGATTCACAGGTAAGAACCGACCTGATTTCAACTGTTTCAATAGGTGAATTTTCTATTTTACCAGCAATATCTTCCGTAACCTCGTCGCCGGTTCTGATAATAATATCTCCGGTTAACGGATGGTATATATCATGAACCGAAGTCCGCCCGATGATGCGTTCATAAAGAGAAGCAACCACCTCTTCATTATTTTTCGTGGCAGAAGCTGCAATACCTCTTAATGTTCCACAGTCTTCTTCCGAAATAATAACATCCTGCGACACGTCGACGAGCCTTCGGGTAAGATAACCGGCATCGGCTGTTTTAAGAGCCGTGTCAGCCAAACCTTTACGGGCACCGTGAGTCGAGATGAAATATTCAAGAACTGAAAGCCCTTCCTTAAAGTTGGCTAGAATCGGGTTTTCAATAATCTGTGATCCAGTTGAACCTGACTTCTGAGGCTTGGCCATAAGACCCCTCATACCGCAAAGCTGACGGATCTGTTCTTTCGATCCACGCGCTCCTGAGTCAAGCATCATATAAATAGAGTTAAATCCCTGCTTATCGGAGCTGATCGTCTTCATAACTGAATGCGTCAGCCTTGAGTTGGCATGTGTCCAGATGTCAATAACCTGGTTATAGCGTTCATTGTTTGTAATGAAGCCCATGTTGTAGTTGGCAATTACTTCCTCAACTTCTTCATATCCACCACCTACAATTGTCTGCTTATCCTCGGGGATAATTACATCATCGATGTTAAAGGACAATCCACCACGGTATGCCATATGGTAACCCAAATCTTTGATAGCATCAAGAAAAGCTACTGTATCGGCATTCCCGCATCTTTTGAAGACATCGGAAATGATGGAACGCAAAGATTTCTTGGTAAGAAGCTGGTTTATATAACCCACCTTACGTGGTACATATTCGTTAAACAATACCCGGCCAACGGTGGTTTCAATGATATGCCTGAAGTATTCACCATTTTCATCCACATCTTCCACCTTCACTTTAACAATAGAGTGGAGAGCAACTGCCCTTTCATCGTATGCGATCATCACCTCTTCAGGTGAGTAGAATACCATTCCTTCACCTTTTGAACCTTCACGTGGTTTGGTCATGTAATAAAGGCCAAGCACCATGTCCTGCGACGGCACCTGGATAGGTGCACCATTGGCAGGGTTCAGCAGGTTATGAGATGCGAGCATCAGTAACTGAGCTTCAAGAATTGCAGCATTTCCAAGTGGAAGGTGAACAGCCATCTGGTCACCGTCGAAGTCGGCGTTAAACCCTGTACAAACCAACGGATGCAGCTGGATTGCCTTACCTTCGATCATTACTGGCTGGAAAGCCTGGATTGAAAGACGGTGCAGTGTGGGCGCACGGTTCAGAAGAACCGGATGCCCTTTGAGTACATTCTCGAGGATTTCCCAAACAACAGGGTCTTTTCTGTCAACAATCTTTTTGGCTGATTTTACTGTTTTTACAATACCTCTTTCAATCAGTTTCCTGATTACAAAAGGCTTGTACAGTTCGGCAGCCATATCTTTCGGTAGACCACATTCGTGAATCTTCAGTTTGGGCCCTACAACGATAACTGAACGTGCAGAATAGTCGACACGCTTTCCAAGCAGGTTCTGACGGAAACGTCCCTGTTTACCTTTCAGACTGTCGGAAAGTGACTTGAGTGCACGGTTGTTTTCAGTTTTAACTGCATTTGATTTGCGTGAATTGTCGAACAGAGAATCCACGGCTTCCTGCAGCATTCGTTTTTCGTTCCTGAGGATAACTTCAGGGGCTTTAATTTCGATCAACCTCTTCAGACGGTTGTTACGAATAATTACCCTGCGGTAAAGGTCATTCAGGTCAGAAGTAGCAAACCTGCCACCATCGAGCGGAACCAATGGCCTTAAATCGGGTGGAATAACAGGTACAACCCTTACGATCATCCATTCCGGGCGGTTCAGGTTTTTACTTGCCCTGAAAGCTTCAACCACCTGAAGGCGTTTTAAAGCTTCATTTTTTCTCTGTTGCGAAGTTTCAGTACTTGCCTTATGCCTCAGGTTAAATGACAGGTCATCGAGATCGAGCCTGCTTAAGATCTCATACAAGGCTTCGGCACCCATTTTGGCAACGAACTTGTTTGGATCCTCATCATCAAGAAACTGGTTTTCCTTTGGCAGGGTATCCATGATGTCGAGGTACTCTTCTTCAGTCAGGAAGTCGAGTGTTTTAACACCATCCATAGCTTTAACCCCGGCATTGATTACAACATAACGTTCGTAATAAATGATAGAATCCAGTTTTTTGGTTGGCAATCCAAGCAGGTACCCGATTTTATTAGGCAGTGACCTGAAATACCATATATGAGCAACAGGCACAACCAGTGCAATATGTCCCATCCTCTCACGGCGCACCTTTTTCTCGGTTACTTCAACACCACAGCGGTCGCATACGATACCCTTATACCGGATACGCTTATACTTACCGCAGTGACATTCATAATCTTTTACAGGACCGAAAATACGCTCGCAGAACAGGCCGTCCCGTTCAGGTTTATAAGTTCTGTAGTTTATTGTTTCGGGTTTCAAAACCTCACCATACGATCTTTCCAGAATCTCTTCAGGAGAAGAAAGGCTGATGGAAATTTTTGAGAAACCACCTTTTGCTTTGTTATCTTTTCTGAATGCCATAATTCTTATTAAATATATTCATAACAGAACCAAATCACAGGAAGACAGAAGATTATTCCATCCGAATGCTAAGGCCAAGGCCTCTTAATTCATGTAACAGTACGTTAAGCGATTCAGGAATGCCAGGTTGTGGCATTGGTTCGCCTTTAACGATTGATTCGTAGGCTTTTGCCCTTCCCATCACGTCATCTGATTTGACTGTCAGGATTTCCTGGAGAATATGTGAAGCTCCAAATGCTTCAAGTGCCCAAACTTCCATTTCACCAAAACGCTGTCCGCCAAATTGTGCCTTACCACCAAGAGGCTGCTGTGTTATTAGTGAGTATGGACCTATGGAACGTGCATGCATTTTATCTTCAACCATGTGCCCCAGTTTCATCATGTAAATTACGCCCACAGTTGCCTGTTGGTCGAAAGGTTCTCCTGTTTCACCGTCATGAAGAACAGTTTTCCCAAATCGTGGCAAGCCGGCTTTATCAGTGTAGTGTGAAATTTCTTCAAGCGATGCGCCATCAAAGATAGGTGTAGCGAAATATAATCCAAGCTCTTTCCCTGCCCAGCCCAGAACAGTTTCATAAATCTGTCCAAGGTTCATCCTCGAAGGCACACCCAGCGGATTAAGAACAATGTCGACGGGTGTTCCGTCGGCAAGGAACGGCATATCTTCCTGGCGTACAACGCGGGATACAATCCCCTTGTTACCATGGCGGCCTGCCATTTTATCACCAATCTGCAGTTTGCGCTTTTTCGCAATGAATATTTTTGCAAGCTGGATAATGCCTGCAGGCAGTTCATCGCCGATGGTTACATTATATCGCTCACGGCGTGCAACAGCTTCAGCTTCCTTATACTTCATGATGAAATTATTAATCACCTTGAAGATCATGTCGTTCTTATCCTTATCAGTTGTCCATTTTGACGGATTTACTGAAAGATAGTCCATATCCTGTAGCTGTTTCAATGTGAATTTCACACCTTTGGCTATAACTTCGGTACCATAGTAATCTTTTACACCCTGTGAGGTTTTACCTGTAACGAGTGTAAATAATTTGTCTTCCAGACGGAGACGCAAAGCGGCAACCTCACGGTTAAAAATTTCATCGATCTGATCGAGCAAAGTTTTTGTAGCGGTTTTGCCTTTTTTGTCTTTTGCTACCCTGGAGAACAGTTTTTTGTCGATTACTACACCTGACAATGATGGAGATGCCTTAAGTGAAGCATCTTTCACATCACCAGCTTTGTCGCCGAAAATAGCCCTCAGAAGTTTCTCTTCCGGTGAAGGATCAGATTCTCCTTTAGGTGTGATTTTACCGATAAGAATATCACCAGGTTTCACCTCAGCACCTATTCTGATCAGCCCGTTTTCGTCGAGGTTTTTGGTAGCCTCTTCGCTTACGTTCGGGATATCGGAAGTAAATTCCTCAAGTCCACGTTTGGTATCGCGTACTTCCAGGCTGTATTCATCAACGTGAACAGATGTAAATACATCTTCGCGGACAATACGTTCTGAGATAACGATGGCATCCTCATAGTTGTAACCCTGCCAGGGCATAAATGCAACCATCAGGTTTCTTCCCAGCGCCAGTTCACCTTTTTCGGTAGCATAGCCTTCAGAAAGAATCTGTCCCCTGGTTATTCTTTCACCTTTCACTACAATCGGTTTTAAATCGACTGTAGTACCCTGGTTTGTTTTTGTATATTTCTGCAATTCATACGTTACAACTTCGGGGTCAAAACTTACAAACCTGTCATCATCGGTGGCGTCATACCTCACCATAATCTGGTTGGCATCGACATATTCAACTACACCGTCGGCCTCAGCCTGAATCAGGACTCTTGAGTCGCCGGCAGCTCTTCCTTCAAGCCCGGTTCCAACAATAGGAGCTTCGGGCCTTAAAAGCGGAACTGCCTGTCTCATCATGTTCGATCCCATTAATGCCCTGTTGGCATCATCGTGTTCCAGGAACGAAATAAGAGAAGCAGCAACCGATGCGATCTGGTTAGGCCCCACATCCATCAGGGCAACATCATCACGGTCAACCAGCGGATAGTCTCCATCGAGTCTCGATTTAACCTTCTGATTGATGAAATTCCCATTTGGATCAATTGGAGCATTTGCCTGTGCAATGATTTTACCTTCTTCTTCCTCGGCTGTTAAATATATAGAACCTTCATCAGAAAGATCTACCTGCCCGTTGGTTACTTTCCTGTAGGGAGTAGAAATAAATCCAAGGTCCGTAATCTTTGCAAATACACAAAGAGATGATATAAGTCCAATGTTCGGACCTTCAGGTGTTTCAATCGGGCAAAGCCTGCCGTAGTGAGTATAATGAACGTCACGAACCTCAAATCCGGCTCTTTCCCTTGAAAGACCACCTGGCCCGAGGGCCGACATACGACGCTTATGGGTCATTTCTGCCAGCGGGTTTGTCTGATCCATGAACTGTGAAAGTGCATTCGTTCCAAAGAACGAATTTATAACCGATGAAAGTGTTTTAGAGTTAATCAGGTCGATTGGAGTAAACACTTCATTATCGCGTACATTCATTCTTTCGCGTATGGTACGTGCCATACGTGCGAGACCAACGCCGAACTGGTTATACATTTGTTCACCAACAGTACGGACACGGCGGTTACTCAGGTGGTCGATGTCGTCGACATCAGTTTTTGAGTTTACCAGCTGAATCAGGTACCTTATGATTTCAATGATATCTTCCTTGGTAAGGACACGAATTTCGGAATCAACCTCGAGGCCCAGTTTCTTATTGATCCTGTACCGGCCCACCTCTCCAAGGTCATATCGTTTATCGGAGAAGAACAATTTATCTATGACATCGCGTGCTGTTGCTTCATCAGGCGGTTCTGCATTACGCAGCTGCCTGTATATATGCAATACGGCCTCTTTTTCAGAGTTACACGGGTCTTTTTGCAAAGTGTTATAGATAATTGCATAATCCTGTTGCCTCTGATCATCCTTATGAACCAGGATGGTTTTAACACCAGACTCGGTTATTTCATCGATATGGTCATCTTCAAGGACAGTTTCCCTGTCGATAATGACTTCATTACGTTCGATAGAAACAACTTCACCGGTATCTTCATCCACAAAATCTTCGACCCAGGATTTCAGAACACGTGCTGCAAGTTTTCTTCCCACGACCTTTTTCAACCCTGCTTTGGATACTTTTACTTCATCGGCCAGATCAAAGATCTCAAGGATGTCCTTGTCACTTTCATAACCGATAGCTCTTAAAAGGGTGGTAACAGGCAATTTCTTTTTTCTGTCGATGTATGCAAACATGACACTGTTGATGTCAGTAGCAAACTCTATCCACGAACCCTTGAAAGGGATAATACGGGCTGAATAAAGTTTTGTACCATTGGCATGAAGGCTCTGACCAAAGAACACTCCGGGAGAACGGTGCAACTGGGATACGATGACCCTTTCTGCTCCGTTGATAATGAAGGTGCCCTTATCAGTCATGTACGGCACTGTACCAAGATATACATCCTGTACAACCGTATCAAAATCCTCATGCTCAGGATCCGTACAAAACAATTTTAACCGGGCTTTCACCGGAACACTATAAGTTAAACCACGCTCGATGCATTCTGTAATAGAATACCTTGGAGGATCGACCTGATAGTCGAGAAACTCCAGAACGAAATTGTTCCGGGTATCGGTAATGGGAAAGTTCTCCTCAAATACGCGATATAACCCTTCTTCCTTTCGTTTTTCGGGCGTTGAATTTAACTGAAAAAAATCCTTAAATGATTTAATTTGTACTTCCAAGAAGTCAGGATAATCAAACCTGGTTTGTGTTGAGGAGAAATTTATCCTCTCTATTTTTGTCTTTACTGACATGTATTTATACAGGTTAATTATATAAAATATAAATACACAAAAAGGTTTAGAACCTTGCCTGACAAGATTCTAAACCATACAACCTTTAAAAAGGTCTGATTGCGATTATTTAACTTCAACTTCGGCTCCAGCTTCTACTAATTGATTTTTAAGAGCTTCAGCTTCATCTTTGGACACTTTTTCCTTGATAGCTTTAGGAGCACTGTCAACTACTTCTTTAGCTTCTTTCAAACCAAGGCCTGTAAGTTCCTTAACGAGTTTTACCACTGCCAGTTTTGATTGTCCGGCTGCTTTTAGAATAACATCGAATTCCGTTTGTACGGCTGCCTCTTCAGCATCGCCGGCGGCTGCGGACGGGCCTGCAACTGCAACTGCAGCGGCGGCCGGTTCAATACCATACTCGTTTTTTAAAATACCAGCCAATTCGTTAACCTCTTTAACAGTTAAGTTTACCAACTCTTCTGCAAGTTGTTTTAAATCTGCCATCTTATTTATCTTTTATTAAAGTTTCAAAAAAAATAATTATTCTCTTTCTTTCAGTGTATCAAGAACACCATGTATGATATTACCACCCGACTGTAACTGAGAGAGTACAGTTTTCATTGGTGATTGTAACAGAGCTACCACATCGGCAATAAGTTCGTTTTTCGACTTCAGGGAAATCAGCGCATCGAGTTGATTTTCCCCAACATAAACCGATTCCTCAACATATGCAGCCTTCAGTAAAGGTCTTTTGCGTTTTCTGCTAAAATCCTTTATCAGTTTTGCAGGTACATTTCCTGTTTCGGAAAACATCACCGAGGTATTTCCTTTAAGAGCAACGTAAAGTTCTTCAGCGTTTTTACCTGAATTTTCAAGTGCTTTACGCAGGAGTGTATTTTTTGCAACAACCAGTTTTACATCCTGTTTATAGCATAATCTCCTTAAATCACTGGTATCAACAGCGTTTAAACCACTGATGTCGGTCAGGTAAAAATGGCTGTACGAATCAATCTGATTCTGTAAGTTATCAATAATGACTTGTTTATCTGTACTTTTCATTTTCACTCTGTTTTAGTCAGACACTGACTTTGGTTCAACTTTAATACCAGGGCTCATGGTACTGGAGAGGTAAATGCTTTTGATATAAGCACCTTTCGCGGCGGTTGGTTTTAATTTGATGATCGTGTTTATAAATTCAACGGCATTCTCCTTAATTTTTGCGGGTTCAAATGACACTTTCCCGATTGAAGTATGCACGATACCGAATTTATCGACTTTAAAATCAATTTTACCTTGCTTCACCTCGCTGACAGCTTTACCGACATCCATTGTAACGGTACCGCTTTTGGGGTTAGGCATCAATCCGCGTGGTCCGAGAATACGTCCAAGCTGTCCCACCTTGCCCATAACCTGTGGCATGGTAATCACAACATCGACATCGGTCCATCCGCCTTTGATTTTTTCGATAAAATCATCCAAACCAACGAAATCCGCTCCGGCTTCTTTAGCTTCAGCTTCCTTATCAGGAGTTACCAAAGCAAGCACGCGAACCTCTTTTCCTGTTCCATGGGGTAAAGAAACTACGCCTCTAACCATCTGGTTAGCTTTTCTTGGGTCCACCCCCAGCCTTACGTCGATATCAACTGAAGCATCAAACTTGGTAAAAGTAATTTCCTTCACCAGATTAGCAGCCTCGTCAATGGAGTAAGTTTTTCCCTTTTCGAGTTTATCAAGAGAAGCTTTTTTATTTTTCGTAATTCTGCCCATCTTAAAAAATTTAAATGTTATTTGAATGGCGAAGCACCTTTGACAGTGATTCCCATACTTCTGGCAGTTCCAGCTACCATTCTCATTGCCGATTCCATTGTGAAGCAATTCAGGTCAGTCATTTTAGTTTCCGCGATTTGTTTTACCTGATCCCAGGTAACGGCACCAATTTTACTGACATGAGGTTCAGCTGAACCTTTTTTCACTTTGGCAAATTCGAGCAACTGAATAGCCACGGGGGGCTGTTTGATAATGAAGTCGAACGACTTATCGCTGTAAACAGTAATAACTACTGGAAGCAACTTACCGGCCTGATCCTGAGTACGGCCGTTAAACTGTTTACAAAACTGCATTATATTCACTCCCTTTGACCCTAATGCTGGCCCTACTGGTGGTGACGGATTTGCCGCTCCACCTTTGATCTGTAATTTAATTAATCCAGCAACTTCTTTCGCCATAATAAATTAATAAAGCGTTACTATTCCTTCTCAACTTGCATGAAGCTCAGTTCTAAAGGAGTTTTACGTCCGAAAATCTTCACCATCACCTGCAGCTTTTTCTTTTCCTCATTGATTGCCTCAATGGTTCCGTTAAAGCCGTTAAATGGTCCATCGATCACTTTCACGGTTTCTCCTACTACGAACGGGATATTCAACTCCTCGCCGGTTTCAGCAAGTTCATCCACTTTTCCTAAAATTCTGTTAACCTCACCAGGCCTGATTGGCACAGGATCCCCACCTTTGGTGTCGCCAAGGAATCCAATTACGTTGGGCACGTTTCTAAGCGTATGCGTTACCTCGCCCACCAATGAAGCCTCAATAAGGACATAACCTGGGAAAAAGTTTCGTTCTTTGCTGATTTTTTTTCCGCTCCGGATCTGGTAAACCTTTTCCGTAGGTATTAAAACCTGCTCAACAAAACCCTTCAGATCTCCATTCGCGATTTCATGTTCGATATATTCTTTCACCTTCTTTTCTTTACCTCCGATGGCGCGAAGAACATACCACTTTTTAGTATTGTCGCTCATTTTCTGATCCAGGGATTTCGATTAATAAAACAATTCATAGATAAAACTCATTATGTTTCTGAATGACAGATCCATAACAAAGATTACGAGTGATATAATAAAGGAAGCAACCATTACAACCAATGCACTGCTTTGCAGTTCTTTCCAAGTTGGCCACGTTACCTTGTGAACAAGTTCTTCGTAGGCATCTTGCAGATACAATTTTAATTTCATTTTAACTTTTTGGTTATTCTAGTACGGAAGGTAAGGATCGAACTTACAATCATATGAACTCCCTGCTGAGCTCTTCCGTAAAATAGTCCCGGGCCGGAGCCCGGGACTTATTATTTATATCACAAAATAATGCTTAGTTGATGATTTCTGTAACCTGTCCGGCACCAACTGTACGGCCACCTTCACGGATTGCAAAACGCAGACCGATATTAAGGGCTACCGGGTAGATCAGTTCTACTTCAACCGATACGTTATCGCCTGGCATAACCATTTCACGTCCTTCTGGCAGGTGAATTTCGCCTGTAACGTCAAGGGTACGCAGGTAGAACTGCGGACGGTATTTGTTATGGAATGGAGTATGACGTCCACCTTCTTCTTTTTTCAGTACGTATACCTCAGCCTTGAACCTGGTGTGAGGAGTAATTGAACCTGGTTTTGCAAGAATCTGACCGCGTTTGATCTCTTTTTTGTCGACACCTCGCAGCAGCAGACCAACGTTATCACCAGCCTGTCCTTCATCAAGGATTTTGCGAAACATTTCAACACCGGTACAGACTGTTTTACGACCTTCTGCTCCAAGACCAATTAACTGGAGTTCGTCGCCTGTATGAACGATACCTGTTTCGATACGTCCGGTAGCAACTGTTCCACGGCCTGTGATAGAGAATACGTCTTCAACCGGCATCAGGAATGGCTTGTCAACTTCACGTGGAGGAACTGGTATCCATGTGTCAACTGCATCCATAAGTTCCATTACCTTGTCTTCCCATTGAGCTTCACCATTCATGGCACCAAGAGCAGAACCCTTGATAACAGGAGTGTTGTCGCCATCAAATTCATAGAAATCAAGAAGTTCACGTACTTCCATTTCTACAAGTTCAAGAAGTTCTTCGTCGTCAACCATGTCGACCTTATTCATAAAAACAACCAGTTTAGGAACGTTTACCTGGCGGGCCAGAAGGATATGCTCGCGTGTTTGCGGCATGGGACCGTCGGTAGCGGCTACTACGATGATTGCTCCGTCCATCTGGGCAGCACCTGTTACCATGTTCTTAACATAGTCGGCGTGTCCTGGACAGTCAACGTGAGCATAGTGACGTTTTTCAGTTTGATACTCAACGTGTGCAGTGTTGATTGTAATACCCCTTTCCTTTTCTTCAGGAGCATTGTCAATTGAATCAAATGATTTGATTTCGGAAAGGCCTTTTTTAGCCAATACCATGGTAATAGCTGCGGTTAAGGTCGTCTTTCCGTGGTCAACGTGGCCAATAGTCCCAATGTTGACGTGGGCTTTATCCCTTTTGAATGCTTGTTTAGCCATAATACAAAATTTTAATTACTATCTAAATTCATTGAGCCGAAGACGAGAATTGAACTCGTGACCTCATCCTTACCAAGGATGCGCTCTACCCCTGAGCTACTCCGGCTATTAAACACACAAGGAGACAGGGGTTAAAAGCATTTCACTTAAAACTCCAATCTCCGTATCTGAGCGGGAGACGGGATTCAAACCCGCGACCCTTAGCTTGGAAGGCTAATGCTCTATCGACTGAGCTACTCCCGCAGAAAATTTGCGCCGCAAACTTACAAAATTTTATCAAAAACATCAGACAATCTTTTTGCCTTTTCACAATTAAAAGAGCAAAAGCAATATTTTTTCACCTGCACAACCTCTTCACCAGCATGTGTTAATGCTGAATTTTTGCTCCCAACTTCTTTCAATTCAGTTGTTTCTGAAACGCTCCCAAAAAGGGTGTGCAAATGTAAATATATTATTTTAAAAATCTATAGATAACGAATGAAAATTGACAATTTATTTATTCTTGATCTTTTCCTTGTGTTTGCTAAGCTGTTTCCGCATTGCATCAATTGCCAGATCAGTAGCTTCCTCAAATGTATCAGCTTCTTTTTTGGCAAACAGATAACCATTGGCCGGCGTGGAAATCTTGATTTCAGAAATCTTGTTCATAGGTGTTTCAGGCTTTAAAACTCTTAATGTTACTTCAGCATTAATTATTCCATCAAAGAAGGTATCCAGTTTGGTCACTTTCTTATTGATAAAATCCAACAGCTTTTGATCTGCATTAAAATGCACTGAATTAATTATTACTTCCATAGAAACACATTTTTAATTGCCCCTTGGATGGGCTTGTTTATAAATCTGATGCAATTTTTCGAAAGTTGTATGGGTGTAAATCTCCGTGGCCGAAAGATTTGAATGGCCAAGCAATTCCTTTACAGCATTTAGATCGGCCCCTCTGTTTAAAAGATGTGTCGCATAAGAATGACGCAAAACATGGGGACTTCTCTTTTCGAGTGAAGTAACCTTTTCCATATATTCTGTTACCACTCTGTAGACCAGTTTTTCGTATACAGGAGTACCTTTATCTGTAGTCAGCAGTGCTTCGGGTGAAGGTCCTGTCTCATGGTTCCTAAGGCTGATGTATTGCTGCAACAGCGGGTTGATGCTTCTGGGATAGGGAATCACCCTTTCCTTTTGCCGTTTTCCCAATACCTTGATAAGGCACTCCTTCATATCGAAATCTCTTTCCTTCAACTTTAACAATTCAGAACGCCGGATTCCTGTACCGTACAACAAAGTAATGATTAACTTATCCCTGGTTCCTATAAAGTCATCAGCAAACCATCCATCATCCAATAAATGATGCAGCTGGTCTTCCTCAATAAAATTGGGTAACTTTTTTCTGATTTTGGGAAGGCTTACCTGAACGGCAGGATTTAATTCTACAACATCATTTTTCATTAAAAATCTGAAAAATGCTTTGATTGTAGATATTTTCCGGCTAACGGATCTGGGAGTATATTCCTTCTCCATCAGGTGCACAATCCAACCCCGGACCAACCTGTCATCCGTCTTTTTAACATCAAATACCCCAACCACTTCAGTGCAAAACTGCACAAACTGATCGAGGTCTTTTTTGTATGCCGTGACTGTATGAGAGGATGTCCTCTTCTCGAACGTCAGATAATTAATAAACGATTCCTGATAATCCATTCATCTTGTTTCACTAACACCAGGAATCCATTTTCTTCTAATCTTCCTGGCGCTGTAACTTTTCAATATAAGCGGCTTTTTTAACTTCTTCCCTTCTTATAATAGAGGGTTTTGTAAATTTCTGCCGCTCACGCAACTCTTTAATTACGCCTGTCTTTTCAAACTTCCTCTTGAACCTTTTAAGGGCTCTCTCAATGTTTTCACCTTCTTTTACCGGAATAACAATCATTTTCTACACGAATTAAAAATTGAGGCGCAAATGTAGAAATTATTCCCTGTAAATCAAATTTAATTGAAAAAAATAAATATTCCTATCTGCCCTGATCCTTTTAATTATTTTTAACGACAGGTAAGATAAGGCTTTATTCCTGCAAATGTAGCTGAATCCAGCAGTCCGCTTTCCCTTAATTGGTCTACTGAATTAAAAGGTCCGTTCCGGCTTCTGTGATTTAAAATGGCCTCCACATGTTGTTTTTCCAGATAGGGATGTCGGATAAGGTCACGGTAGTCATCAAAATTGATCCTTAAAGGCTTTAAATAAGAAGTGTCAGCAGTAACATAATCCTGTATCAGGGTCATTGTTTCTTCGCGCAACCCATAAACTTCAAGTAACTGGGAGGGGGAATAATACCCACCCAACAGATTTCGGTATTTAATTATTCTTGAAGCAAAAACAGGCCCTATGCCATAAAGGCCCGTAAGCTCAGCTGAGTCAGCAGCATTTAATTCGACAATATGAACTTTCAAGTTCAGGACTTTTTTACCGGCAACAGTTGAACTATCAGCAGCAACATGATCTTCCATAGTTTTAACACCCCTGGAGGTGGGTAATGCCGGTAGCTCATTCTTTATAACATGAATTTCTCCTTTTCCGGCAGGCTTTACCGGATATCCCTTAATATTTATAAAAGGCTCCAGTTTAATGTACAGGCTGTCGTTCATTCCATATAATTTTCTAAAATCAGCAGTTCTTGTAAATCTACCACCTGCAGCACGATATTTTAGAAGGTTTCTTTTTACAGGAACAGGAAGATCGAGTGAATCCAGTTGCTCCTCTGGAACTGTATTGGGATCAAAAACAAATAATACCAGATTTTTACTAACCCTCTTTTGATTCTCCCAGCTTTCCAAAGCTTTTTTTGCCTCTGTGAAATCTGTACCGGGCATAAAGTTCATCTGTTTTATTATAACATGGCCTGTGATCGCTAATAAAATCAGGATGATTAAGGTGATCACCCCAATGCGGTCATTCCTTAAAAAAGAAAAGTAGTGAATAACAGTTTGTCTGAAGGTTTTTCCCATCACTGCAATGTTTCGCAGATAATATGTTTAAGTTTAACAGCATAAATTTATGCTTTTTAAACAAAAGGGCAAAACAAAACTTTAAAGTTTTTAGATCTGAATTTAAAATCAGAATCGGAAAATGCCTAATCCCTGCAGAAAGATAAAAGCTATTGCCAGGGGAGCAAGGTATTTGATGATAAACATTAAAAGCGGGATATATTTAATTTTTAAACTGCCTTCATTAGAAAGTTCTTCCTCAGTCTTTTCACGTCCAAGGTACCAGGCAACAAAAATTACGATGAATAAGCCACCCAACGGAAGAAGGATATTGGCAGAAGCAAAATTCATAAGGTCAAAGACGGTGAAGCTAAAAATTTTTACATCAGCCATTGTACTTGTTGAAAGGACACTCATAACTCCTAATATTGAAACAGAAAATGCTGCCAGCAAGGTTGCTGCTTTCCTCTTCAGTTTCAGTTCCTCTACAAAAAAAGCTACAATCACTTCAAGAACCGAGATAGTTGAAGTAAGGGCAGCCACCGCCAGTAAAATAAAAAACATGATGGCAAAATAGTAGCCGCCAGGCATCTGCTGGAAAATGTTGGGTAAAGTGATATACACCAGCCCTTCACCTGAACCCGGAGCAATATTGAATGCAAATACTGCAGGGAAGATGGCAAGTCCTGCCAAAATAGCAATGAATGTATCGGCAAAGGCCACTGATATGGCTGTTACTCCAAGGTTATCCCGTTTTTGTATATATGAAGCGTACGTAATCAAAGTTCCCATCCCAATGCTTAATGAAAAAAAGGCTTGCCCTAATGCTTCCAGAACAGCAGAAGTTGAAATTTTTGAAAAATCGGGCCTGAACAGAAAAAGAATTCCTTCTTTTGAATCCGGTAGTGTCACTGAACGGATCACAAGGATAATAAGCAAAATCAATAACATTGGCATCAGGATCTTGGTTGACTTTTCAATTCCTTTTTGAACCCCAGCCATGATGATGACACCTGTCAGCACCATGAAAACAAAATACCACAATAAAGGCCTCCATGGACTACCAATAAAACCATGAAACATGCCGTTTAAATCCTGTGCTGATTTACCCTCAAATCCATTCACGAATGACTGAAAGAGATACTCCAGTGTCCAACCTGCCACTGCAGTATAAAAAGACAATATCATAAAAGCTGCAACCACCCCCATCAGCCCTACAAGGTACCAGCTTTTCCCGGGGGCCAGTTTACGAAAGGCACCAAAAGCGTTTAGTTGTGCTTTCCTTCCAATTGTAAATTCTGACAGCATTACAGGGATACCGATTACAAGGATAAAACCAATATAAATAATCAGGAAAGCTGCCCCGCCGTTCTCACCTGCAACATATGGGAACCGCCAGATATTTCCAAGGCCTATTGCAGAACCGGCTGTTGCAGCTATTACACCGAACTTTGAGCCAAAGGAGTCACGACCAGAAGGAATTCCTGCCATACGCCAAAATTTATTATGAAATCAACTTAACATTCATATTTATCAGTTCCGGAAGAAGCCTAAAAATGCGAAAAAAAATTAAGATCTATTCTATTTCTGTCAAAACTTCAGCAAATCTTAAAATGGGTAACCTATTGCAAATGAAAAATTAAAGTCATCACCTTTCAACCTTCTGTGCCCAATGATCCACCCGTTGCCCAGTTCCTGAGAAGGGTCACGCAACTTCATCCCCACATCGAGCCTGAAAATAAAGTAACTAAAATCGAGCCTAAAGCCTGTACCTGTTCCCAAAGCAAATTGCTTGTAAAATTCGTTTACCTTGAAAAGGGCTCCTTCCCTGTTATCCTTTTTATTAATTGCCCAAATATTACCCGCGTCGACAAAAAGTGCACCTTCCATAAATGCTATCAGCTTAAAACGGTACTCGAGGTTTGCCTCCAGTTTTATATCAGATGACTGGTTCGGATAAGCATTTTCAGGACCACGGTAAGTTCCCGGACCGAGTGAACGAACCTGCCAGGCACGTATTCCATTAGCCCCCCCCGTGAAATATTTCTTCTCAAAAGGCAGTACATCAAAGTTGCCGTAAGGAAAAGCGACTCCAACAAAAGCTCTTCCAACTATTACATTATACTTGTCAATGATATGTCCGTGCCTGAATTCAAGGTCTGATTTTAGATATTGGGCAAATCTGGTGTTAAAAAGTTTATAATACGCGGAGGTTTTAACCGATGTTGAATCCGCAGCAATGGTAACAGGCCTTTTGGCAATATCCGATAAAAGATAAAGTGTATTTCCTGCCGATTCTATATTAAATCTCAGATAATTGTAATTTTTCAAAGTTCCGGGCCTCTGGGTATTGTGTACAAAGGAATAATTGGTGGCTAATATCAGGTGGTCAGTGAAGCTGCTTTTTATGTACAGGTCTTTGATCAGATTAATGAATCCGGGATCAAACTGATACAGATGAACAAGGTTGAAATCAACAAGATTCCACATATGACTCCTGTCGGCTGATGTCATCCATTCAAAGCCATATTTGAAATTTGAAATCGTACGTGTGTATTCAGGTCTTCTCTGGAAATTGTATCCTGTTGAAAATACTGTTTTTGGCAAAAAATCCCGGAAGGCAGTCACAAATAACCGGGGACCCAGAATTTTTGGAAAGGTAAGACTGGCCTCTGTCCCTATTTCACGCGTATTAAAATATTCTGTTACATCGTCAACCACTCTTTGTTGGCGTTCCACAGCCCCTTTTACATTGACCTGGAAAACTTCTGCCCCCCTGAACATGTTCCTGTGCCTGTAGTTTATGTTCCCTGCCATTCCCATATTACCGGAAGTATTGGTGCCTTCAATATCAAAAGTGAATGCCTGCTTATTGAGGGGAGCCAATCTTATCTGAACGTCAAGCAGGTTAGAGTCAGGATACTGAACCGACTGACCAAACTGAATGTCTATAAAACGGAATTGGCGCAGTCTGTTAAATGCATCAAATGTGTGACGGGCATCATTAAGCCGGTATAAGGACCCATTTTCCATTTGAATCAGGTTATTAAACAAACCCTGTCTGTATCGCAGTTCAGGACCTTCATACATGGTATGATTTCTCCACGATATGGTATCGGTAAATTGCCCTGGACCGCTAAATTCTGAAGAAGAAGGTGTCGGGCCCGGTAAAACAGAAATATAAAAATGGTCAAGATACTGTCGTATGAATCTTTTAGAATCTTCTTTACCCGGCGACATTCCCACGAACAGATCAAGAATGATTTCCTTTTCAAACAAAGTACTGTCAGCAAGATAACTTATTTCATCGCTTGTAAAATAGTAATAACCTTCATTCTTGAACAGATCGACCATATTTGCCCGCTGGGTTTCAAGCAGATTAAAATCGAATGGAGTGTTAACATTGATAAATGACCGGGCAGAATCTTCAAAGAAAATCTTTTCCTGGACAGAATCTCCAAAGTGGTAGTTCAATTCTCTGATCCTGTACTGCTCACCGGTAGTGATGTTGTACTTAACATTGGCCTTTTGTTTTTTGTCCTTCAGTATCACTTCACTATCAACACGTGCCCTGAAGAAACCCCGGTTCCCAAGATATTGCTTAATCCTGTCTTCCGAAGCAACAACAAGTCCCTGATCCAGTATTTCAGGAGGCTCTCCTATCCGCTTTAGCCAGCCACCGGCTTTTTCTTTTGATGATAAATTATACAGCCATAAATGAAATTTCAAAAAACCCAGGATTTTGTAGTTCTCCTTTTGTCTGAGGTGCACCTTGACTTCCTCCTTTTCAATGAGAGAATTGTCAATATCTAAATCGACCTTATTCAGAAGGTACCTGTCATCCGGCACAAATTTTACCGGAGAACAGGATTGAAGGATTATTATTAATATAAAAATTAACCACTTCTCCAGGGATCTGAGAAGGAATATTCTTTTTATAACCAATTCTTTCAATTTTAATTTCAGGCAAAAATAATCAAGAGTTTAACATGGAAACAGTAAATTTGAAACATTATTGCCAAAGGCTTTTCTTCATTTCCATGATTAGTAAAAATAAAATAAAACTGATAAAATCCTTATCAGAAAAGAAGTACAGGTTGAAAGAACAGTTGTTTCTCATCGAAGGGGATAAAATTGTAAGTGAAGCTCTTGGATCACCTGTCAGGGTGAAGGAACTTTATGCAACTGAAGAGTACCTGCATGAAAACAGGCAACTGATTGTACATGCAGAAACCGTAATTCCTTCTGAAAAAGATGATATCAGAAAAATAAGCCTGCAAAAGCAGCCTCAGAACAGCCTTGCGCTTTGTTACCTTCCTGAAAATTTACCGCTTCCGGAAAAGCTTGATGATTATTCCCTATATCTTGATGGTGTTCAGGATCCGGGGAATCTGGGAACCATTATCCGGACCTGCGACTGGTATGGAATGGAGTCCCTCTATTGCTCTCCTGATACAGCCGATGTTTATAATCCGAAAGTTATCCAGGCAAGCATGGGATCATTTAGCCGGGTTAACCTGATATATACAGAATTTGTACCATTGGCTCAACTTGCAAAACAATTGAATGTACCGTTAATAGGCACTTCTACCGAAGGCGAAAACTTGTATGATTATCAACTGCCGCCCACAGGAATTTTTATTATGGGGAATGAAGGCAGGGGGATCCGTGAACATGTAGCATCAAAGGCCGGTGTTCACATAACCATACCCTCTTTTAGTTCTAATCAAACAAAGGCAGAATCTTTGAATGTTGCAACCACAGCTGCTATTATCTGCAGTGAAGTCAGAAGAAGGAGCTCATAAAAACCCTCTATTCAAAATTAAAGCTTAATGTAAAGATGTTGGAGCGCAGGCTTTTAATTGCATGGGAGTAATATTGCCGCTGGTTATCACTTGGTGGCACATCCCGCTGATTGTTAAGCCCCAGGCTCATTTTAGCTTCTACTGAAAAACGGAAAAAAGTAAAGTAATGGTCCCATCCTGCACCGATTTCGGCATAAAAACTTCCATTTTTCAACTTAACCAGATCTTCCTTTCCTGTACGGTTGATGTTATGTCTGTATGCCGGCCCAAACACAATATAAGGCCTGTCGTTATTTATGCGTCTTGCCTTGTACTTGAACAATAAGGGAAAATCAAGGAAAGTGGACTTGATGGAATAATACTGCATTGGAACCAGGTAATCCGTTTCCCGAACATTTACATTATAGGTAACCTGACGTTCTCCAAAAGAAAGCCCTGGCAGAAAACGCAGATCAAGGTCTTTTGTTAACCGCAGACTGGAAATGATTCCAACCGTAAATCCAGGGATCAGCTGGGCAACATCTGCCCTGACAAAATCGTCAGCAGAGATAAATTTTTCATCCAGAGGCCACTGGGTTTCTTCAAATGCCGGATTAGACCCTATTGGATTATAATGCTCCACGGCAAAATCCAATGTATTTAATCCGAGGGTGAAGCCAAAATGAATCAGCTTATCGTCGAAAGTTGTCATATGGTTTACTTTCTGCTTTTGTGCAAAAAGCTGAAGAACCATAAAACAAAAAAGAATGGATGTGAGTACTTTTTTCACCTGTGATGATTCATTCGGTACAAAAATCAAACAAATAAAATGATTTTTTATTGTATTTAACTTCAACTATCTGGTTTTTGTGCAATGTAAATTGTTGCAATCCCCAAAGTTAAAAGTTTATATGTAACATTTATAAATCCGCCGGTACGAAGAAT
>JAEYNZ010000047.1 GCA_023412195.1 Bacteroidota bacterium
TAAAAAGAAAACGATTTTACCCATTTTCCAGAATCTCAATTAGAACTTCGATATGGGAGGCGGGGATTCCAATCCACGCATTTATCCTCAATTAAATTTAATCAGTGGAATGTAATCCGCTGCTCCCGGTAAGCAATTCCGAGGCAATATATAAACATCTCCGTTGCTCTGATCATAAATACTATTGCTTATCATTATGCCAGTTACCAGGCCAACTTTCCCTATCTTCAACAAGACCGGCCGAAACAGGGTTATTTAATGTATATTCTATTGAATTGTACAAATGTGTATCGTTCCTGATTGTCGTTACAAAACTTTCAGCCTGCCATAAGCTTCCATTTCGGGATATATATTTATTTATTTGAGTCGCTGAAAAACGCTTGACTGAATATAAAATATCCTGTAATGAAATAACCATTCCTTTTTCATCTTTTTCATGTAATTTTAACACCCAATGCACATGATTGGGCATAATACAAAAAGCATAATTTTCAATTTTCCTTCTTGCCCAATATTGAAGAGTTGCATTTAAAATCTTTATAATATGTGGATTGCACAAGTTTACACTATGGTTTGATTTAGTATGTAGAAGGGCTTCATATGCTTTTAAATATTTTCTTCGGAGGATATAATATCTCATTCTAAGTTCAGAAGTTAATGATGTAGAATTCTGGGTGATAACAAAATCATCGAATAAAAATTCATTTTTAACTTTACCATGTTTGTTATCCTGAAGTGAATTACCGGATTCATTTCGCTGTTGCAGCACAATTTCCGTTCTGAGGATTTGTAATTCGTTTGAATATCGAATTAAAGCTTTTGGCGGAACTGCATCCTTTAAACTCCATGTTATAAAATAAGCCTGACCAGATTGTTGAAAATGTGGTAACCGATGACGATAATGTTCTTTCATAAGAATTATGGGATGAAGGTTAAAAATGTAAAATTAAAATTTTTATGAATATATGTTTTTAATTTGTGTGTTTTTTTATAACAAAATAATCAGCGGGCTTAACTGCATTAATCAGCGGATTGGAATCCGCTGCTCCCGGTATACAGCTCCGATGTTCCTGTGAAGCAATTACACTACACCGGCTCCAGGTAACAAATTAAAAAGAAAACGATTTTACAAATTTTCCAGAATCTCAGTTAGAACTTCGCCACGGGAGGCGGGGATTCCAATCCACACATTCTTCATGGAACTGTATCAATCAGCGGGCTTAAATGCATTAATCAGCGGATTGGAATCCGCTGCTCCCGGTACCTGCTTCTGTGAAATACCAAATTCACACCATATCAAGTCCACATCAAATTCGAAAATAATTGAATTTAATATAGAGCTGGGATGCAGATGGTATGGAGAAATATGGCAATATTGCTGTGGCAGTAAAAAAAGGTACAGGTTGAACTTAAAGTTCATTTTGGGCTGCCTTATAATGATTTACATTAATATATTTTATATTACCTATGAATTTAACTATGAAAACACCCTCTTCATCTTGTCATATTAGAAGTAAAAAGTGAATCTAAATTTAAATTTCGCATAAAATTTAACAATTTACTTTCAATTTATTTTGATATTAAAATATAGTTTTTACATTTGCCCTAATAAACGTGAAAAATACATGAAGTTAGTTGGTACATATATTCTAGTCATTCTCGTGGTCATTTCTGGAATCACCGGGAAAGGGTAGAACTATATGTCATCATGAAGATACGGACAAGCCTTTCCCGAAAACGGGGAAGGCTTTTTTAATAACAAAACTGAATTAAAAGACTTAAAAGTATGCAGATTCCATTACGAAGCAACACCACAACACAAGGCCGGCGGATGGCAGGGGCAAGGAGCCTCTGGCGCGCCAACGGAATGAAAGAAGAACATTTTGGAAGGCCTGTGATAGCAGTTGTCAATTCATTCACCCAGTTTGTTCCGGGGCATGCCCACCTTCACCAGATTGGGCAGTATCTGAAAAGCCTGATCGAAAAGCAGGGATATTTTGCTGCCGAGTTTAATACAATTGCAATTGATGACGGCATTGCCATGGGTCATGATGGCATGTTATATTCCCTTCCATCGCGTGATGTGATTGCCGACAGCGTAGAATACATGTGCAACGGGCACAAGGTGGATGCCATGATCTGCATTTCAAATTGCGATAAAATAACACCCGGTATGCTGATGGCTGCCATGCGGCTGAATATTCCTGCAGTGTTTGTTTCCGGAGGCCCCATGGAGGCAGGTGAAATCGGCGGACGGTACTACGACCTTGTTGATGCAATGGTTATGGCAGCCGACCAGGGCATTTCAGACAGCGAGCTTGCGGTTATAGAACAGAATGCATGTCCCACGTGCGGTTCCTGTTCAGGAATGTTTACAGCAAACTCCATGAATTGCCTGGCTGAAGCAATTGGTCTGGCCCTTCCGGGCAATGGTACCATTGTTGCCACCCATGCCAACCGTAAAAAGTTGTTTGAAGAGGCGGTAGAAAAAATAATGGCGGCCACCAGGGCTTATTATTTTGAGGGAGATGATTCGGTTTTACCAAGAAGTATTGCCAGTCGTGAAGCTTTTTTGAATGCCATGAAGCTTGATATTGCTATGGGAGGTTCCACTAATACGGTCCTGCATCTCCTTGCAATTGCACACGAGGCAGGAGTTGAATTTACCATGAAAGACATAGACCGTCTTTCAAGGATCACCCCAAACCTCTGCAAAGTTGCACCCAGTTCACAATACCACGTTCAGGATGTTAACAGGGCGGGTGGAATCCTGTCAATTATGGGGGAACTCGACAGGGCTGGCCTGATGGAAACTTCAGTAAAGCGCATTGATGGGCTGACCCTGAAGGAAGCACTGCAGGAATGGGATATCATGCAAAACGGCGTTTCACCTGAAGCAAGGAAACGCTTCCTTTCATCGCCCGGAGACGGCAGCAGGAACCTGGTGCTGGCATCACAGGAAAATTATTATTCTGAACTGGACACAGACCGGGAAAACGGATGTATCAGGAATTTAGCAAATGCTTACAACAAAGATGGCGGGCTGGCTGTTCTGTATGGCAATATTGCGGAAAAGGGATGTATTGTAAAAACAGCCGGAGTTGATCCGTCCGTATTTCATTTTATTGGGAAAGCAAGGGTTTTTGATTCACAGGAAGATGCTGTTAATGGAATCCTGGGCAATGATGTTCAAAAAGGAGATGTGGTGGTGATTAGATTTGAAGGTCCTAAAGGGGGCCCGGGCATGCAGGAAATGCTCTACCCCACTTCATACCTGAAATCGATGCAGCTTGATAAATACTGTGCACTGATAACCGACGGCCGGTTTTCGGGAGGAACTTCAGGCCTTTCAATAGGCCATGTTTCACCTGAAGCAGCAGCAGGCGGAGCAATCGGATTGATCAGGAACAATGACATCATTGAAATCAATATCATGAATCGTTCGATCAACCTGAATGTTTCAGATGAAGAAATGCTTCTAAGAAGAAAACAGGAAGAAGCTAAAGAAAATCCATTCAGGCCCGTTACAAGGAAACGTGAAATATCAAAAGCGCTGAAAGCCTATGCAAGCCTTGTTTCATCGGCTGATTTGGGTGCTGTACGTTTAATAGATTAAACAAATAGAAATTTAAAAACACTGGAATATATGACGACAAAGAAAAAAATTACCGGTTCACATGCCGTTATTCTTTCATTACTGGAAGAAGGGGTTGATACCATATTCGGGTATCCTGGCGGGGCCATCATGCCCATTTATGATGCACTATACGATCATGATAAAAATGTGAAGCACATCCTGACCCGTCACGAGCAGGGAGCTGTGCATGCAGCCGAGGGATATGCACGCGTAACAGGCAAGGCAGGGGTCTGTTTTGCAACCTCAGGTCCCGGTGCAACCAACCTCATAACAGGCATTGCTGATGCAATGATCGATTCAACACCACTGGTTTGCATTACCGGACAGGTGGCGTCTCCCCTTCTGGGAACCGATGCATTCCAGGAATCAGATGTACTGGGTATATCCATGCCGGTAACTAAGTGGAACTATCAGATTACTTCACCTGAGGAAATTCCTGAAGCCATTGCACAGGCATTCTACATTGCCCAAACCGGCCGTCCCGGTCCTGTCCTTATCGATATAACCAAAGATGCACAGTTTGGCGAACTGGAGTTTGAATACAAAAAGTGTCGTAAGATCAGGAGTTACGTTCCTGAGCCAGCCATTGACCCATTCAAGGTTAAGGAAGCTGCCGACATCATAGATGCAGCAGAACGGCCGCTCGTACTATTCGGACAGGGTGTAATTATCAGCCGGGCAGAGGAAGACCTGAGAGCTTTTGTTGAAAAAACAGGAATACCGGCCGCTTGGACACTGCTTGGCCTTTCAGCCCTGCCAACAGATCACCCGCTTAACGTGGGGATGCTGGGAATGCATGGCAACTATGGGCCAAACCTGCTAACTAATAAAGCCGATGTTATCATTGCAGTGGGTATGCGTTTCGACGACAGGGTTACAGGAAAAGTAGGAAGTTATGCCACCAATGCAAAAGTGATCCATCTTGAAATAGACCCTGCTGAAATCGATAAAATAATTAAAGCCGATGTGGCTGTTCTGGGCAACGCAAATAAAACCCTTAAGATGCTTACCGACAATGTAAAGCCTAATAAACACGATGACTGGCTGGCAGAGTTCAGGGAATGCGACCGGATAGAACATGAAAAAATCATAGACAAAGAATTATTCCCGGAAAAACCGGGACTGACCATGGGTGAAGTGATCCGTATTGCAGGTGATAAAACCAATCATGAAGCAATCCTTGTAACCGATGTCGGACAGCACCAGATGGTAGCTTCCC
This sequence comes from Bacteroidota bacterium, assembly GCA_023412195.1. Lineage (GTDB taxonomy): Bacteria > Bacteroidota > Bacteroidia > Bacteroidales > Prolixibacteraceae > Mariniphaga. Next base: position 4,857 of record JAEYNZ010000047.1, read on the forward strand.
GTTATTTTAAATTCAGGATTCCCCGCAGCAATGTCACATCTGGCGGATTAGGTACCATGGGATTCGGATTGCCTGCCAGTATGGGTGCACAGCTTGGGGCTATGGACCGTACTGTTATAGCTGTTATTGGTGATGGAGGCTTCCAGATGACAATCCAGGAACTTGGCACAATTGCCCAGAACAAACTCCCGGTTAAAATGATTATCCTCAACAACAACTTCCTTGGAATGGTGCGCCAGTGGCAGCAGCTTTTCTTTGAAAAAAGATATTCTTTCACAGAATTACAGAACCCAGATTTCATTATGATTGGGAAAGGTTTTGGAATTGAGGGGCATAAGGTGGAGGTTCGTGAGGACCTGGAGGCAGGAATCCAGAAAATGATTGATCACCAGGGACCTTATCTGCTTGAGGTAGTGATTGAAAAAGAAGACAATGTATTCCCGATGGTTCCATCCGGTGCTTCGGTTTCAGATGTAATGCTTGAACCATAAGATCACATTGAAATTAATTAAAATTAAAGTTTAAGATCATGAAACAGGAATATATCATAACGGTTTACTCGGAAAACCATATAGGTTTGCTTACCCGTATAACCATCGTATTCACCCGCAGAAAAGTCAACATTGAAAGCCTCACCGTTTCGGAATCAGCCATAAAAGGGGTTTACAAATTTACAATCGTTGTAAAATCAACTGAAACACAGGTTATCAAAATTGTCGGACAGATAGAAAAGCTGATTGATGTGCTTAAAGCTTTTTATCATACAAATGATGAAATGATCTATCAGGAAATTGCTTTATATAAAGTCCCCACCACGGCTTTATATGAAAGTGACACCATTGAAAAAGTTGTCAGGAATTCAGGGGCCCGCATTCTTGAAATTACAAGGGAATATACTGTCATAGAAAAAACAGGACATAAAGAGGAAACTCAGGCCTTATTCGAAGAACTGAACAAGTCAAAAGTTATGCAGTTTATCCGTTCAGGCCGTGTGGCGCTGACGCGCGACCCTATAGAAAGGTTATCAGAATTCCTGAAGGAACGGGATGCTTTACTGGAAAGTCTGGATTGATGCTTCTTCAGGAACAAAAATCCAAATCATCTGAAAGAACGAATAAAAAGTAATAAATTTGTATTCTTTTCAACAATAATATAAAAATTCATAACACTAATAAAGAATTATGGCACAGATTAACTTTGGCGGGGAAACGGAAAATGTTGTCCTCCGCGAAGAATTTTCAGTAGAGAAAGCAAGAGAAGTATTAAAAAATGAGATTATCGCCATCATTGGTTACGGCGTTCAAGGTCCTGCACAAGCATTGAACATGAAAGACAACGGGTTCAATGTCATTATCGGACAGGCACCTGAGTTTAAGGAAGACTGGGATAAAGCTGTCCGCGATGGTTTTGTTCCGGGAGAAACACTCTTCCCCATTGAGGAAGCAGCAAAAAAAGGAACGGTTATCCAGTACCTGGTTTCAGATGCAGCTCAAAGGCTAATCTGGCCAACCCTCAAGCCCTGCCTGAATGAAGGAGATGCCCTTTATTTTTCACACGGATTTTCTATCACCTATAAGGAACAGACCGGTGTAATTCCTCCTGAAAATGTAGATGTGATTTTGGTTGCCCCCAAAGGATCAGGTGCCAGTGTGCGTACCAATTTCCTTGCAGGAAACGGAATCAACTCCAGTTATGCAGTATTCCAGGATTACACAGGCAGGGCGGAAGAACGTGCCCTTGCGCTGGGTATTGCCATCGGATCGGGATATCTTTTCCCGACTACATTCGAAAATGAAGTTTATTCCGACCTCACCGGAGAACGCGGTGTGCTGATGGGAGCTCTTGCAGGAATTATAGAAGCACAGTATAAAGTATTACGCGACAACGGACACAGCCCGTCGGAAGCATTCAATGAAACAGTAGAGGAACTGACGCAGAGCCTGATCCGCCTGGTTGACCAAAAAGGTATGGACTGGATGTATGCCAATTGCAGTGCAACAGCACAAAGGGGAGCCCTCGACTGGCGGCATAAATTCCGCGAAGCAACACTTCCGGTTTTCAACGATTTGTATGAAAGCGTGAAATCGGGTGCTGAAACAAAACGTGTACTGGATTCAACAAGCAGTGCTGATTATAAGACCAGCCTGAATGCTGAACTGAAGGAGATGCGTGAATCGGAACTATGGCAGGCAGGTGCTGCCGTGCGTAAGCTTCGTCCGGGTCAACAGTAACAATTTTGGAAATTTTATAAACGCTATAGCCTTTTCAGGTATAGCAGGCGATCTCTGCTCTTCTCGAAACTTGAGAGGGGCAGAGATTCGTTTTTTATTGGTATTATAGTTGTATTGAACTATGTCCGCTATGGGGAGTGTCAGAATGAGGTTTTCGGGAGGAATTACCAATTCAAAGCGGGCATAAACCCATCAGCAGCATCAAACCTTAAGGAAGCCCCTGAATCCCCTGGCAGCATAATATGATTGCGCACCGTTATGATATACGAATACATGCCCGTAACGATAATCGCCAAACAAAGCACCGCCTTTTTTTCTAATAGGTGGTGGGGTAATGATCCAGCTTGATGTTTTGGCATCAAAAATTCCCAGCTTCTGCAGTTCACGGTACTGCTCTTCATTTAAAATTTCAATGCCCATTTCAGCAGCCATATCCACTGCATTGTTTGAAGGTTTATGTTCTTTTCTCGATTCCATGGCTTCACGATCGTAGCAAATACTACGGCGGCCTTTAGGGCTTTCTGCTGAACAATCGCTGAAGATGTATTCACCTGATTTCTTATCGAATCCTGTGACATCAGGTTCACCTCCCGTTATTTCCATTTGTTGCAACGACCATAGCTTTTCTCTTTTTGCTTCCAGCCTGGATTGAACCTTAGACCATTCGAGACCTTCGTGTCGTTGCATATTTTTTTCAAAACGGGCTTTCAGTATTCCCACTAAATCATTGGCCTGTTCCTGCAGTAACCCCTTTTTACTTTTTGGTGCCATGGTATATTTTTTTTAATTTGACGTTATGACATGTAAAACCTCCTGTCACATAAAGATGCTTTTGAATAATATTTTCAGCCAGTTATAAATCATCTGGCCGGGTTCTGTAAGCAAAAATATTATTATAAGATTTTAAACGCAATGCCTTTAATAATGGTTTTAAAATTATGAGATATTTAGTATAAAGAAATCGCACGAAGATCTCTCAGCACTTCTTTTTCTTCCCTGTAACCCTGAATATCTTATTTTTATCCATCTGGTTATTATGGGAAACACACATAAATTTCCGCCACTGTTAACCTCTGAAGGCATTGACTAAAATATATTTTATACCTTTAGTTAATGAATCTGAGCTTCCGGAGGATAACTAAGCCTATAATGATTTAAGGGTAAGGGAATAATATTATGATTAAAGTAAAAGTCAAATTTTTAATTCTCAATAATGATAATAACGAATAAGCTACCGGAGAAAAACAGCCTGTGTGCACTTATACTGATTATACTGGTTTCTTCAGCTATAGCCCAGCCGGATCCAACACAGTATGTTGATCCCAACATTGGTGGTATTGCACCTTTATTAACCACAAAAAATCCTACCGTTCACAGGCCCAACAGTATGATACGAGTATTTCCGGTTACCGAGCCTGGATTAAATGACCGTTTTTTATCGGATAATATATATGGGTTCGCATTCAATATGCCTGCATACCGGATGGGACATGTTACGGAACTGATGCCCTATCATGGAAAATTAAATGCCGGGAGAAGTGAGGCAGCAGCATTTTATGATCATGACCTGGAAGAGGTACATCCCTGGTACCATAAATTACTGCTGGAGGAACCTGATATTGTCGCAGAATGGACAACAACAGAGCGTGCTGTGGTATACAGGTTCAGCTTTTCCAAAAATGATTCGAATCATATTATATTCAGAACCAACGGCAACAGTCATATAGAAACCAGCGAAACAACCATACAGGGATGGGAGGAATCTCAGAATACCCGCCAATATTTTTATGCCGAATTAAACATCCCGGCTAAAGTGCAGGCATCGGGTATGACAGGCAGGGAGCTGGCTGTATTTTATAGTTTTGAAAATATTGATACTCCCGTTGAATGCAGAATAGGAATTTCATTCATAAGCCAGGAGCAGGCACAAAAAAATATGGTTGCGGAAACTCAATCAAAAACATTTGAAGATATTAAACAGGAAAGCTATCAAGTCTGGGAGAAGGCACTTAACAAAATAAAAGTGGAAGGAGGAACAGAGAGACAAAAAAGAATATTTTACACCTGCCTGTACCGATCATATGAGCGGATGATTAATATTACAGAAGATGGGAAGTATTTTAGCGGATATGATCGCCAGGTACATGAATCCGGTTCCCGGCCTTTTTATGTTGATGACTGGTTGTGGGATACTTTCCGAAGCCTCCATCCATTGGGACTTATCCTTCAACCTGAAAAAGAGGCAGACATGATCCAATCCTATATAAGGATGTACGAGCAGGATGAATGGATGCCCGGGTTTCCTCAGTTCTACGGTGACTTTCCGGCAATGATAGGGTTTCATTCTGCAGCGCTTATTTGGGATGCTTACCAGAAAGGCATTCGCAATTTTGATGTGCAAAAAGCATATGAAGGATTGAAAAAGAATGCGACAGAAGGGACTATGCTTCCCTGGAGAACTGGCCCTATGAATAGTCTTGATTCATTTTATCATGCCAATGGATGGTATCCGGCCTTAGAGGAAGGCGAAGAGGAAACAGTGCCCCAGGTTCATTCATTTGAAAAAAGACAGGCAGTGGCCCTGACACTCGAACATAGCTACGATGATTGGTGTCTGGCTCAATTCGCAAAGGCATTGGGTAAGGATGATGATTATAAAGAATTTATGAAACGGTCTCAATTTTACCGGAATGTCTATAATTCTGAAACAGGTTTTATGAGCCCAAAAAAGGCGAATGGAGAATGGGTGCCTGATTTTGATCCGCAACTATCGGGAGGTATTGGCAGCCGTATGTATTTTGCTGAAAACAACTCATGGATCTGGACCTTCAATGTAATGCATGACATTGATGGCCTGATTGAACTAATGGGAGGAAATACCGCGTTTACCGAACGGTTAGACAGGCTTTTCAATGAGCCGACAAGAATTTCCAAATGGCAATTCATGGGACAATTTCCTGATGCCTCCGGTTTGCATGGGATGTTTCCTGCAGGAAATGAACCGGCATTTCATGTTCCTTTTCTATATAACTATGCAGGTCAGCCATGGAGAACCCAGTACCGGATTCGTCAGGTATTGGATCTTTGGTTCGATGACAAACCACTTGGATTGTCGGGAGATGAAGACGGTGGAGCAATGTGTGCCTGGTATGTTTTATCAGCAATGGGCTTTTATCCCGTAACTCCCGGAACAGGAATTTATTCCATTGGAAGCCCAATTTTTGATACAGTAGAAATTAACCTTCCTGATGGAAATACATTTATCATTGAAGCAAAAAATAATTCAAAACGAAATAAATACATTCAGTCAGCAGAACTTAACGGGCAAAAAATAAACCGGCCCTGGCTTACACATAATGAGATCATGCAGGGTGGAAATTTAAAGCTGGAAATGGGAGAACGGGCCAATAAAAACTGGGGCATCGATACCGGCTGGTATTGGGAAGAATTAAAAAGAAAAGGAATAAATAGTTGGAATTAAGCTGAAATGATTGTGAACTTTTTGGAATCAGTTCATAAAACCGGTCAAGGTGAAACATGAGTGGAATGTGGCACAACAGGTTTGTATGATCCTGTTTCTAAATCAGCTAGAAAGGAAAGATAATTAACTGCAGCATATATGAAGATATTGATTCTCCTGAAATCATTAACAAATTATTTTCCATACATTAACCAATAATTACTGACAATTATAAGGATGTTGAACAAAATACTTGAGGAAAGACTTCTTTTATTTTAAAGGAAAGTGAGAAGCAATCAAAAAATAAAACATTTCAAATTTCAATAAGATGAAGAATTTCAGATATATTTTAACCTTGCTCATCGTTGTTTCAATTAATCTTCAGGGTATAGCACAGGATTCTCCTGATAGTGACAATCATTTTACGGACTGGGTATCATATGTTAATCCATTGATGGGAACCGATTCGGAGTTTGAATTGTCGAATGGCAATACCTATCCGGCCATTGCCCGTCCATGGGGAATGAACTTCTGGACACCCCAAACAGCCAAAATGGGAGATGGATGGATATATGCATATGATGCCTATAAAATTCAGGGATTCAAACAAACCCACCAACCAAGCCCATGGGTAAACGATTATGGCCAGTTTTCGTTGTTCCCGTTAACCGGACAGTTAAAGATTACTGGAGAAGAACGTGCCAGCTGGTTTTCGCATAAGGCCGAGACAGCAAATCCACATTACTATAAAGTTTACCTTGCAGATTATGATGTAGTAACCGAAATTACACCTACCGAACGTGCTGCCATATTTCGTTTTACATTTCCCGAAAATGACAGCTCCTATGTATTGATTGATGCTTTTGACAAAGGTTCATATATAAAAATAATTCCTTCTGAAAATAAAATTGTGGGATTTACTACAAAAAACAGCGGAGGGGTGCCTGAAAATTTCAAAAATCATTTTGTAGTTGTTTTTGATAAACCTTTTATCACAGGAAATGTATGGAGCACTGACCGGATTGTGGAAAATATTACAGAGCTTCGGGATAACCATGTAGGAGCTGCTCTTCGGTTTAAGACCCGCAAAGGGGAACAGATCCATGCCAGGATAGCATCCTCCTTTATTAGCCTTGAACAAGCCGAACGGAACCTGATGGAACTGGGTAATGATACTTTCGACGATATTAAATCCAAGGGCAGGGAAATTTGGAATACTGAACTTTCACGTATCCAGGTTGAAGGAGGTACTGATGATCAAATAAAAACATTCTATTCCTGCCTCTATCGCGTATTACTGTTTCCCCGCAAATTTTATGAATTCGATGCCGATGGAAAGATGATTCATTACAGTCCGTATAATGGAGAAATTCTACCTGGCTATATGTTTACCGATAACGGTTTCTGGGATACATTCAGGGCTGTATTTCCTTTTTTCAATCTGATGTATCCTTCTCTGAACGAAAAAATTCAGGCAGGCCTGGTGAATACCTATAAAGAAAGTGGCTGGTTGCCCGAATGGGCAAGTCCGGGTCACCGCAACATCATGATCGGATCAAATTCTGCCACCATTGTTGCCGATGCCTGGTTAAAAGGATTACGCGGGTATGATATAGAAACGTTGTGGGAAGCAGTATTGAAAAATTCACAAAAAGAAGGCCCAATGCATTCTGTGGGACGCTATGGGGTTGATTATTATAACCAGTTAGGCTATGTTCCCTACGATGTCGGAGTAAATGAAAATGCTGCCCGTACCCTCGAATATGCTTTTGCTGACTACTGCATTTACCAGCTTGGCAAGGCACTGGGAAAACCTGAAAAGGAGATAGAAATATTTGCCCAACGTGCAATGAATTATAAGAATTTATTCGATGAAAAAAGCAAATTGATGCGGGGAAGAAATAAAGATGGCACCTTTCAGTCACCCTTTAGCCCGTTCAAGTGGGGCGATGCTTTCACTGAAGGAAATTCATGGCATTATACATGGTCGGTTTTTCACGATATACAAGGACTAATTGATTTGATGGGAGGAAAAGAAGAATTTGTAAGCATGCTGGATTCAGTTTTTGTGGTGCCACCTGTATTCGATGAATCCTACTACGGATTTGTAATTCATGAAATCAGAGAAATGCAGATTGTAAACATGGGAAATTATGCTCATGGAAATCAGCCTATTCAGCACATGATTTACCTTTACAATTATGCCGGACAGCCATGGAAAGCACAATACTGGCTAAGAGAAGTTATGGACAAACTGTATACACCTCAGGCTGATGGTTATTCAGGAGATGAAGACAATGGACAAACTTCAGCCTGGTATGTGTTTAGCGCTTTAGGTTTCTATCCTGTAGCACCGGCTACCGATGAATATGTGATCGGTGCACCTCTGTTCAGAAAAATTACCATGAAGCTTGAAAATGGCAATACCATTGAAATTGAAGCACCTAATAATGGCCCTGGTAACAGATACATTCAGGAAATCACTTTCAATGGTGAGAATTACAACAAAAATTATTTTAAATATTCTGAACTGATGAAGGGAGCTAAAATCAAATTTGAAATGGGAAATACCCCTAATAAAGAGCGGGGTACACAGAACTCCTCATTCCCATATTCATTTTCCACCGGGTCAAACAGAAATTAATCTTTCTAAATAAGGTCATATCCTGAAAGAATGAAAAAAAGAAAGACATTTCCCTGCTGGTTTTTATGTATGTTCCTTCTTTCCCCATTGATTAGTGTTGGGGAACAAAAAACGGTATGGCAAATTGGCGATGCAGATAAAAGGGCCGATGAGTTTGCTTTGGCTCCGAATGAATATGAACGTTTTCTGGAAAACGATTTTGGATGGGAAGATCGTTATTTCCTGATAGGAAAGTCCCATTCCGGAACCGATTGGCCTTATGTATTGCCCGGGCCGTCAGATAAATGGGGAGGCACATCCGGAACAGCGGGATGGCGCTCCCATACACTGAATATCCTGTTTCGCATGGAGACTGTTCCGGATGAAGGAGATTGGGTACTGACAATTGACCTTGCAGATTACAACAGGAATAATCCTCCTGTATTTAAAGTCACAATGAATGGAAAATCGTGGAAGGAAAATCTGCCTGGTGGCAGTGGAAGGGAATTGCCTGAAGGTAGTGCAAACGGTACATTAGCTTACCAGATTGAAATTCCACTTCAATCACAACTGGTTCAAGAAGGTGGAAACGAAATAAACCTTACAATTCTGCAGGGTTCATGGCTGATGTTCGATCAGGTTAAAATGGAAGGACCCAACGAGGCGGTTATTGCTGAAAACGATCAGATTTTTATACGAAAAATTACACCTGCAGCGTATGAAATTCAGGACAGGGAAATTTTTTACCAGCCGTTACTGGTGGATGTTGAGCATCTTGAAGGGACACCGAAACTGGAAGTATTGCTTGATGGAAGTTTAATTTTTACAGAGTCTGTAGAAACCGGCAGATATACTTTTGAAACGGCTATGCCGGCAGTATCTGTTCAAAAGGAGAGCCTTTATGAAATTAAGGTTGATGGGAAAGTTCTTGAAAGCGGCAAGGTAATACGTTCATCACATAAACCTGTTACCCCTGCAGATTATGTTGATACGAAAATGGGGACAGCGCATTCCAGGTGGATGATAGCTCCGGGTCCCTGGATGCCATTCAGTATGGTAAAACTAAGCCCCGACAATCAAAACAGCGGGTGGCAGGCAGGCTATGACCCTATTTTCGAAACCATAGGAGGTTTTAGCCATATTCACGAATGGACTATGGCAGGCTTACTTCTGATGCCGGCAAATGGCCCTCTTGTCACTGTTGTTGGTGATGAAAAGAAACCGGATGATGGATACCGGTCCCGTTTAAATACAGAAACAGAAGAAGCTCCTATTGGATATTACAAGGCAGAACTTACCGACTACAACATCCTTGCTGAACTCACCTCAACCACCAGGTGCGGATTCCACCGTTATACCTTTCCGAAAGACAGCAAAGATTCCCGTATCCTGGTCGATCTTCAGATTCCTGCTGAATACAGTTACAACCTTACTGAGGTTGAAATAAGTAAAGTGAATAATAACCGGGTGGAAGGTTTCAGCCACCAGATTTCTCCCAATACCTGGTCGGGAGGAGTATCACAGGAATATATCGTTCATTTTGTAATTGAATTTGATCAGCCAATACGAGACTTTGGATTCTGGACTGAGGAAGGGTTAATTGAAGGTAATACTATCCTGCAAAAAGAAAACCCAAAGGATGCAGGTGCATGGTTCGAATTTGACACCGATAACAATAATAAGGTCCAGGCTCGCATAGGAATTTCATACGTAAGCATAGAAAATGCATCTAAAAACCTTGAAACAGAGGTAAGCAATCCCTTTGGATGGGATTTTGAGGCGGTGCGGCAATACAATGTTGACACATGGAACGATCTGCTTCAGCGGGTAAAAATTACAACCAGCGACCAGCGTGAAAAAAGAAGATTTTACACAAATATGTACCGGTCGTTGTGCAGCCGGAATATTTTTAGTGATGTTGATGGGAAATGGGTGGATGCCGATGAAAAAATCAGGCAACTCGATGATCCGGAATCACCTGCACTGGGTTGTGATGCCTTTTGGAACACGTTTTGGAACCTGAACCAGTTCTGGAACCTTGTAACACCCGAATGGAGCAACCGATGGGTAAAATCACAGCTTGCAATGTACCGTGCCGGAGGATGGCTGGCCAAAGGACCTGCCGGCATGGAATACATACCGGTAATGGTGGCAGAACATGAAATTCCACTTATCGTCGGAGCATATCAGATGGGGATACGGGATTTTGATGCTGAGCTTGCTTTTGAAGCAGTTTTAAAAATGCAAACAACCCCTGCACAAAAGGTAGGAGGAGGATTCGCTGGCAACAGAGACCTTGTGCCTTACCTGGAACATCAATATGTACCACACGACAAGGGAAGATTTTCAAATACGCTGGAGTACTCATTCGATGACTGGACCGTTTCCCAGTTTGCTAAAGCTCTGGGTAAAGAATCTGTGTACAGGGAATTTTTAAAAAGGGGCTACTTCTGGAAAAATGCCATTGATAAAGAAACAGGATATGCCCGCATGAAAGATTCGGCAGGTGAATGGCTTAAAGACTTTGACCCGTATCATTCAGGGAGCAATCACCATTATGTTGAAGGAAATGCCTGGCAGCTTACATTCTTTGTTCCACAGGATGTGCCTGCGCTGGCTGAATTTATAGGAAAGGACCGTTTTATAGAACGGCTCGACTGGGGATTTAATGAAAGCTACAAATGGCGTTTCAATGCACCTAACGACCAGTATTGGGATTATCCCGTAATACAGGGCAATCAACAATCGATGCATTTTGCCTTCCTTTTTAACTGGGTGGGCCAGCCATGGCTGACCCAAAAATGGAGCAGGGCAATTATAGATCGCTATTACGGGCATGGTCTTGCAAATGCATACCTGGGGGATGAAGATCAGGGACAAATGAGTGCATGGTTTATAATGGCTGCAATAGGATTATTTCAAACAGACGGAGGTTGCCGCACCGAACCGGTTTATGAAATTGCAAGCCCATTGTTTCCTGAAATTAAAATTAATCTTGGAGGATTATACGGGCGTGGAGATGAATTCATAATTGAAGCTAAAAATTCTTCACGACTTAATAAATATGTCCAATCAGCCACTTTGAATGGTAATCTCCTGAAAGATTTTAAGTTTCCGGCCAGGGAGCTGCTTAAAGGTGGAAGGCTGGAGCTTATCATGGGACCGGAACCAAATAAAGCCTGGGGGCTTCATTAAGTTTAGGAAAGTATGGAAAAACTTGCATTAGGTGCCGATATTGGTGGTAGCCACATCACCTGCCAGCTCATAAATCTTACTTCCCGGTATCCTGTAGATAATACCAAGTGCAGGGTCCAGGTAAACAGCAGGGCATCAAAAAACGAAATACTTGAGAAATGGATATCAGCTTTGAAAGGCGCTGCCGGCCAATATCCGTTTCATTCAATGACAGGTATCGGTTTCGCCATGCCCGGACCTTTTGATTATCACGGAGGAACTGCCTGGTTTAAGGGAGTGGATAAATTTGATACTCTTTACGGAATCAATATACGCGAGGAGATTCAGATAAGACTTAATTTGCCCCTTCATTACCCTATAAGGTTTTTTAATGATGCATCTTGCTTTGCTATAGGAGAGTCATGGATGGGAGATGCTTCAAAATACGAAAGAGTAATTGCTGTAACCATTGGAACCGGATTTGGAACCACTTTCATTAAAAATGGCATTCCTCAGGCGGGAACTGAAGGCATTCCTGAAGATGGTTTCCTTTATCATATTCCTTTTGGGCATTCCATAGCAGATGATTATTTTTCTACCCGCTGGTTTCTAAAAATTTATACTCAAAAGACCGGCAGAAAAATCATGAATGTTAAGGATATTTATGATGAAGCATATAATGATCCCTTAGTTGTAGAAGTATTCAGTGAATTCGGCACCAATCTGGGAAGGTTTCTGGGGCCGTGGTTAAAAAAATTCAATGCTGAATGCCTGGTATTGGGGGGTAATATTTCTAAAAGCTATTTGCTGTTTAAAAATGAAATGGAAGAACAATTCAGAAAACATTCTGTCAATCCTGTAGTGTATCTTTCACGGATGGAAGAAAATGCGGCACTGATTGGAAGTGCCAGATTATGCGATGACAGCTATTACTCAAGAATAATCAAGCCTGATAACGAGTGAAAATGAATACACGGAATACCACCTATACCTTTATAGCGCCAGTACTTCTAACTTATATTGTAATGAGTGCAGCCGACCTGGTGGGAATAGGTGTTGATAACGTAAAAGCCGATTTTGGCCTGAACAATACGCTCTCGCAGCTTATCCCCCTGGCCGTATTTGCTTGGTTTTTTCTGCTATCGGTACCTACAGGCATTCTACAGGACAGAATAGGAAAACGTAATATGCTCAACCTGGGAATCCTGATTAATGCTGCAGGCCTTTTCCTTCCCTTTTTTATCTATTCATTTTTAACCATCATGTTAGGGTTCGCACTCCTGGGAATTGGCAACACAATCATTCAGGTAGCTGCAAACCCATTGTTAATCGATGTTGTTCCAAGGGAAAGAGCATCCAGTTATCTAAGTTTCTCACAATTTATAAAATCAGTGGGCTCAATGATTGCCCCATATCTTACAACTTATTTTGCCATTCGGTATGGCGATTGGAAGATTATTCTTCTTGCCTTTGGCATTGTTTCCCTTATATCGGCAGTCTGGCTGCATTTTACAAATATTACCGAATCAATGGCCGGTGAAACAAAGGCCACGATATCCTCCTGCCTTAAATTATTGGGAGTGGGTTATATTGCCCTGATGGTTTTGGGTATATTTGCTGTAGTGGGCATAGATGTTGGAATTAATGCTACTTCAGGCCAGTTTCTGCTGATTAAAATGGAAATGGGCAGTGAGGCTGCACAACAGGGACGGAGTTTATATTTTTTCGGAAAGATGCTTGGTACATTTTTAGGAGCACTGATACTGGTAAGATTATCCTCTACCAGTTTTTTATTAGGTTCTGCTCTTGCAACCCTTTTATCAACCATGATTTTTACTATCTCTCCTACTCCGATAGCAGCATTGGTATTAATGTTCCTAATCGGTTTATCCGCCTCCAATATTTTTCCTTTAATATTTACCCTAACCGTAAAAAAATATCCCGATCGCGCCAATGAAATATCCGGGCTCATGATAATGGCCGTCTCAGGTGGCGCAGTTATTCCTCCGATTGTTGGGGCGATATCTGATTTATTTAATATAACAGCAGGGATGTACGTTTTTGTAGGTTGTGCTTTATATTTATTGTTCCTATCTATTTATTCACGTAAAACATCATCATGAAACAATTCGTGCTCCTCATCCTGAGTCTTACAATATTACTTTCCTGCACACAAATAAATGTTCCCCAAAAAGAATTTAATGCCGTTCAGTATGTTGACCCACAAATAGGATCTGTACATGGCAGATGGTTTTTTTATACACCTGCCGCCCTTCCGTTTGGCATGGCTAAACTGGCACCACATACCAATGCATATGAAAGTATCGGAAGCTGGCTACCCGGTGGGTACGATGACCGCCATACTTCCATCGAAGGCTTTGGCCATTTCCATGAGTTTCAGATTGGGGGCATTGTAGTGATGCCTGCAGTGGGTAGCCTTAAAACCATACCTGGATCCCTACAGAATCCAGATGAAGGCTACCGGTCACGCTTCGACAAAAAGGATGAACATTCAGAGCCTGGTTACTATTCTGTGCTGCTAAAAGATTATAACATTAAAGCGGAGCTTACAGCAACTGAACGGGTGGGGTTTCATCGGTATACGTTTCCACAATCGGATGCATCGGTACTGATATTTGATGTAGGCCATAAACAAGGTGAAAGCAGTGACGTTACAGATGCATTTGCTGAATTGGTAAGCCCCAACGAACTGGAAGGATATGTTGAAACTTACCCTGAATATGCCAAATTCTGTGATCCTGGAAATTATGTAAAAATGTATTTTGTTGCCCGTTTGGGAAAAACACCTGCTTCAGCAGGAACATTTATTGATGAAGACATTCAACCTGAGGCAACTTCCACACAGGGAACGAGAAACGGCATATATGTTTCATTTGAAACCGAAGCAGACGAAGTGGTTGAAATACAGGTTGGCCTCTCCTACACCAGTATTGATAATGCGAGATTAAATCTGAATACAGAGGCAGAAGGAAAAACATTTGATGAAGTAAGACATGCTGCCACTCAGAAATGGAACCAAATGCTGGGCCGTATAGAAATAGAAGATGAAAATGAAAAAAATAAGATAAAGTTTTATACAGGACTGTACCATGCATTGCTGGGTCGGGGAATAGCAAGTGATGTCAACGGACAATATAAATTAAACGGTAGCGGAATTGGTCAGATCCCGCTGGATGAAAAAGGAACCCCGCTATACAACCACTTTAATACGGACGGGATGTGGGGAGGATTCTGGAATTTAAGCCAGTTATGGACCCTTGCTTACCCTGATTACTTTAGCCAGTACCTGCAATCAAATATCGATTTCTATAAGGAAACCGGGTGGCTGCATGACGGTGAAGCGGCAGGAGTTTATACAAATGGAGTACAGACAAACTTTCAGGGGTTACTCGTTGCATCGGCCTACAACTGCGGAATACATGATTTTGATTGGGAAACAGGGTATCAGGCAGCTGTTAAAAATGAACTTGATTACCGTGGCAGGCACCTTGGCAATGGCAAATATGATTTACATTATTTCGTAAAGGAAGGTTATGTTCCATACCAGGATACAATCATTTCCAATGGATGGAAATTTAACTTCGGAGCTTCCCATACGCTAGAGTATGCTTTCAGTTCATATGCTGTAGCACAAATGGCTAAAAAGCTTGGAAAAGAAGCTGATTACCAAAATCTGATGACACAGTCAGAACACTGGAAAAATTTGTTTGACACTGAAACAAAATTCATCAGGCCTAAACTCCCTGACGGGAATTTTATTGAAACTTTCGATCCGATGAAACCATGGGACGGTTTCCAGGAAGGCAATGCATATCAGTTCACCTGATTCGTACCGCACGATGTGGCAGGACTAATGGAAAAAATAGGAAAAGAACTGTTTAACAGCCGCCTGGAAGAAACTTTTGAGGAAAGCCAAAAATCATTGTTTGGAGGGGGAAAAGAAATAGATAGCTTTTCAGGTGTGGAGATGCTGTACAACCATGGCAACCAGCCCTGCCTGCACCATTCATGGCTATTTAACTACTCCGGAAAACCATGGCTGACGCAGAAATGGACCCGGGCCATCTGCAATGAATTTTATGGGACCGAACCGCTCCATGGTTATGGTTTCGGACAGGATGAAGACCAGGGACAGCTGGGAGCCTGGTATGTTATGGCAGCTATGGGCCTGTTTGATGTGCAGGGACATGCCCAGGCAGACCCAACTTTCCAGTTTGGGAGTCCGATGTTCGATAAAATAACCATTCATCTTTCAGAGAATGCCGGTCATTCACTTATTATTGAAACAAAAAATAATGGACAGGAAAATTATTACGTTCAAAATCTACGCTTCAACAATCAACTTATTGAAAATTGCTGGATTGACCGGGAAAAGCTTGTAAAAGGTGGAACCCTGTTATTTGAAATGGGAAGTTCACCCAATGAAATGTGGGGGATAGATTCTCCCCCGCCATCAATGAGTAATTCGAATAATTGACATAAACCAGATTAAAGAAATGTTTGAAATCACAAATACAATTTCGTTCTTATGAAAATCAATAAAAAACTGCTTGCGTTCTTCATTGTTATTCTAAATTTGAATACCGGGCTGGCTCAACCCATCGAAATTCTTTTACATTCCGGATGGAAAGCTAAACGTTCAGCAGAAATACCTGTCGATGGGAATGTTATATCATCACCTGAATTCGAAATGACGGGCTGGATGGATGCCATTGTACCGGGCACGGTGCTAACCACAATGCTTTATAATAAAGTTTACCCTGATCCATTTTTCGGCATGAATAACGAACTCATTCCGGATATTTACAATGTAGGTGCCGGATATTATACATTCTGGTTCCGTAACAGCTTTTCGCTGCCTTCCGTAAATGATAACCAGCAGGTATGGTTAAATTTCAGGGGCATTAATTATTCGGCTAACATTTTCCTGAATGGACATAGAATAAACCACGATACCCACCGTGGAATGTTCCTGCGGCAAAAGTATCTTATTACTCCATACCTGAATTCACAGGGTGCAAATGTGCTGGCTGTAATTGTCCATCCTCCCGATCCTGTTGGGGAAGCCAACGGAGGGCAGGGGGGAGATGGGACCATTGCTCGCTCTGTGACCCAGCAGTATACTCCTGGCTGGGATTGGGTCTGCCCTGTACGTGACCGAAACACAGGTATCTGGGACAAAGTCTCAGTTGAAATTACAGGCCCGGTTGACCTGCAGCACCCGTTTGTTAAAACCAGGGTGCCGGGAATACGGATGCCGCATACAGACCAAAACCCTGCCTTTCTTGATATATCTGCTGAACTGGTAAATACAACTGAAACGATCCAGAAGGGAACGCTCACAGCCACGATTGAAGACCAAAAATGGAGCCAACCTGTTATCATTGAACCTGGTAAAATAATTACTGCCTCATTCCCCCAAATTGAGATTCAAAATCCTCGCCTCTGGTGGCCTAACGGAATGGGTGACCCAAACCTGTATAACCTGGACCTGCAATTTGAGCAGGATGGAGCAGTTACAGATGGAGAAACTGTTTCTTTTGGAATTCGTGAGAACAGTACATACTTTGATGAAAAATCAGGAGGAAGAGTCTTCCTCATTAACGGACAAAAAGTTTTTATTAAAGGGGGCAACTGGATTTCTTCCGACTTACTGTTGCGCCATACACCTGAACGTTATGAAGCTGAGGTACGCATGCATGCAGATATGAATATGAACATGATCCGGATTTGGGGTGGTTCAATAACCGAGCGCCCGGAATTTTATGAGGCATGCGACAGGTACGGAATGCTGGTATGGCAGGATTTATGGGTTACCGGTGATTGCAACGGCCGTTGGTTCGATCCGAGAAAGAAAGAGTCACAGGCCCGCAGGCAGGAATACCCTGATGATCATTCACTTTTTCTCCTTTCCGTAACCGACCAGATAAAAATGCTGCGCAACCACCCAAGCCTGTACCTGTGGTGCGGCGGAAATGAATTCCCTACTCCGGCAAATATACACAGGCAACTTGAAAATGAAATATTTCCAACGTATGATGGTACCCGATATTACCTTCATGAATCCACTTCTCCTGACCTTGCACGCAATACGATTGGTGGCGGAGGTGACGGACCCTATGGAATACAAGATCTCCTGACCTTCTTCAAATCTCCCTCCTACCCTTTTAACCCGGAAATAGGATCAGTAGGTATGCCCAACGTTGAAACTATGCGTCGGATGATGGATGAAAAAGACCTCGTACCGCCGGTACAAAACAGGGCAAACCGGGTATGGCAATATCATAAGTACATCGGGTATGGCGAAACCATTGAAAACTTTGGAGAGATATTGGACATCGACGACTTTTGCAAAAAAGCACAGATTGTAAATTATGAACAATACCGTAGCTTACAGGAAGGGTTTAATGCAGGAATGTGGGATATCTATACAGGAATGCTTGTATGGAAAAATCAAAATCCATGGACATCATTGCGGGGACAGTTTTATGATGTATACCTCGACCAGACAGGCGGCTTCTATGGATACATGCATGCAGCAAAACCCCTGCACATTCAGTTAAACCTGAACGACTCTGGTATCTGCATAGTTAACCAAACCCCTTATGAAATAGAAAAGCTTACTGCAGAAGCAATCTTCTTCGATTTAAAAGGGAAAAAAATCGCAAGCCAGAGCTATAATCTGAGTGTGGCTGCCAATTCTACCTCCATTGCAGGTAAAGCGACAGCACCTCAAAAGACAGGCAACTTTTACTTCCTGAGGCTGGTGTTAAAAAATGAAGCGGGTTTATTAACAGATGAGAACCTGTATTGGCATTCCGACGTGAAGGAACTAAATAAACTTAGCCCTGTATCACTTGAATTGAAAACACGTAAAAGCAGGGATGGAAATATTATGGCAACTCTTAAGAACACAAGTTCAGAAACTGCTTTTTTTACGCGGCTGAAAATGGTGGATAAAGTTTCCGGAGAATTGATACTTCCTGTATTTTTTGACGATAACTACATCACCCTGTTCCCTAATGAATTAAGGGAAGTAGAAATCAACCTTACACTACTTCCGGAGGCAAATCAGAGAAAACTGATGATACAGGCAGAAGCCTATAACAGTGACCTCACAGAAACAACAATTCCATAATAATACCGATATGAAATACTATATTATCACTGCAATAATGCTTGTCCTGGGAGCATGTACACAAGTAAAAACAGCAGATGAAGAAATGAAATCGAACATTCAATCAAATGAATACTTTGATTTTGTAAAAGAAAAGGCACTTGAAGTGGTACAAACGGGATTTAATGCAGGTGATGGTTACGGAGAAGTATGGATCAGAGACTACAATACCTTCATTGAACTCTCGGCTGAAGTTTTTGAACCTGAAGTACTGCAGGAGAACCTCCTTGTATTTTTTAAGATGCAGGGTGATGATGGCAACATCATCGATGGATTTATTCCGGCAGATAAAGCAGGCGGAGGATACGACTATATTTACTCCGAACTTGAGCCCCGGTATGCCGGACATAAAAACACGGTAGAGACCGACCAGGAATCTTCTCTTGTGCAGGCTGTTTATAAATATGTAAAAACTACAGGCGATACCTCCTTTCTGAATGTAAATGTTGGGGATAAAACAGTCGCCCAAAGGTTGGAATGGGCTATGGATTTTCTGATGAATCATCGCTACAATGAAAAATATGGCTTGCTGTGGGGAGCCACTACTGCCGATTGGGGCGATGTGCAGCCGGAACATGAATGGGGCGTATATCTTACTGAGGATACTCATTATGCCATAGATATTTACGATAATGCAATGTTCCTGATTGCCCTTGAAAACCTGATGGAGATTTCTCCTGGTATTAAAGAAAAATGGATGCCGGTATACAACCTTATAAAAGATAATTGCCGAAGTCACTTATGGGATGAAGCCAATCAGAAATTTATCCCTCATATTTACATTGATGGTTCTCCTTTCCCCGATGATTTTGATGAAAATGAAATCTATTACCATGGAGGAACCGCCATTGCCATCGAAGCCGGGTTACTTTCCAATGAGGAAATTAAAACTTCGGTGGAAAAAATGGCTGCCAACGTAGTTGCTGCTGGCGCCGGTTCTATCGGATTGACAATGTACCCGCCTTACCCCGAAGGATTTTTTAAAAATAAAGGAATGTATCCATATGGTTATCAGAATGGCGGCGACTGGACCTGGTTTGGTGGGCGGATGATACAACAACTTATAAAATATGGATTCATTAACGAAGCTTATGAACACATCCAGCCAATGGTCAAAAGGGTGAAAGACAACAACGGCTTTTATGAATGGTATACCGTTAATAATGAACCCCGGGGTTCAGGTACTTTCCGCGGATCGGCAGGAGTATTGTATAAAGCCATCGGAATGTTTGAAGAATGGGCTAAAGCAGAAAACTAACAATTTTACCAGCCGCAAAAATCATTAAATCTTTTATTAATTCAGCAAATGAATAAGGAATCCACCCACAGAAAAACCAGTCAGAACTTAATGCCGGTAACTAAACCTGCTGTAAGGAATGGTTATTACGATATCTACCCCTCATTCATTTTAGAAGAAGGTAAAATCTTCAGGGGTTATGAAGCTCTGGCTACCGAAATTTTAAACCACCAGACCATATTGATTGATGGTTTCATAGGAGTATTTTTTAATGAGGTCCGTAATTCACTGCAAGAGTGTTTCAGCAAAAGGAATGTGAATGTTCAATGGCATGATGTGTCTGAAGCCTTACTGCCTGAAGAAGAAATCAACAAGTTGATTGTTCCTTTTCTGGGAGGAGACGACCCTTTGTTTGGCACCAGAACTACACTTAACCTGGAGGATTTCTTTCAGCCGGAAAAGTTGAAATTCACTCTTGCTTATGATTCGGCACAGATAAACATCATTTACGGGACTGGAGCAGCACTTGCCGGTGTAAAAGGATTTCTCATATATATCGACCTGCCTAAAAATGAATTGCAGTTCAGGGCCAGAGCTCAGTCAGTCACGAACCTGGGAGCATTAAACCCAGGTGAGATGAAGCTCATGTATAAAAGGTTTTATTTTGTCGACTGGCCGATTCTGAACCGTCATAAACAGAAATTGCTTCCCACCATAAATATCATGGTTGATGGCCAGCGCCCTGAGGAAATAACCTGGATGACCGGTACCGAATTAAGAAAGGGACTCAGTAATATCAGCCAAAATGTTTTCCGCGTGCGACCATGGTTTGAACCCGGTGCCTGGGGTGGAAACTGGATGCTGCAAAACATACAAGGACTGAATAAAGAAGTTCCAAATTATGCCTGGTCGTTTGAACTTATTGTTCCTGAAAACGGACTACTCTTTGAAAGCTCCGGTAACCTGCTCGAAGTATCTTTCGATTGCCTGATGTTCCAGGATGCTAAAGCAGTTTTGGGTGATGCATATGACAAATACGGTACAGAATTTCCAATCCGTTTCGACTTCCTCGATACCTTCGATGGTGGAAATCTTTCAGTGCAGTGCCATCCGCAAAAAGAATATACGAAAACGCATTTCAATGAAGAGTTTACGCAGGAGGAAACATATTATATTCTCGACTCAAAAGATGATGCTTGTGTTTACCTTGGCTTTCAGCAGAACATAAATCCCGAACAATTTGAAAAAACATTGACTGAGAGCTACAAACATAATAAAGAGGTTGATATTGAAAAATTTGTACAGAAGCTGCCCTCCAAAAAACATGACTTGTTTCTGATACCCCCCGGTACTATTCACAGCTCAGGAGCCAACAATCTCGTGCTTGAAATCAGTTCAACTCCATACATTTTCACATTTAAAATGTACGACTGGCTCAGGCTTGATCTCGATGGAAAACCCCGTCCGCTCAATATCCGGCGCGGAATGGAAAATCTCCGCTTCGAACGAAAAGGCAGTTATGTGACTGAAAAACTCATCTCAAAACCGGAATTGATTGACTCAGGCACAGGATGGAAGCTATATCATCTCCCTACTCATGACAAACATCTTTACGATATTCACCGGATGCACATTCAAACAGAAATTGAAGTACAGACCGGAAATAAATGTCATGTACTGAGTCTTGTTGAAGGAACGCATGTTGAGTTTATTTCGGAAAACGGAATAAAGCAACATTTCAGTTACGCCGAAACCTTTGTGGTGCCGGCTGCAGCAACATCCTATAAAATAATTAATCAGTCAGACAGGGAAGTCATGCTTGTAAAAGCTTTGGTGAAATAGTTAATAATCTGAGCAAACTTTGTTGTAATAAATACAATTAATTATAGTTCCTGGGATATATTTGAATAATTAAATAAAAAAAGAAAGAATTATGAGAATTAATATACTAACCATTATTGCAATTACTATTATGATGGCAGCATGCAACAACAGTAAAAACAGTTCTCCTGAACAATGGAGCGAAGAAGTACTTTCGGAATGGTTTTCAGAAGGATCGTGGCAACAGGGATTTAATGCCAATCCTGATGAGTCGGTAAATAAAAGGGAATTTGCTATCCGATATCACAAAAATCCTGAACGCTGGAACAAGGCGTTTCAATTTCTTGCAAAAGAAGACTTTCAGAACATGGAGAAGGGCAGGTATGAATTGGAAGGGACCAATCTGTTTGCCACTGTTGATGAATATGTTCCTAAAAAAATGGCAGATGCACAGTTTGAAGCTCACAGGGTATATGCCGATATTCAGGTTGTTGTGTCAGGAGCGGAACAGATGGGCCTTGCTCCTTATGATGCCACTGTGATTACAATTCCTTACGATGAAGAAAAAGACATCATGTTTATGTCGGCAACCGATGCAAAAGACCTTATAGCCCGCCCCGGCAGGTTTTTTCTCTTCTTCCCCAGTGATGCCCACCGGCCTTCAGTCAGGATCGATGAAAACGACAGTTCAGTTGTCAAAAAGGTGGTTGTAAAAGTAAAGCTTGATTGATTGCATGCACCCTAAGTCGCTTACCACATGATGGATTAAAACAGGGTAAGTTCAGAATGCGGCTTTGAATAGCTTCTTTCAAGATCAAGCAGCCATCTCTTTCGTTCCATTCCTCCTGCGTAACCGGTTAATTTACCATTGGAACCTATCACCCTGTGGCAGGGAATGATGATTGCTATTTTGTTTTTGCCATTCGCTGAGGCAACGGCCCTTATGGCTTTTAGGTCTCCAAGTGAACGGGTCTGGTCCATATATGTAACTGTTGTTCCATAGGGTATCTGCTGAAGTCCTTTCCACACGCGAAGCTGAAAGTCTGTTCCTATAGGATCGAGCGCAACATCAAACTTTTGCCTTATACCATTAAAATATTCAGTCAGTTCCAGTTTTGCCTGCCTGACATGGTCATTTTCACCCTGCACAACATTTCCCTTCAGCCTTTTCATCAATATAACAATATCCTGCCCATTCATATTTTCAGGCTCAAATTCAAGAAGGCACAGCCCATCTTTAGTGGCAGCCATCATCATGTTGCCAATAGGTGTGTGAAAATGCCCGGTGTAAATTATACCCTGCAATTCATTCTGTGCAGGGTATAATTGCTTTGAATACAAATGCTCTTTCATTTAAACCGTGAATAAATCTGTACATGCACTTTTCTTTAATATCCCCCTCATTCATTCATCAAAAAGGCTGTTTTATCGCTGTTCGTCATTTCATTCTCTATGAACCATTTCCCATTTACGAGCCTCCATTGTGAAAGGTAAGTTCCGGTGACAGGAATACTGCCATGCAGAGTTGCATTCCATGTTCCCCTGTCAATTGCAATTGAATCTGTTACTATGAGTGATTCCGAAATATTAGTGGTCAGGCGGAATCCGGAGTTGTAGAGGAATTGGTAATATCCCCGGATATCATTTCTTCCAATAATCTGACGGTAATCGTCTGGCACAAGGCATGCAGTCTCCAGGTACATCAGTCCAATGGAATCAATCTGCCCTGCATTCATCCATTTTATGAAATCTGCATTCACTGTGGCAATTGAAGCTTTAATGTCGTCAGTTCCCTGGGCATTTGTGTCAAGTTTCATAAACACGAACAACAGAATGATAGACGCACTGGCTAAAAGAATTGTAATTTTTTTCATTGCATTTGTTTTTAAGTTAAATAAATCAAGAACATATTTGTAAAATTGCCTGAGCCAGACTCTCAGCTTGTAAGCCAGCCTGTCGATTTTATATGAAAACCTCCCAAATGAATTGTAAATCTGGTAATCGAGGCAACCAAATATTAACTTAACGGTATAGCTCCTTGGGGTTACATCCGCAGTTTCTATCCGCTGTATGGTCCTCAGGCTCAGATTACACTTTTCCGCAAGCTCCGATTGTGTAAGGCCTTTTGCAAGCCGCAGTTCCGATACCTTTTTACCTAAATCCGGTTGCTTCATCTGTACAGGTTTCAAAATGGGTACATCTGCATTTCCACCAACAAGTGACTTCAAACTCTGAATTAAAAAGCGGACTTAAAGATGACTCTCTATGCTCCGAAAGTTTAACCCAGGGCAAGATTACGTTTAACTTAAAAACCTATCAAATTTAATGAATGTATTTGATGCGTCATTCATACGACACTTAAAAAGAGCTTGGGGCATGGGGCAAAGAACATAGAGCCGGGAATGCCCTGATCTTTTTTGCAGTGCTCTGAAAAGAGCAGGGGCACATAGCTAAGAAGTCTTCACTGTGTGCACTTTGCACCAGGCTCTATGCTCTATGACCTTTGCCCTTACTCAACTACCTTTACACACAGCATCCTGCTCTGGTCACGAATGAGGAGTTTACCATCGGCAAGGGCTATGGGAGCCCAGTTCATGGTTCCAAAACGTGCACTTATGCCTTCTCCGGCTGGCTGTGCCGTGAGAACTTCAGATGATGCCAGGGGTTTAAACCCACTGGGATCGGGTTCAATCAGGTAAAGGGTCTTTGCGCCATCGGTAGCCAATATCAGGCCGTCGGCAAGAATCATGCTTCCCTTATTAAAATCCGGATCGCGTTTTGTCTTCCACATCACCTCCCCTTCCATGTTCATGCATGCAAGGCCGTCGCGTTTGTTATTGGTGCCGTACTGAGCATAGAAATACCCGTTATGGAGAATCGGGGGTTTGGTCTGGTCACCAAACTCTACAGTTTTGAACAGTTCTTTTGCGATATAGCTACCAACTGCATTTTTTTCAACCTGTATCA
Organism: Bacteroidota bacterium; assembly: GCA_023412195.1. Taxonomy (GTDB): domain Bacteria; phylum Bacteroidota; class Bacteroidia; order Bacteroidales; family Prolixibacteraceae; genus Mariniphaga. Next base: position 29,568 of record JAEYNZ010000047.1, read on the forward strand.
TTAAAGCTCCGTATTCATATCCTCCAACAACAAGAATTTTATTTGCACCGGCGTCGACTGCAGGTGCCACAGAAATATGACAATCCCATCCGGAAAATTGCCAAAGTACTTCACCCGACTCAGGGTCTATTCCCACAATGTTACCCGGAGTTTTTGGCAATTCAGGCCTCCCTACGGGGTTTGTTGAAGAAGTAACCATCACAATATGTTCATCACCATCTATTTTAACTACAGAAGGACTTACATATGTTTCATTGCCCAGATTTGGAGTTTTCCATACAATATCGCCGGTAAGCTTATTATAGGCAACAACTCCTGCCTCAGGTGCCATAGATGAAATCACAAGCAGATTGCCATATATTAACGGGCACTGGGATATTGCCCAGATTGGAAAATTTCCACGGCCACCAAATCCTCCCCGTCCTTCTCGTGATTCATCAGCGGGATCATTACCCGGGTCACCCCCAAAATCGGTCCAGACATTTTTATTCCAAACGGGCTTCTGCGTGTTAATATCAATGCAATATAAATCACCAAAGGGACCGGATGTATAAACATAACTACCATCAATAGCCGGAACGCTCCTGGAACCCGGAAACATTACTGACCCTGGTGCTGCGTATGCAAAATTCCATAGTTCCTTCCCTGTGGAAAGTTCAAAACACCTAAGGTTATCACCTACCTCGTCATCTCTGTCGAGCAGATACACTTTACCATCTTTTACAACCGGGCCACCATAGCCAATACCCAAATCCGTTGCCCACAAAACTTCAGGACCAGTTTCAGGCCATGAACGTAAAATTCCTTGCTGAGGGGAAGTACTGTTTCTTTCCGGCCCAAGGAATTGAGGCCAGTCCTGGGAATGCACATTTACAAAACAGATGGTCAACAGAAAAACCAATGCACTGATCATTTTTGATTTCTTCATTATTTTTTAGATTTTATTGATTTATATGTATTGTTATATTCCCCTGGATTTTATTTTTTATGCTGCATCCAGATTTATTCATTCTCCATTCCAGTATTGTACTCCTTCTCAGTAACAGGTCCCAGCCACACCACACTCCCGTCATTTGTATTTAAGCTGACGGCAATGTGCGCAAATAAACTATCAGGGCCTGCTCCATGCCAGTGAACCACATTCCTGGGAATTTCAACAACCTCCCCCTTACGCACCAAACGGGCAGGCTGTCCTTCTGCCTGGTAAAACCCTTGCCCTAATGTTATAAAAAGAACCTGGCCTCCGGGATGTGAGTGCCAGTTGGTCCTTGCTCCAGGTTCAAAGGTAACATGACCAAATCCGGCATGCAAAGTACTGTCGCTGGCACCCATCATTTCCAGCCATACTGTTCCTGAAAAGTTGTTGCTGGTAACTTTTTCACCTTTTGGAAAGATTGATTCACCTTTCTGATGTGATTCATTTGTTTTTTTCTCAAAACTACAACCTGCAATCAGTATCGTCAGAAAAATCATAGTATATAAATAACTGTACTTTATCAATTTTTTCATGTTTTATAATTTACTTTAAACTTTAATTATTGCGTAGTTCTGCTCCTAAGAACTTCATTCAATACGGCCTGAGCATCTTTGGCTTCTTTCTTACCCACTTTCGATTTTATGATATCAACAAATTGCTGTAATTGGGCTGGTGAATATCCAACATTCAGGCAAATGTTTAAATGAGAACGTAGCATGGGGTCTACGCCGCCAATGCTGCTAAGTACAGAAATAGTGACAAGTTGTCTTTCAGCAAAGGTTAAAATATCCCTTTCAAATATGGAAGCAAAAAGATGTTCCTTCAGGAAGACTTCAATTACTGGTGCAAAAGCTGCATACCCAGTAAGAGGTCCATCCTGAGGCAGTCCTGTCAGTTTCTCCAGATTAGCTTTCCCTCTTTCATACTTAGAGAGTCCATCATTAACAGGTGATGCATCAGGACCCCATTCATCAGTGATTCCTTTGGCTTTCCTTTCATCAAGCACCTCCATGAAGGTTTGCAACCCCCTGATGCTGCGCGGAAATCCACAGTAAGCATAGAGGTGTACGAAAACTTCTTTGATTTGATTTACTGTCAGTCCTTCATCCAGTCCGGCATTAAGTTCAGCCTTTAATTTTGATAAATCGCCTTTTGCAGTTGAGGATGCAATACCCACAATCTGATACTGTTGCTGATTTAATGTACGATCATCAACCTGACTTTCCGCATATGAAAAACTACCAAATGCAAGTAACAATACAAAGAGAATAAGTTTACCTGATTTTATCATCTTCTAAATATATTAAAGAATTCTACTTTTTAACTATCCACTGCAGTTAGAAAAGTAATTATTTCGTTTATTCCTTCATCCGATCATATGCCGCCCCTTGACTGAATACGATCCCTGAATATGAAGGCTTTTTCAATAACATTAAATCTGGCTTTCCTCGGATCGGGTTTACCAACCGGGGTACCATTTAATTCAATTTCCATTATCTTTTCTTGTTGAGAATTATATTGAGGCCAAACCGGCAGACCAGGGCCGTTAGGATTACCTGTTTTGGCAAAATTTGCCCAATAGGAGTTCATGACCTGTGCTAACTTTTTATCTTCCGGTGAGGGCTCAGATACACCCCTGCGGGAACTCAAGGTATTGAACACATATGAAACTTCAGATCCATGACCGGCTCCATACCGTGCCCGCTCCCGCATCGGGGCAGGAACATATCCATAATGATACATGTATACCGGCTCACCTTTCTTTTCAAATGCTCTGGCTGTCATTCTCCCAGGCTCTCCCCATACCCAGTCGGTGTTAAACTTTGTAATGACTTCAGCAAATTCTTTGCTGCCATCAGGATCATAGGCAGCTTTTGCCTCATCTTCCAGTTCGCCAAACATGGAAAACAGTTCTTCCTTTGTGCTGCTGGAATTCACAAAAGGTCCACCAATTTCTGCACTTGTATTACCAATGATAAGAGGAATACGTGCCTGCCTGCCCGACTTATAAGCACTCTCAGCAGTTTCCGTTACCAGTTTTCCATCCAAAATGGGGCCTGAATAGGTACGAGGACCATCTTGTCCATCCGTTTCCTGTCCACCATCAACAATTTCCTCTACACTCATGGCGCGCAATTTAGCCAATGCAGCAGCATCTGTTCCAACTATCCCATGCTTACGGGCAAAGTTAATCCCAATGGTTTCAGCTGAAACAGTGTACAGAGGATCAGCTTTATCCTTATTAAGAGGCCTGCCTGTCAGCACACCATCACGACCCCCACCCGACTCACTTATTGCTTTATGAAAAAGGCCCTTAGCGGCAGGAATCGTCATTAGTGAATGTACCGATACGCCACCTGCAGAGAATCCAAAAATTGTAACATTATCCGGATCTCCTCCGAATGCAGAAATATTCTCCTGCACCCATTGAAGTGCGGCAATCTGGTCCATGAATGCATAACTGCCCTTTGGCTCTTGGGGATGTTCTTCACTCAAGGCAGGAAATGCAAAATGTCCAAGCCGTCCCAAACGGTAGTTGAAAGTCATTAAAATGACTCCTTGCCTGGCAAATGCTTCACCTGAAGTACCAGGGCCAGATCCACTGCCTCCTACAAAGGCCCCTCCATGTATCCAGACCATCACGGGTAGTTTATCCCCCGGTTTAAACCCGGCAGGCACCCACAGATTAAGATACAGACAATCTTCAGATGAACCCTCTGCAATTGTTCCCGGAGCAGCACCCCAGCCTGCCTGGGCACAATTTGAACCATATTCATTTGCATCGCGCACACCTTCCCATGGCGTAACCGGTTGTGGCGGACGCCAGCGAAATTCTCCTACAGGCGGAGCTGCATAAGGAATTCCTTTAAAACCGGCTACATCCCCATCAGTTAAACCTCGCACCTTTCCTGCCGTAATTTGAACTGTTGGCCCATCGTTGGTTACCCCATTGCTTACCGTTTGACTGGCAAATAAACTGAAGCCTATAAATATGGCTAATACGACAAATAAATTTTTCATTTTAATGAAATAATATTGATATTAGTTATCGTTCCTCGTCATTAATCTTGTAAAGGAAAGTGATCCTAATTTCCATTTGCCATCTTGTTTTACATACACTTCTGTCACTTCAAAAGGATTTATGACTTCATTCCCACCAACTTCAGCAGTCAATGTAATTCTGTTTAAAAGAATGGCTGTATTGTCAATGATATTCACTGAAGCTTCATGCACATCAGCTTTCCTATACCAAATACCTCCACTTTTAATAATGTTGAGTTCCCGCTCTTTTCCCCACGAACCTCCCATGTGCACAAATACCGATTTATCATGAAACAGATCTTCCAGGGCGTCTGCATTTTTATCAGCCATCCATTGCCATTTTTCTTTTGAAAGTTTAATGACTTCCTGGTCATCAGCAGAATTTTGTGCAACAGAATATTGTAAACTGAAAATGATTACAAATAGAGTAAGAATCATGGTTTTCATATTCTTTTATTTTATTAAATATTTACCGAAGAATTCATTCAGTTTACTCATTGCCTGCTCAACATATTCGGGCACATAATAAGTTTGAATATGTGTAGCACCCGGGATCAGAAACATTTCTTTTTCCATTGTGCCTGTAGCCAGGTTAAATGCGCTTTCAGTCATATAAAAGGTGTCGGCTTTGCTTCCTGCCATCATCAGCAGGGGTTGATTGATTAAGTCCATGTTGGTTGCTGCGTCAAATGCCATCAGGTCGAGCAGGCTGCTCATGGTGTACCTGAACGTGGAATTGGGGTGTGCATGGGTTCTGTGGTAATAATAATGACCCTCCCGGTACAAATCAAAGGGCATCTTGTCTGCTTCCTCATCTGTTGCTATTGTATTGGCAGCATAACGCACCTCTCCCCCTGCTGACTCAAGTGCACGGGCTTCAGAAGCCTGTTTTAACCTTTCCTGGATGGTTGCCAGACCCGAGTTCATAAATCCGTTACGTCTTACCAACCCGGAATTAAACATGCTCAAGGTAGCCACCGCTTTAAAACGCTTATCGGTTTGGGCTGCTTTCAATGAATAACCACCTCCCCCGCAGATTCCCAATAAACCCACACTTTCAGCATTTACTCCTTCAAATTGTGTAATAAAATCAGCCATACCCCGGATGTCTTCAATACGCGTTGCAGGTTTATCTACATTACGAGGCTCTCCCCCGCTGGCACCCTGGTAAGAAGCATCGGCTGCAATGGCAATATATCCCGATTCCGCCAGACGCTGTGCATACAATCCGGCTACCTGTTCTTTTACGCCTCCATTGGGATGAGCAACAACCACTGCCGGATAATTCCCCGAAGGATCATAGCCCGCAGGTGTATATATGTTAGCTGCGATATCTAAACCATGCAGTTTATAGGTTACAGGGTGAATATTCACCGCACCCGACAAATTTTCTGTAATCGCATCATGATAAACCAACCCAAATGGATTGTTGGTATTGTTTTGAGATGACAGCATCATGCTTGTTGTTAAAAACATAGCTATCGATGTAATTTTTAATATCCTAATATGCATTGTACAATCCTTCCTGCATTTTATTAATCAAAACCAACTGGTGCCATTTCAATTCAAATTACTTTTGGATTTTATGAGTTTCCCTGACACTGCTGAATGTGAGATCCAGTAATTTCCAGTCCCCATTTTGTTTTTGATAAACTTCAGTCACCGTAAATTCGTTTACAGCTTCATTTTCCCTGACTAAAGCTTCAAGAGTGATCCTGTTCCAGGCAATAGCAGTATTCCCAAAGATTTCAATAATGATATCATGTACTTCAGCATTCTTGTACCATATTCTTCCTGATTGAATGATATCGAGTTCCTCTTTCTTATTCCAGGTACCGCTCATGTGAACAAATTTTGACCTTTCATGAAATAAGGGCTCAAGTTTATTCACATCCTTATCTGCCATCCATTGCCATTTTGCTTTAGAAATTTCCATTATCTCCTGCTCCATAGCAGCATTTTGTGCTGTGCCCACCTGGGCAAGTATCATTGTGAAAATAAATCCTATAATCTTCTTCTTCATTTGAATATTTTTTTTGTTGCCTGAAATGTTCGAATTGTTTTAATCCAATCCCTTTTCCTTGAGCCACTCCCACATCAGATTGGCAATTTCTATGTTGTTCAGATCAGAAAACGGGAAATGTGTATTACCCCTGATCCCAATCTCCGGCAAATGAACTACTGTCACATCACCGCCCCGGTGATTGACAGCATCCCTCCAGAGCCTTGCCATCTCCAGCCGCACACGCCAGCCATCCTGACCGGGATTATCCATAGGATCACCTGGAATATTATCACCATAATAAATGATAATGGGAATTTTAGTCAGCTGCTCAAACTCTGCCAATGGTACACCAAATGCTTCAAGTGTACCACCCGAACTGGGCATTGGTGAAGGTACTTCTCCTTCCGGAAATAAAAATCCGCTCCCGGGTTCATAGGAGACGATGGCTTTTACATTCTGATTTTTAATGGCTGTCAGCCAGCCCATCCCGCCTGAATGTGAATGTGTAACCAAAACTCCAGGGCCTATCTTATCAAAAAGCGCAGAAACGGCTTCTGCATTTACATTAACGTCAATAGGCCCGATGTTTGGAGTCATCGAGCGAAAATACTGGTTCAGGGTTTCCTGATCGCGGGCAAACTGCACCCCATCAAAATAATTGGGCCAGATTCCCAACCGGAATGTACCAAACCACTCCTGTTCATCAGGGGTAGGATCAATACTGGCTGCAACAGTGCTGCGCCCGGCATTTCCCCTGCGCGGCTGGTCTATCACATAAACAGGAAAACGCCTGCGCAAAAAGATATTCTGAAAACCTTCCCTGCCATCAGGAGTGGTTTCCCAGGTCTTTGAAAACTGCCCGAACCCATGCCACATTACAAGTGGATAACTCCTGGCATTCTTTGGCACCTGGTAAAAAACATAGGCATGATCGCCATGAAGTGTCTGCCCTTCAGAGGTTGGATTGTATGGATTGAAATTTCCCGGATTGCTGACCACTGTTCCGCCGGCAGCAAAACTTCCCTGTTCCTGAATATGTAACAAATTGGAGAGAGAACATGACAACATACCTGCAGTTACAAACATCAACAGTAATAACCTGAATGGCCTTCCATCACAGCCACTGAAATACTTGAATATTATTTTTCTCATTTTAGCCAACATCTTTATTTATTCAAATTTACTATTCTACAATTTAGTCATTAGTATACAGATTACGGTACTTTCTACCATAATTACTGATCGGTGCACAAGTGTGATGACGGGTATTCAGGAATGACTAAATTTGCATTAACGAATGTTTAAAGTTATGAAAGGAATTTTCAGATATGATACAGTTTTTGAATATAATGAATTAAATAACCACAAAACATTGCACCCACTGGTTAGTATTATTGATTTTTCAAAAGCAAATCCACGGACATGGGGCGGCGAATCCAACGTAAAACTATTTTTTGGTTTATACTGTATCTTCCTTAAGGACGTGAAATGTGGAGATTTAAAATACGGGCGCAAATATTACGACTATCAGGAAGGTACACTGGTTTTCATTTCGCCCGGACAGGTACTGAGTATCGAAAACAGCGGAAAAATGTACCAGCCAATGGGATATGCCCTGGTGTTTCACCCTGATCTGATGCACCGTACACCCCTTGCCCGAAGCATCAACGACTACAGTTTCTTCAGCTACAGTGCCAGTGAAGCCCTGCACCTGTCGGAACGGGAAAAATTGATAGTAATGGATTGCTTTTCCAAAATAGAAAATGAACTGCAACAGCCTGTCGATAAACACAGCAAGAGATTAATTACATCCAACATTGAACTGTTCCTGAATTATTGTGAACGGTTCTACGACCGCCAGTTCATTACCCGTGATACTGTCAACCAGGGAATTCTTGAAAAGTTTGAAACCTTGCTAAACGACTATTTTTTATCAGAAAAACCACAAACCAATGGATTACCCACTGTTACATGGTGCGCCGAGAAATTGTTTTTATCAGCCAATTATTTCGGCGATCTGATAAAAAAAGAAACAGGCAAATCCCCACAGGAATATATTCAGGCAAAAATTATTGATGTGGCAAAAAGCAAAATTTCAGACCCTCACAAAACCATAAATGAAGTTGCCTTTGAGCTGGGATTTAAGTACCCGCAGCATTTTACCCGGATGTTTAAGCAGAAAGTCGGTTATACACCAAAAGAGTTTAGAAATCATAATTAGAATACTCCCCTACTCCTGCTGGTACACCTTTACATAATCGATAATAAATGAAACGGGAAGATCCTCTGGTTCTACCTTGCCTACCCATGACCCGCCCAGTTGCTGGCTCAATATAAAGTAGAACGGCTGATCGAAAGGCCACTGCTTCATTTCAGGTTCGAGTCCTTCTACCCTTGGATACCTGAAGGTTTCAACACCATTGACTGTCCATACCAGTTCGTCGGGGTACCATTCAAGTCCGTATATGTTCCATTGGGTGACATCGGCTTTTATGTTACCGATTCCCCGTTGCGGATTGGTTGTATTCTTCAGCACATTGGTATACCTTGTATGTACTGTATGATGAATGACGCTGTCGGAATTCAGGTGCTCCATAATGTCAATCTCACCACTGTGCGGCCAGCCGCCATATACTCCACCATCAGGCATCATCCAAAGTGCGGGCCATGCTCCCTGTGCACATTCCTTCCGTGCACGGATTTCAACCTTACCATACAAAAAATAAAATTTTCCCTTTGAATCGACTCCCCCGGTTAAAAAAGGCCTCGGATCATTTGCTATACCCGGATTATTGATCCCTTTCAGCCAGAGGCTTCCGTTTTCAACTGAAAATACACGGTCATCCCTGATCATGTGCCTGTTCCAGTCTGAGGCATTGTTAAAACGCTCAGGCGGAGTGTGAATGAGTGACCATTTGGTTGTATCCAGTTCATTTCCCTCGAAATGATCTTCCCATACAAGATTCCATTTGCCAATACTGTTTTGACCATAGACACTGGTGGTCGATATAAGAAAAGTGACCATCAAAAACGTAAAGATGTATTTCATATTTAAATTTTTCACCTTATTTCATTGCATTTATTCACAATTTTGTTTTGCATATAACCTGAACAAGACTAGATAAGAGCAGCCGTCAGGTCGTATCTTTCCGGTTTCCTGCTAAAGTAATCATAAATGTATTTCTTCGTTCCTAAGCAGATGGTTAATTGATGAAGAAAAATTGTATTCCTTCAAGAATAACCGGGCTGAAATTTCTCCTGTTCATATTTTTTTTTAGGTTTGTGCTAAGGGGACGATCTATGATATACAGGTATGTCATATAGAATGCCTGATCTCCTGTAAGAATTATTCTAATTAAACGATGATCGCAATGAGATATGTACTTTTCATCCTGTTCTTCTCTTTCAGTGTTTTCAGTATGGCACAGGTTCAACCAAAACTGCCTGAAAATGTGGAAATCACATCAAATAAAAACAAAATCCAGGTAAGTACAAACCAGGATGGTAAGTTGCTGATCAATGTGCCTGAAAAAGATGTTCGAAGGTTTAAAAACAAAAGATCTGTAAGCTATCGTGATTTCGGTGCCACAGGTGATGGCAAAACTGACGACATCGATGCCATTGCAGCAACCCATGCTTTTGCCAACAGGAATGGCCTGACCGTAAAAGCAGACGAAGGTGCCACCTATTACATCGGAGGAAAAAGCCGCACTGCAGTCATTATGACTGACACTGATTTCGGAACAGCTTCCTTCATTATAGATGATACAGATGTAGAAAACCGCAATGCACATGTTTTTATGGTTGCATCAGGCAAGCAACCGTTCAAACCCGAAGGAATCAATACTCTCAGGAAAAAACAGGAGAAAGTGGACATTTCCTACCCCGGAACCTGTATTGTCACTGTTACCAATTCCAATGTAAAACGTTACATCAGGTTTGGGCCCAACCAAAATGCCGGCGCCTCACAAACCGACATCTTTATTGTCGACAAAAATGGAAATGTTGACATGGATGCCCCCATTATCTGGGACTTTGATCAGATCACGGATATCACTGCCCTGCCCATTGACGAGACTCCATTAACGATTAAGGGCGGACGTTTTACCACTGTTGCCAACAAAGCCGAATCGAAATACACCTACTACAGCCGGGGTATTGCCATCAGGCGCTCCAATGTTGTTGTGGATGGACTGGAACACTGCGTTGCCGGTGAAGGTGACCATGGTGCCCCATACGGAGGGTTCATCAATGTCGGCGACTGTTCCTATGTAACGGTTAAAAATACCATCCTTACAGGGCATAAAATATACCAGACCATCGGCTCGGCAGGTGTGTCTGTCTCCATGGGCACCTATGATATCTCCCTGAACCGCGCCCTTAATGTGTCATTTGTGAACTGCAGTCAGACCAACGACATCAACGATGGCAGGTATTGGGGAATCATGGGATCAAACTACTGCAAGAACCTGGTTCTGGATAACTGTACCTTTTCGCGTTTCGATGCCCATATGGGGGTAGCCAATGCAACCATCCGCAACTCAACCCTGGGGCACCAGGGCATCAATGCCATCGGCAGCGGAACATTTACCGTTGAGAATTCGACCATCTATGGCAGGACCCTCATCAATCTCAGGTCCGATTACGGCAGCACCTGGCAGGGTGAACTCATCATCCGCGACTGCATATTTGTACCGGCAGGAGGTAAAACTGCAAGTGCAAGCCTGGTAGGTGGATCGAATTCCGGGCAACATGATTTTGGCTACACCTGTTATATGCCTGAACGGATCATCATAGAAAACCTTAAAATCGACGATTCCAGTCATCCTGAAGGTTATAAGGGCCCTGCCATCTTTGGCAATTTCAATCCAAAATTTAATGATGACTCTTACACGGAGAAGTTCCCCTATATCATAACAAAGGAAGTAATTCTGAAGAATGTAACCACATCCAGCGGGAAAAGCCTGAGGCTAAGCGATAACATGTATATGTTCAGGGATGTGAAGATAAAAACTAACTAGCAGGAACCAGTGCTCTACATAATAAGAGCAGATTGCTTCGTCGTACCTCCTCGCAATGACGGTCATATGTTTATTAAATGGGTTAAGGGAAAGCCGGCTTCGCCGGCTTTCCCTTAACCCTCCACATAACTACCAGCGGGTCATTGCGAGGGAGGAGGCACGACGACCGAAGCAACCTCACCGCAGCAGAAATATTCCATTTTGAGGATGCACGACGACCGAAGTTTACCTGCCGGCAGGCGCGCTACTTTTCCCCCATGCTTCATTAAGGTTTTAAGATACATTTTAAAGCGCCTGGACATTTATGTAATCCATCCTTCATCCCTTTTAAACTCTTCTCAAATAAATATCAACGAACAATCTATTTAATTTTTTCTTCGATGTTAATTCGGTTTTAATTCGATGTTAATTCGGTGTTAATTCGGTAATTAACGAATATAATACAAAGAAACTACGAAGAAACTATGAATATAATTCAATTTTTATATATCTTTATTTGGTACTTGATTTATATATATTTCATTCTGGTTATAAGGAATTATGGCAACAATCAATAACTTATTTGACAGCGGCCGGGGCAGGCTTGGAAACCTGGTGCTGTATAAGATGAAAGGAAGAAACATTGTCAGGACTAAGCCGGAACACTACAGCGACAGGAAATCGCCGGCCCAGCTCGCCCAGAGGCAGCGTATGCAGGCCATAAACAATTTCCTTAAGCCTTTCAGCAAACTTCTGACCACCACATTTGACCCGGAGAGTGAACGGCTGACGGCGCGGCAGGCCGCACAGTCGTACAACATGCGCAATGCACTTGCAGGTGAATATCCGGATATTTATGTTGACAAGAGCCGGGCGCTTTTGAGCAGGGGACCGCTGCCGGTGCCTGTCAGGGCATGGATGGAAATTGTACCCGAAGGACTGCTCCTTCAGTGGGAAAACGGTGAGGAGGCTTCTGGTAAAAATGCCAGCGACACCTTGCTGGTAATGGCTGCTTTCCCGGATCAAAGTAACTGTATTTACCAATTTTCAGAAACCCGTCGCTCTGCAGGCCGTTACCTGTGGAAAATTCAGGTGCCTGAAAAGGAAAATGCATTGCCTGACGTATGGATTGCTTTTAGCGACGGTCTTAGAACCAGGATAAGCAACAGCACCTATGTACTCCAGGAATAAAGGATACCAGCCATTAAATCCACAGGACGGAATCCTTTACTAAAATAATTTTATAGTACAGACTGCCCGGTTAACAGTTGATTATCGGGAACTACTTCATGTGTACATGAGAAAAGAAATATGCATTTCACATGATGTAAACGCCCGGAGATTCCTGGTACCGGCACCTCCAATAATAATGAAGAGGAAACCCAGACAGCAGTTGCCGCCCGGGATTCCTGCAAATAATTTATGCTGCAAAACTGCTGCAGGCTTCTGCACATTCGCGACAGGCTTTGGCGCAACGTTTGCAATGGTCGTGCTCGTGCTGCTCACATTCTTCAGCGCAGCGTTCACACAATTCTTCGCAAAGTGTTAGTACAGAACCTGTAAATTCTGAATGTGAGGCAACAAAACCTGCTGCCAGGTGACAGACTTTTGCACAATCCCTGTCGGTGCGGATGCAATCAACAAGCATATCCTTATTATCCTCATTCAGGCATGCATCCAGGCATTCTTCACAGGCTGCTGCACATTTTGCAAGTTTTAAAATCAATTCTTCATGATGTGCCATAAATGTATGTTTTAAGGTTACAAAAAATTACTCCTTCAAATTTAATGATACCTCGCCTGAAAAATATTACATGATTGGGATAAATGTTTACAAAATTTTGCCCTGATTGTCATGGTGCTATTTAAAGTAACCACAGTTAATTATCCGCATGTAACATTTATATAACCGTTGACCTGTTACAAACCTGTTTATCCTACTTCATTAACCGATTTTTTAAGCAATATTTGGTGAAAGCAGATAATTTTCCGTAAATTAGGTAAACCAAAGCCCCAAATCCATGCCCCTGCCTGTGATGTCATAATATTTATAAGAATATGGAAACAAAAGCGAAAAGAATTCACGGGCGCGTCAGGGAAAATACCCCGGATAAATCCAACAGGAGAATTGATTACAAAATTATTAAAAACATCAGAAAGTACCGGGATTATTCCGAAGGTGAAATTTCTGTCAGGCTGGAAGAACTCAGAAAAGAATGGGATATTGAAAAAACGCTGGAAGTCAATGCCTCAGCACTTTCAATCATAGGTATTTTCATGGCAGCGGTATCCAGCAAAAAGTGGTTGATATTACCTGGTGTCGTTACTGCATTTCTTTTGCAGCACGGGATTCAGGGATGGTGTCCCCCGCTGCCCCTTTTCCGGGCACTTGGAATACGCACACGCCGGGAGATTGATGAAGAAATGTATGCCCTGAAGTTATTGCGCGGTGATTTCAACGATCTGACTGTTTCATCAGGTGCCGATGAAATTGTAGACCACCTGAGAAAAAAATAACCTTCAGCAATCAAAATATATCAAACTTATCAACTGGCTTCGGTTGGCTGGCGAACCGGTGTCAGTTGATAAATTATAATATTAAACCGTTATCAGTAACCTCAAAACAACATCATGCCGGAAATATGGTCAAACTGGTCTGGAAGCTTAAAATTCACCCCCGGGGAATTGATAAAACCAGAAAGTGAGGAAGAACTTTTGGAAGCTGTGCACAATGCACTCAGGAAGGAACAGAACATCAGGGCAGTGGGTGCGGGACACTCTTCATCGCCTCTTGTTGTGAACAAAGACCTTGTTGTTTCGCTGGAACATTTCAAAACAGTTGAGCAGGTTGATTTTGAACAATCAACTGCGTGGGCAGGAACCGGGCTGACTGTTAAGGAAGGTGGAAGCAAACTTCTGGAGCATAACCTTTCCTTTCACAATACGGGTGATGTCGACATTCAGTATCTGGCAGGGGCGATCAGTACCGGAACACATGGCACAGGTATCAGGCTTCAAAACCTTTCATCGATGCTTACAGGGTGCAGGATGATATGTGCCGATGGCCAGATCAGGGAATTTACAGAAGAAAAGGATGGGAAGGAATTCTTTGATGCCATGCGGGTTTCGCTCGGTTCCATGGGCATCATGACCAGTATGCGGTTAAAACTTCTGACTGCATTCAAACTGGAAAGAAAAGAATGGTGCACCCACACTGACAATTGCCTCGATAACCTGGATGAACTGATCCACGGAAACCGGAATTTTGATTTTTACTGGTACCCCAGGAACGATGAAGTGAAACTGCGCATTCTGAATGAACCTGGCAAGGGTATGCAGAAAATCAGTTATGCTCATTGTGTTGAAGAAAGATCAGGTTGGGCCATTGATGTGCTGCCCAAGGAAAGAGATCTGAAGTTCGATGAAATGGAGTATGCACTGCCTGTGGAAGCAGGGCCTGAGTGTTTCAGGGAGGTCAGGAAAATAGTCAAAGAAAAATTCAGAAAAAACGTTGCATGGAGGGTACTTTACAGAACCATTGCTGCCGATGATTTTTACATCAGTCCATGTTCAGGTCGTGACACAGTTACAATTTCGCTGCACCAGAATGCCGGTTTTCCGATTATGGAATATTTCCGCGATATAGAACCTGTGTTCCGTGATTTCGGTGGAAGGCCCCACTGGGGAAAGAAGCATACCCTGCAGAGCAGTGAAATAAGCAGCCTCTATCCGCGCTGGAATGATTTCCTGAAAGTGCGGCAGCAAATGGACCCTGACGGCGTTTTTCTGAATGATCACCTGAAAAAACAAATATTTGACATCTGATGGAATATACCGGAAGCAAAAAATGGATCATCCCCGGGGGGAATATTCCCTTTAAGGGCAATGGAAAAGAACCCGCATTCCTGAGCCAGGACAGGATATCAATCCTGAATACACATAAGGATGAAGTTTCTGTCACTATAACAATTTTTTACGAGAATGATGAAGCGGTTGAGTATGCACCTGTAAAAGTTAAAGGGAGGCGCATCCGGAAAATCAGGATCAACGACCTGATCAACCCCTTTCCTGTAATACTTGAAAAAGAATATGGCATTATGATCGAAGCGGATCACCCGGTTGTTGTTCAATTTTTAAAAATGGATACAGGGCAAAACAGCCTTGCCCTGATGGGAACCATTGCATTTGGTACAGATTGAAAAGCTATGGAAGAAAATTCACTTGTATATTCACTTCTTACTGCCATGATCACACCAGCCGTGCTGATTATGGCGTGCGGACAGTTGTCGCTGACAACTTCACAAAGGTTAAGCAGGAGTATTACCCGAACAAGATCCATTTACAATGAGCTGATGGAGATTAAATCAGGAAAAAGGGAAGCCACGGAGGAGGAGAAAATCAAATTGCATTCAATGATCACCCAAACCACCAGGAGATCGATCCTGCTGCAGAAAGTTATGTCGATGTTATACATCGCACTGCTCTTTTTCATCTCCTCAAGCCTGCTTATAGGCATTTTTGAAATTATGGACTGGGTTCTCAGCTGGATTCTGATCACCATCCCGATTATCGGGTCCATTGCACTTTTCTCGGCAAGCATTCTCCTGATTATGGAAACCAGGCTTGCACTGCAGTCAGTAGAAAATGAAATGAAATATGTACTGCTGCTTGAAAATGAGATTCTGATCAACAATAAAAAAACCAAAGATGAATACCGAAGAAATCTATAACACCAGTGAACACCGGCCAATTGCCATGCCTGAAGGGAAATGGATTTTATACCAGGAATGGAACCATGTCATTTTTCTTCACTGGCAGGTAACAGTTGAACAGTTACACCAACTTATACCCCCCGGCCTTGAGGTTGACCTTTACAAAGGGACTCCATGGGTTTCACTGGTGGCCTTCAGGCTTGAGAATGTTCGCCCCAGGATGCTGCCATCGTTCTCGCCTGTTTCAAATTCCGATGAAATAAACATCAGGACTTATGTAAAGTATAAAGGCAAGCCAGGCATATTTTTCCTGAGCATGGAACTGGGAAAAAAAATTACCAATGTAATCACCAAAACATTTACAGGACTGCCATACAGGCATTCTGACATTAATATCACAGAAAATTCTTACCATTCGAACCATCTTGAAAGCGGGGATTCCCTGGATATAGAATTTCAGGTTAAAAGCAGGAAGTTTGAAAAATCTGAACTTGAGAAATGGCTGACAGAACGGTATACCTTGTTTCAGGATGAAGATGAGAACTCACTGATGGAGTTTGAGGTTCATCATTATGAATGGCCACTGCACAATGTACAGATTGAGAAACAGGTTGTGAACTATGAGCAGTTCGCGCACATGCTGAAAATGCAACCTCTTTACGCACATTATTCACCTGGCGTAAAAGTGCTTACGTGGGGGAAGAAAATACATAAAGTGTATAACAGAAATGAGGGATAAAGGTGCCTGCCCGTTCAATTTTTAAAACAATGAAATTTGAGATCTCTCACTTCGTTCGAGAGGACAATCAGTTAGTTATATATTTGGGAGGGGACCTACCCCTCCCAATACAAAAGCTCTGAGAACACCGTTATTTCGACCACAGGGAGAAATCTCAATTATTTAACCGGACCCTAATGATAGTTTCTATTGTTAATTCAGTGACTGGAAGAGTTAATTCTGCAAAGAGACCATAAGGACTGAAAGAAAATTACGAATTAGAAATGTTTAAATATATTAACAGAAACATACTTTAGTATGCTTAACATTAAAAAGTTATACCTCACAGATGAGAATCAGCGACCAGTCGCAGTTCAGGTCGACATAAAGGATTTTGAAAGAATGGAACAGATCATTGAAGATTATGCCCTGGGAAAATTCATTGAAGAGAACGATCCGGCAGAAAACCTTTCACTGAATGAGGCCAAAGAATATTACGGAAAATTGAAGAAAAGATGAGCCTTGAGTTTCATTTTAAAAAGATGTTTCTGAAGGAATTGGCTAAAGTACCTGAAAAACAAAGATTAAGAATTGAATCTTTTGTTTTTTAGGAAATTCAGAAATATAATACACCGGAAGCCATTCCTGATATAGGTAAGATTAAAGGATACAAAAATTACTATAAAATAAGATTTGGAAATTAGAGGGCAGGGTTAAGGCTTGTAAATAATATTCTGGTTTTTGAAAGAATTCTTCACAGGAAAGACATTTACAAATTTTATTCTTAAATACAGAGGAAATAAGAAGAAGAACCTTAGGAGCCTTAAGGACATTAAAATAATGAACCATTTTTCCCTGCAACTATACCCCTGTTAATGAATGCATCGCCTTTTTTCGGGAGCATAAAACTTATCTCTTCAGCAATTCAGGCAATACTTTTTCGCCAAAAACCTCTATAAAATATTCCTGGTTTTCGTTTACATTATGCAGGATGATTTCATCCACGCCAAGTTCCATGTATTCCTGAATCCAGGCAATATGCTTTTCAGGGTCAGCAGAAATCTTAACATGATCTTTCAGCATTTCCGGTTCAACATACTCTGCAGCTTCCTGAAACTGTTGAGGGATCCGCAGTTCGGTGAGCATGTTGTTTTGAAAGATATTGGTTTTCCACTCCTTGAAAGCGCCTGTAAGGGCTTTTTCATCCGTACTGTCAACAGAGAGCTGCATTTTCACTTTAACCGGTTTTCCATTGCCCCCTCCCCTCCTGAATGCTTCCATAATTTCTTTAAGCTTGTCAACGGGATGTGAAACGGTTATAAGAGCATCAGCCCATCCGCCAAGCCATTCAGCTGTTTTGGCAGTAATGGCAGCACCAACCATCACAGGAGGCTTTTCAGGCCTGGTATATAATTTAGCTTCTTCAACGGTTACCAGTCCATGATGATTGACGGTATCCCCATTCCACAGGGCCCTGATCACATCGGCACATTCCTTCAGCCTTGCATTTCGTTCCTGCTTATTTGGCCAATGAGTACCTGTAATGTGTTCATTGAGGTTCTGACCGCTTCCCACAGCAATCCAGAACCTTTCAGGAAACATTTGTGCCAGGGTGGCCGAAGCCTGGGCAATAATAGCGGGATGATACCTCTGCCCGGGTGCATTAACGACACCAAAAGTGAAATTGGTACGTGCCATTGCTGCCCCAAGCCAGCTCCATGCAAAACCACTTTCTCCCTGTTCATGGTTCCAGGGAAAGAAATGATCGGATGACATTGCACCCTGAAAACCTGCCTGTTCTGCTTTTACGACCCATTCCAGCAACTTACCTGGTTTGAATTGTTCGTGTGAAGCATGAAAGGATAATTTTGTCATAACAATGTATTTGAGTTTAAACTTCTGTTACAGATGCTTCCTGTTAATGAAGGGTCGATTTAAACCACCTGTATCCATAGCCTGTCAATTCTATTTTTTTGCTGATATCATCAACCTTGTTTTTATATGGCTTATCGCTGAAAATTTCGAAAAGGTTATCAAACTTTTGATCTTCCACATCAAGCGTGATGTTGCAATCTTTTCCGGAGAAGTTCAGAAGGATAAGTACAATGTCATATTTCCACTCATAATAAAAAGATAAAACAGCATCAGGATCATTTTTTATGATAACCCATTTACCGAAACTTAATTGCGGACTGTACTTGCGGGTGCTGATCATACGTTCCATCCAGTTCAGCATTGAATCAGGATCTTTCTGCTGAAGGCCTACATTGACCTTTTTGTAGTCATATTCGCCAAAATCAATAACCGGATGTGCAAGCTTTGATGTTGGTGCCATAGAAAACCCTGAATTCCTGGTGCCATCCCACTGCATGACCGTCCTTAGGCTGTTTCGTCCCTTTTCAGAAAGATCATCCCCCATTCCGATTTCCTCACCATAATTGATAAGGGGCAGACCGGGGAGACTGAACATGGCACAATATAAAAGTTCCATTCTTTTCCTGTCGCCTTTGAGCATTGGCGGGAGCCTCCGCCTGATTCCGCGGTTAAATATTTGCATTTTGTCCTCCGGTGCCAGTTCTTTAAACACCTCTTCCCGCTCTTTATCGGAGAGCCGTTCCAGGTTTAATTCATCGTGAGTCCTGATGAAGTTTACCCATTCACCTTCTATGGGCTGTATTTTTTCAAGAACAGAAATAAGCGGTTCGGCAGTTCCGCGCACCAATGCCAGAAATAAGCTCTTATTGGTAAAGAAATTAAAAAGCAGATGCATTCTTTTACTCCCGTTGTTTTTACCAAAGAAGTCCTGAAGTTTATCAATGTCCACGTCAGCTTCAGCAATCAGAACTGCTTCATTGTTTCGCATGGCAATGAATTCCCTCATTTCGTTAAGCATCTCATAAATCTGCTCCTTATTTTCATGCACCAGGACGTGTGCAGCATCAATTCTGAAACCAGCGATTCCCATTTGAAGCCAGAAGCCCATGATTTTCTTTATTTCATCTCTTACATCCGGATTGGCAATATTCAAATCAGGCTGTTCTTTCAAAAAATGATGCAGGTAATAAGCATTTGCCTTCCTGTCGTAAGCCCAGATTTTACCGTCACCAATCATATTATCCTGCGCTTTATCTTCCTTGTCCAGTTTATCTTTCCAGATATAATAATTCCTGAACCTGGAGTTTTTATCCTCACGCGACCTCTGAAACCATTCATGCTCAATGGATGTGTGATTAACAACAAGGTCAATGATGATTTTCATGCCGAGTGCTTTTGCTTTTGCAACAAAATCGACAAAATCGCCCAGGTTTCCTATACGGGAATCTATGGCATAATAGTTTTGGATGTCATATCCGTCGTCATGGAGCGGCGAAGGAAAAAAAGGCCTTAACCAAAGACAATTTACCCCCAGGCCATGCAGGTGGTCGAGTTGTGAGACCAGTCCTTCAAAATCGCCAATTCCGTCATTATTCGAATCTTTAAAAGTTTCTACATCCAGAGAGTAGATGATTGCATGATGATACCATTGATCTTTCATAGGCTAATTTGTAATTACAGGAAAAGCAATGGTTGAGAGCAAAGCATTTTCGGCCTGCCGGGAATCTAGCCTGGTATGTTGCACCACTACCGGCACATCAGAACGGAATACGCTGCCATAATCTGTATCCCGTGGTATCTCAGCCGGGTCGTTTAGCTCATTGAAACGAAGATGAAGGGTTCTTTGGGCAGGCACTTTTACTTTATATGGGCCAACTGGTTCCTTGTCGGAAAAATAAATTGTAATTTCTATGTTGGCCTCTGTGTCACCTGCATTCAGAATACAAGCTGTTTCGTGGCTGGTAAACGCAGGCTCGGGACCTGTACTGCTACCCGGAATATAACCTTCAGGAATAGCCCATACCTTATGTCCTACAGGTGTGTTCATGTGTTCAAGATTAAACGGTTAAACTTATTATTAAAGATAAGAAACATATATCTATTTTGAAAAAAATCATCCAAATATTTTAAACATGTGGCAGTTTCATTCGGCTTTGGCAGGCATTTTACTCCGATAGCCAGAAAAAGACCTTTCTCTTTTTTTCATCATTTTCTGATACCGGGATGGAGTAATTCCAGTGACTTTTTTAAACTGACCGGATAAGTGTGCCACACTGCTATAATTCATTTTCCATGCAATTTCTGTAAAAGTCAATCTTTCAC
This sequence comes from Bacteroidota bacterium, assembly GCA_023412195.1. Classification (GTDB taxonomy): domain Bacteria; phylum Bacteroidota; class Bacteroidia; order Bacteroidales; family Prolixibacteraceae; genus Mariniphaga. Next base: position 50,218 of record JAEYNZ010000047.1, read on the forward strand.
AGGTGATGAGATGTTTAACACCTTCTATGCGCTGCCTGATCATATAGTGTTCAATCGAAGTCGAAGTTTCTTCTGTAAAAACCCGGGATATATAGCTATAACTAAGATTCAGTTTTTGGGTAATCCATGATGACAATTTTTCCCCTGGTTGCTTATCATGATAATAGATATAATCCATGACTGAATCCTTTATCTGCTGAACGAGGGCACTTCTTGAATTTTCTATGATTTCAATCCCATATTTCTTCAGATCAAACTCCAGCTTTTTATATTGTTCGGGTAACAGATTTCGATCAAGCTCAACTATGCTCATTTCCGACATTTTACCTGAAATTCCATACTGAGCCAAATGTTCCTCCAGAATCACCCTGCAAGCCATGTTGATATCATATTTCAGGTATATATTTATTTTGTCCATTATCTGTTACTTATTCCTTAATCTGCATCTGCCTTGAATGTTATAGTTATCAGGGAATCCAATTCGTATGCCAGTCAGGAATAATTATTTTAATTATCATAAGGTTCAATCAGTCATATAAGCAGTAGATTCTAGGCTTTCATCCAAAAAATATTGCCATATCTGTTTATATTTTGCGAAACTGACATAGATAAACCTGACTCAAGTTGTAGAATAGTTACACGATTGCAATCAATTGTTTGAAATACAACTAAATGATTATAAAATAGAATATATGGAGTGTGGAATCGTGTAAAATTATCACAAAATTTTGTAAAGCTAAATTTTGATTTCCTTTTTATCTTTGGTATTAAACCAGATACATTTATACACACAATTAAAACGGATAATAATGGAAACCAGGAAAGTATTTCTTACAGGTGCTTTTAAAGATTTAGAAAGCGCAGAAAAAGCGTATAAACATCTTCGCGACAGGGGCTATACCGATGAAGAAATTAATATTATCATGTCGGAAGACAGCATGAAACGATATTTCAATGATGACAGCAACAAGGATTCAAAACTTGGTAACAAAGCAAAGCAGGGTGCAGGAACCGGGGCTGCCGTAGGCGGGATTCTTGGAGCGGCGGCAGGTATTATTGCTGCCATTGGTACAAGTGTTCTGATTCCTGGTCTTGGGGTAGTTATTGCAGGTCCCATTGCTGCAGGACTTGCAGGTGCAGGTGCAGGAGGTATAACCGGCGGTGTGGTAGGTGCACTTGTAGGATTAGGAATCCCTAAAGAAAGGGCATCGAAATATGAAGAGGGAATTAAGGAAGGTGAAATTGTCCTGGCAGTAGAAGTAAGAAACGAAGATGATGCAGCATATTTTGAAAATGAATGGAGAACATACGGACATAATATTTACAGATAACAGATTTCTTCCCTGCTTACAGAAGAAGGCATGTTCAATATTAGGGTATGTCTTATTTTTTGCCTGTTTTCTATAACTACATCATTCTGCATTGACATAATTCTCTTGATAATTTTATATTTTTTGGTCATAAACATCTTCATCATGATTCAATTATTGTTATATTGTATCACCAGAAAGGAAACTAATGACAAATAAAATGATACATATGAATAACTTAAAAGCCCATCATGCGGAAATTTATTCCCGTAATACAATTTTAGGAATGGTAAATATAAAACCGACCCATATAAAATTTTTAGCCTGGCTTCTTTTTTCGTTTCTTGTGACTACAGGCATCAAGGCACAGCACAGGGATGTTCCATTTGTCCCCACACCTTATGAAACAGTGGAAGAAATGCTGAAACTTGCAGATGTGGGCCCCGGCGATTATGTGATTGACCTTGGTTCGGGCGACGGCCGTATTGTGATTGCAGCAGCCAAACGTGGAGCCTACGGGCATGGAGTTGATATAGATCCAAAAAGGATTGGTGAAGCCAAAAAGAATGCTTCCAAGGCAGGCATGGACAACAGGGTTCTGTTCGTAGAGGGAAACCTCTTTGAAACAGATTTCAGCAGAGCAAGTGTTATTACAATGTACCTTCTCAATTCGGTAAATATGAAACTCCGACCAAACCTGTTAAAGAATCTTCGTCCGGGAACCCGTATTGTTTCGTATTACTTTAACATGAATGACTGGGAACCGGATAAAAGAATTGAAGTTAATAACAGCGATATTTATTTCTGGATTATCCCTGCACAAGTGGAAGGCAAATGGAACTGGCAGACTGACAACAGGAAGTTTGCTATGACAGCAAAACAGGAATTTCAGAAGGTTTCTCTTGAACTGAAGGCAGACAATGCCAATCTGAAAGTAGAAGAACCCTTACTTTCAGGTGAAAAACTTACATTCACAGCAGCACATCCTACCGACGGGACAACTTATGTATTCAGTGGCAGGGTTGAGGGGAATAAAATCACAGGTATGGTGCAAACCCGTAAAGGAGAAAATTTTACTGTAGAAAACTGGGATGCTGTAATGAATTAGGAACTATCCTTCCATTTAAATAAATATGCCTGATAAAGTTAATAAGACGTACGGGAGCAGCCCGCTCCCTACTTTTACTTCCATAAGTTCTGTAGCGGTTATTGTAGGAATTGTAGTTGGTATTGGTATTTTCCGGCTGCCTCCGATTGTGGCAGGAAATTCTGAAAGTGGAATGCAGTTCCTTCTGTTCTGGGTAGCCGGTGGCTTTGTTTCACTTCTGGGAGCCCTGTGCTATGCAGAAATGGCTTCTTCAAATCCCGATTCAGGAGGCGAATACCATTTTCTCAGCAAAGCATATGGACATGGTGTAGGTTTCCTGTTCACATGGGGCAGGATGACAGTTATCCAAACCGGATCACTGGCTTTGGTATCATTCATTATGGGCGACTATGCCACACTTATTTTTGATCTGGGAAGATACAGTTCAGCCATTTATGCCGGGTTAACCATTATATTACTTACTGGTCTTAACATAACCGGCACCAAACATTCAAGAAAAACCCAGATGGTACTCACCTCCATTATTGTTGTTATCCTGATTACCGTTTCGATCGCAGGATTAATATCAGGCAGAACAGATGGCGGTTCAGGGCTTACAGAAACACAAACCGGATCATTTTGGGGAGGTATGCCCGGAGCTGCAATGATATTTGTATTGTTAACCTACGGTGGTTGGAATGAAGCTGCCTACCTTTCAGGAGAACTCATTAATGTGAAGAAAAATATGATACGGGTACTGGTTATTGGAATTGTTACCATTACCCTGCTTTATCTGCTGGTAAATATGGCTTATCTTCATGTACTGGGGTTGGAAGGCCTGCAGCAGTCACAGACTGTAGGAGTTGATCTTACAGAACCTGTTTTTGGAACTGCAGGTTCATTCATTGTAGCAGCCATTGTAATCCTTGCGGCAGTTACTACTGCCAATGCAACCATAATCACTGGTGCACGTACGAATTATGCACTTGGACGAGATTATAACCTGCTGAAATTTATGGGTCGATGGGACGCGCAAAGGAATACACCTGTTAATGCTTTACTGGTGCAGGGTGGAATAGCCCTCCTGCTCATTATTTTTGGTGCATGGTCGAAAAAGTCTGTTGAAACCATGGTCGATTACACTGCACCTGTTTTTTGGCTTTTCCTGCTTCTTACAACAACAAGTTTGTTCATTCTTAGAAGAAAGAATAAAAATAAGGAAATTCCCTACAAGGTTCCCTTCTACCCTTTTACTCCCCTGTTGTTTATTGCAGCCTGTGCTTTTATGCTTTATTCCAGCCTGGCATTTACAGGTAAAGGTGCCCTTATAGGAGCCGGATTTCTTGTTCTTGGAATACCTGTTTACCTGCTGATGCACAGCCAGAAGAAAACGGCTGACATAAAAGCATAGGCGATTAAAAGCGGGTTATTTGACTGTGAGGATATAAAAGTTAATTTTTACCTTACACTTAAAGGGAAACATTTAAAACCAGGGATTATCTGCACTGTAAAGACTTTTGAGAAATAAACCTAATTGTTTGATTCCTCCTGCTTTCACTCTTACCGCCTTCTTTGTGCCTGCTACTCGGATAACACCTGGGCATCCACCAGCCTGATGGTATGCTCCAGCAAATTCTGACCACCTGCATTCCCGTGTCCAGGTATAACTATGCCAATATCGTTATAAGTTGCCATTACTCTTTCCACAGTTGAAGCCCATTCGTCAACCATAGCATCCGACAGATTGCCAAGCCCTTTTGATTCGGCAGATTTAATAAGACACCCTCCGAACAGGATTTTCATCCCAGGCAGCCATACAGTAATGTTATCTGATGTATGTCCTCCGCCAAAGTATCTGCATTCAACAGGCACTCCATGAAAATCAAAATTCAGTACCTCATTGAACTGGATGAAGGTTACCGGCAATTTTAGTTCGCGGCATTTTTCAGCTGTCAGCCTGTTGCTGATTGATATGACACCCAAACGGTGCAGGTACCCAAGTCCGCCGAGGCAGTCATCATGAAAGTGGCCAATAACAACGCGCGTAACTTTTACAGAAAGTTTATCCTTCAGCCATCTGACAAGTTTTTCGGTTTTTTCATCATCCATTGGAGTATCAACCATCAGAGCTTTCCCGGAACGTATAAGAACCATCCCGTTTGATGAAAACCTCCCATAAGTTTCATCATTGTCCCACGTTACATGAAGGAAAACTGAATCATGCAGATGCACCAGTTGAATATCATCATCAACTACCAACACCTGTGCCTTGCTATAAGCCACAGAGATTAACAGGAAAACTGCTGCCAATATCAACCGGTTCATAAAATAAGATTTTATAATGTACCCCAAACTCCAAAATTAGTTCTATTATCTCATAACGAACAACAACCTGCTAAAGAATCTTCCAGACTTGAATAAATTCTTATAATATTATATGTAAAATAATTATTTACAGGTTGGTATCGTTTTTGTTTTTATCCGGACATTTACAAATACACAAATTATCTCAGAATCAAAAGGAATGAACAGGACTGTTATTTTTATAATCATATTGATTGCTGCACTTGCCGGCTGTAAAACACTCAGGCAGGGAGTTCTGAAAAAAGAAACGCCACATGAGGAATATGTTTCCAGGATAAATGGGTTTGGACTTGACAATCATAAAATAGGACAAAACTGGATACGTGCTGGTGAAGATGCTATGTTGAACCCCGTGAGGGTATCCATTCCCTTTTCAGAAGCACTGGTATTCGATTATGACCACCTTAAAGCCGCCGCCTACAGCCTTTTCTTAAGGGAAGGCCAGAAACTGCATATATTGGCGGAACCCGAAATAGAAGACAGTTCTTCAGTTTTTATTGATTTATATCGTATCGATGGAATTGAATTCCGACAGGAAGCATATGCAGAAAAAGATTCTATCAGGCTTGACTTCATGGTAAAACGGGATGGGGAATATATCATCCGCATTCAGCCAGAACTTCTGACGAAAGGGCTATTTACCTTATATCTTTTTACGGATGCTTCCCTCAATTTCCCAGTTCCCGGAAAAGATTTCAGTTCCATAGCAAGCTTTTTTGGCGATCCGCGCGACGGAGGAAACAGGCGGCATGAAGGAGTAGATATTTTTGCCCCACATGGAACCCCTGCACTGGCAGTTGGCCCCGGAAGGGTAACCCGCACCGGCAATAACAGGCTTGGCGGAAAAGTAGTGTGGGTTAGCGACCATGAAAGAGGATACAATTATTACTATGCTCACCTTGATTCACAACTCGTGCATCCGGGTATGCGGGTTCAGGCTGGAGACACCCTTGGCCTAATTGGTAACACCGGTAATGCTGTTACAACACCTCCCCACCTGCATTTTGGCATTTATGCCTTTGGACGCAGAAGCATAGACCCCTACCTTTTCTTTCACCGTACAACTATGCCTGTTATAGATTCAGTGCAAATTATGCAGTATGCAGGGAAGTGGGGCCAGACATCCAATCCGCGTACCAATTTCAGAAAGGCTCCCGGCATGGATGCAGAAATACAAAGTACCCTGGAGGGGCAGATTCCATTAAAAGTCAGAGGCATTACCGGACAATGGCTTCGTGTGGAACTTCCTGAAGGACAGGAAGGATATGTCCACCAGTCGCTGGTTAAACCTGCAGAAAAACCTGTACATGAAATGGTGGCACAGCCCGGCCTGGTTATCCGCAGCCGGCCATTACCCCGCTCTCAGGCAAAAAAGATTACTGAAAAAGATGAAAAACTTACTGTTTATGCTGAATATAATTCCTACCTGCTCATCGGCACGGGAGATACTTTCGGATGGATTGAGTCAAATTTGTAATCAATTTTCAAAATTTAACTGTTAATCATAAAACAACGCTTTATCAAAGTTGGAAAAAGCCTAAACTTGTACTATGATTTCCTGATAATAAATGATTTGACAGTATCCTGCCGGCCATGACTGCTCACGCCTTTTTTGATATCCTGGTTTATGGAGAATTTGCTGCAGCACCGTGGTGGGTATGGTAGCTGCAAATAATTATTATTTGCCTGAAACCCTGCCGTTGCTTGCCGACCAGCTTTCTACAGATGATTCAGTGCCATTATGTACCTGAACCAGACCAGTTATCTTTTCATCTTCAATCCGGCCACTAAACACATACCTTTCACCATTGGAAGGATTGCTTGCCCTAAAGCTGATACGGTCGCCTGATAGCGCACTTTCACTGACATTCAGTTTTGTATTGCCTGATTTAAGTGCAAGTTCAAGCTCCTGGAATTTCTGGGTTACATCCATCGTGAATTTTTTCCCATCATGATTCCAGCTCCAGTTGCCATCAATTTTTGCCGGTATCACCCAATAATAAATATTTCGGTAATCCACATTGTACTGGTTATCGGGATTCCAGTCATTCATATCGAAGCTGTGAGAAACAATCCGGGTGCCGGGCTCAAGGGTATCAAGCAGCCTGGGACGCAACTTGAGGTTTACAGTACTCAGGAGATACATGGTTATTACACTGGCTGAACTAATATCTGTTTCAAAAATATTCCCTTCAACAAAAACCACTTTATCTTCCACGCCCGCTTCCCGTGCATTGGCATTTGCTTCCTTTATACGCTGCGGATCGATATCAACACCATGAGCAAATGCACCCCGTTTGGCAGCGGCAATAACAATGCGTCCATCACCTGAACCCAGATCTATTACATAGTCTCCTGGCCCTACATTAGCCACATCAAGCATTTTTTCAACCACATCTTCAGGAGTAGGTACATATGGAACATCGCGTTGCTGAGCCTGCAAACCTGCCACAAACAACAGACTGAATATAAAAACCCAAACTATATGCCATTGTTGTGCTAAAAAGTACTGAGGCAGACTGGTAATTAAGGAAACATCTTTTTTCATTAGGATAACTTTAAAATTATTAAACTGATACAAGTTAAAATATTTCGTGCGACGAAAAAAATTTATTTTTCTCCTGTATGCTAATCTTCAGCATATTTAATAACCTTTACCGGACATTCACGGGCAGCTTTTTTGATCTTTTCTTCATTATTTATAAAATCGGCATCATCTTCAATAAATGCCTCACCAAAATCACTCAGTCCAAAAACCTCCGGACAGGTTTCATTACAATAACCCGCAGAGATACAACCATGCTCAATCCAAACTTTTTTGATTGCCATAATATCATTTTGCATTTCATAACCTCTGCAACGTACTGTTTGTTCAACAGTAAATGAAAATGAACCGGGGTGTCAGGGCTGTGACTTATATCAGACGCTTGTTAAGTCTGCTTTCCTCAATGATCTTTTCGAGGCGAAAAAGTTGAGTTTCTTTTCTTTTAGCGCTTAGTATCCAAAAATATATAGTTCTCTTGTAGGACGGAGGTTGAGTGGAAAAAAAATCCCATGCAGCTTTATTTTCCCTGAATTTTTCTTCCATATCTGCAGGTAATGCTTCAGGTTTATTTTCATAGCTGTAAATGGCTGTCCTCTCCTCTTTTCTATTCGTGAAAAGGGAAAGGCCTGCAGACTGCATCAGCCCTTTTTTAATAAGCTCAGTTGCTTTTTTTACATTTAAGGCACTCCATGTGCTTGAAGGATTTCTAGGTGTGAACCTGATACAATAACTCTCATCATCCAATTTCCTTCGAATTCCATCTATCCAGCCGAAACATAATGCCTGATCAACAGATTCAGACCACGTCATGGTAGGCTTACCTGTACTCTTTTTGTAAAAACCAACAATCAATTCCCTTTCTGTCTGATGATTTTTCTCCAGCCATTTTCTAAAATCAAACTGATCTGAAAAGAAAACTACATCCATTTTATGTGTGTTTATGAACAAACTCAAAATCTTTTTTTCAATAAAAAATCCACTATTCCAATGATTATTTTTTCCGTTTAAAATCCGATTTATTATAATCCCTGATGATCTTTCCAAAAATCTTTTCTTTCCTCTTTTTATCAGCAACTGTGGTTTCAAACCATGTTCTTTCCTTCTCCATTTTCAGGAAATTTTCATAAGAGCCAGAGTCAAGTTCTCCTTTACTGACAGCATCAATTACTGCACAGCCTGCTTCTCCTGTATGTGTACAATCTTTAAATCTGCACCCTTCAGAAAGACGTGTAATTAAATCAAATGTAATTCCAATCCCTCCTGCAGAATCGGCAATACCAACTTCCCTCATACCCGGATTGTCAATTAATATTCCTCCATTACCGAGAATCTTAAGTTCCCTGTGGCTTGTCGTATGCCTGCCCTTGCTGGTGCTCTGGCTGATGGTATCGGTCCGCATGAGATTCTTACCCGCAAGATTGTTCAGCAAAGTAGATTTTCCAACACCCGACGAGCCAAGTATACAATAGGTTTTGCCTTTTTCTATAACCTGGATGATGCTTTCGTACCCTTCACGGGTTTCATTGCTTATGGATATAACCGGTACATTTTGTATCCTCAACCTGATGCTTTCGGTTAACTCTTGTATCCTCTGTTTATCTGCAAGATCTGTTTTTGTTAAAACAATACAGGGAGACACCCGGGCTGAATTGCAGATCAGAAGATATCTTTCCAGCCTGTTAATATTGAAATCCCTGTCGGCCGCCTGAACAATAAAAGCACAATCAACATTTGCTGCTATAACCTGAACATCACCTGTATGTCCGGCAGCCTGCCTCCTGATGACAGAAGTTCTGGGAAAGATTTTATGTATAATGGCAAAATCTGCATCATACAACATAAGTGCTACCCAGTCGCCGACAGCAGGATAATCTTCCGGGCAGGTAGCAGTAAAACGCATATTACCTGTTATTTCAGCTTCCACTTCACCTTTTTCGGTAACAACAATATATCGTTCCTTATGCCCGGCAACCACCCTTCCGGGTTCCAGGCTTTCAGCAAGATGCTGCTTCCTGAAATTTTCATGTTCAATGTGATATCCCAAATCTTTCAGATCCATGATCATTCATTTGTTAAAAAACTTTATTTTACAAAAATAGGCTGTAGAATTGGCCAATGTTCTCATAAGTAAGGATTTGGATGTTATAATTACAGTAGCAGCTAATTACAGGTTTACCACTTGGGTTACATGTGTGATTTCTTTTATTTTTTCCTGAACATCCTGTTAATTGATTTGCCTATTTCATCAAGCTTTTCAATAGGTTCTGTCATAGATGGATTTTGCAATTCCATACCTGGAGTGACTTCATCCTTGTCCTGTACAGGGTACACAAGCATAAAACTGTAATCCTGGAAATACCTGTTCAGGTATACTGGTATCATAAGCATATTTTCCTGGAATGATAACCTGTTCTTCCTGCTCATTACAACTATCAGATTATCATCTGGCTGTACCTCTCTTGCCAATACAAGAAAATCTTCCCAGTTACTAAACTCCCTGAAAGCAGCATCTACAGGGTGTTCCTTTTGTTTCTTCATAATGGAAACAAGAGTAAGCGCCGAACCGTAAAATACAAGTTTAGACCCTGTATTTTGGGCAATGTTCCAGATTTTCATCATCCACAAATTAAAACCTGCTTCCCTGTCAGCTCTATCAGGTACAATTACAACATGCTTCTTAATAGTCCCTAAGGGCTGCACTGGTCTATAAATGAACGTAGTAATGTTTATTTTAGTAATAATTCCCTCTATCAGGCTACCAAGAAAAGTGTCTGCTATTCCTCGTTTGATATGAAGGCCCATGATCAGGGCGGTTATCTGATGTTCCATGATCACACTTGTGATACCATTCACAGTATTTACATCATAGCGCAGAAGTTCATTTAATTCATTGTCGGTTGCCGCAGCTGTGACAGCCGCACGGTGCAAGGTATCCTGCGCAAGCTTATGTGCTTTGCTGCCTTCGGATTCATTTTGAATAACACTCAAGGCATATATCCCCTTTCTGTTTTTCTTCGATTTGATTGTAAGACCAAGAATAATAAGCTCATCGACTGTTTCAGGATTGCTCACCGGAATTAAAATTTTCTCCTCTATTTCTGTCTGATCTGTTGCATACGCCTCCGCATCCAGGAGTGCAATGTTTTTTGCTCCTTTCTGGGCAACAAGGGAAGCCATGGTACAGGTAACGAGAATCATCAGAATTGTGCCGTTCAATACGTTTTCATTCAGCAACCTTACAGGTTCTCCTTCTGGTGTAGTCCCTGTAATGATATTATAGCCTACAATAACGGCAGCAAGGGTTGCCGCTGCCTGGGCATTACTAAGTCCAAATATCAACCTCCGCTCATCAGCCGTAAATCTGAAAGTTTTTTGGGCAAGCCATGCAGCAAGAAATTTTGCTGAGGTAGCAATGATGATCATAACCACACCCACCTTTAATGTATCCAGATCAGTAAAAAATAATCTGTAATCGATGAGCATCCCCACTCCTATCAGAAAAAAAGGAATAAAAATGGCATTCCCTACAAATTCTACCCGATTCATAAGCGGTGAGGTGCGGGGTATAAGCCTGTTCAGTGCAAGGCCTGATAAAAACGCTCCTATGATGGCTTCTATGCCTGCCAGCTCGGCAAGAACTGCCCCAAGAAAGACCATCATCAGTACAAAGATATATTGTGATACCCTGTCGTCGTATCGCTTAAAAAACCCTCTGGCTGCAATGGGAAAACCCAGTGTGACAATCAGACCGAATGCTGCAATCGAAATGGTTAATCTGATCCAGAACTCCAAATTCACTTCCCCTTCCGACATGCCTACAATAACAGCCAGCACCAGCAAGGCAAGGGTATCGGTAATCATGGTACCTCCCACAGTGATGTTCACAGCCCTGTTTCTGGAAACCCCCAACTTGCTTACCAATGGATAGGCAATCAATGTATGCGAAGCAAACATACTGGCCAGCAAAATGGAGGTGGCCATTGAAAAATTCAATACATATATTCCTGCCAATATACCAAGAGCCATAGGTATAATAAAAGTATACATGCCAAATACAATGCTTTTCCTGCTGTTCTTTTTAAATCAGCAAGATCTATTTCAAGTCCGGCCAGGAACATGATATACAACAATCCAGCAGTGCCTGACAGAATGATGCTGCTGTCACGGCTCATAAGATCAATTCCGTTTGGGCCAATAACAGCACCAGCAATGATCAAACCCAGAAGATGTGGAATTTTTAACTTACTTAACAGAATAGGAGCAACCAGAATAATGACAAGTATAACCAGAAACTTCAACACCGGATCGGTAAGAGGCAATGCTGTACCAGTTATGCTTATTATATTCATCGTCTGCCATTAAATGATATCTTAAAAACTCATAACAACCTGATGATATTTCCGCTAAATATAAATAATGTTTTTATGCCAGTTTAACAAAACCTCCGGAGGGTAAAAATAATTCCCGATAATAAAAAACAGGTTCAGATAAGACTGGTAACTGCAGAATCAGGACTGAGGAAATACGATTTTACTAAAAAACAGAATGGTTCTTCATTAGAGGTCCGGACTCAACCATTTCCATTCCTTAATCGTGCATAATTCAATAATTGCATGTTCCTGCATAATGAACATGTAAAAACCATTTCCAAAAGGATTTGTTATGTGATGTATAGTTGCAGTATGAATAAAAATGTTCCCCGGGAAGTTCCCCAAAGCTTAAGAAGACTTGCACGCCTGCTCGACAGTCAGTTCAGCATTGGTAACTTCAAGTTTGGATTGGATCCGTTATTGGGCCTGGTGCCTGGATTGGGTGACTTCATCTCACTAACCATATCAGGCGGCTTTCTGGCACTTGCGGCTAAACATGGTGCAAGCAGGAAGCTTCTGATTTTAATGGCACTGAATGTCCTTTTGGATGCTGTTATTGGCAGCATACCCATCCTTGGCCAGATTATCGACTTTTTCTATAAGGCCAACGATCGCAATGTCCGGCTGCTTGAAAAACATTATCATAAGGGCAAATATCATGGCAGCGGCAAGGATTTGATCGCCATAATTATCATCTTACTAGTGCTGGTGGCAGCCTTTTTAATATTCCTGATGTGGAAGTTTTTCGCATGGATCATTGATCTGGCATGAAGGCGATTAACTTTTTCAAAAATACAGCCAGTAACCCCCTGTCCCTGTACCCTGTTTTCCCAGGCACATATATTGAACCGGCATAAAAAGCGGCAGTATATCCGGTCATTTTTATTATTGTACCTCTTCTCTGGAGGGTATCTGTGCTATTTGTGCATTGCGGTGATGACAGAAAAGGCATAAGCAAAAAGAGGACAGAAACCGGAAAAAAGGTTCTCCTTCCTATAACAGGACTAAAGAAATGCACCACGTTCAATATTATGTGTTAATTCACTGATAAACCTGGCCATAGGGGCTCCATCCATCACATCGTGGTCAATTAATACTGTCATTTTCAACATTTCCCTGATAACAATGATATCATCAACAACAGCAGGTTTTTTAATGACAGAACCGATTCCAAAACATACAGGATGAATGGAAATCGGAATAAACCAACCATCAATCCTACCCATCATGCCGACTGATGTTATGGCAACATTACCCATTTTATGGAACAATGAATGAGGGCGCTTCAGCAAAACCCTCCAGGTAAACCGCCGAAGGAATCCTGGTAAATGGTAATATAACTTTTCCATCACTGTAGATTTTCCCTGAAGCACAATATCCTTTTCGTTTACCCTGATATTTTTAGAATCGCTTATGCAGCCGGTAATATCTTCAATACTCAGATCATTTACATTTTTAAGTAAAACAGGAAAAGGAACTTTTTCACCATTCAGTTCCTTCTCAACAAGAAATGATGCATTGACTTCTTTGAATGATATAATTTTTCTTTCGCCCAGAAGATAGGACGCTGAGCGGGCATGTTGGTGTACGGTGGCACAAATTACTTTTATTAACCAGGCAGTAAAAGAAATTTTTCCCATCTTCTTCCTATACTGCCTCATTTTGTCGCGGCTGCCTGTAACATCTATTTCCAGCATTGCCGATATATGGTGTTTTTGAATGCCAACAGAACACACATCGATGGTGGCAATCCTGGAACGGGGGAATTGATGGGTGAAATAGTCAGTCATTCAAAAAATTTTATTGTAATTGCAACATCAATTCTTCTGAAAATCGGGCAACAGTTATGATCCCGTCAAAATAAATCAAATCAAAGTAATAACCGGAAGTAAAAGGGAATAAATTTCAGAAGTAAATCTATTTTTTTCAATGGTGTCCGGCAAAAAATCCATAACAATGAATTTCGAGATCTCTCACTTCGTTCGAGATGGCAATCAGTTTGTTATATATTTGTGAGGGGGAGGTCGGCGGCTTCACCACCAACCTACCCCTCTCAAAACACTAACTCTGAAAAAAATGTCATTGGTACCGCAGGGAGAAATCTCAAATATTAACCGGACACTTCTGATTTTTTTTATTTATAATTTCATCCTATATCATTTTTCATCTCTCTTTTTAAAACCCCATCGTTCACCCTCCTGCCATGCTTTCATCGAATTCCCATATAATGGATAGCCACCATTGCTTTTTAATAATTTTGCCAGGTGCAGCAGGTTATAGGTTATGAATGTAGTATTCCTGTTAGTAAAATCACTGCTGGCGGCTCCCGATTCCTCGTCCATATAACTTGGTCCCGGACCGGCCTCTCCTACCCAGCCACAGTCGGCTTGCGGTGGTATTGAATAACCAATATGCTGAAGTGAATATAAAATGCCCATCGCACAATGTTTAATGCCATCTTCATTACCTGTTACTACACAACCGCCTGCCTTGCCATAAAATAATCCCTGTCCGTTATCCTTCGTCTCTGAACTGTGTGCATATAGCCTTTCTATCAGCTTTTTTGCCTCCGATGATTTCTCACCTAACCAGATGGGCGTACCAACAACCAGTATATCGGCATCAAGAATATCTCTGAACAACCGTGGCCAGTCATCTGTATCCCATCCATGTTCTGTCATGTCGGGATAAATACCGGGTGCTACATTGTAATCCACAAATCTTAAATGCTTCACCTTTACCCCTTCCCTCTGCATAATACCCGCCGAAAGTTCCATTAAACCCTTTGTATGGCTGAGTTCAGGTGACTTCTTTAGGGTACAGTTCACAAATATGGCCGTTAATCCGGTAAAATCTTTTTTATCCATGACTTCAACCTCCTGAATATATTTTCTTTATAATATAAAAAGAATTTTTGATGCAAACAATTTGTATTTTTGATACGGGCATCCTTCATAAGGCTTATTAACGGATAAATTCTGTATGAGAGATCTATCCGGTTGATTTAAAGAAACGTTTTACGGATGAAAAAACCAATAAAATGAAAAACAAATCCTTTCTAACCTGGGGACTTACCTTAACACGTATTGTAGTTGGCTGGTATTTTCTTTACGAGGGAATACATAAACTATTGACTCCCCAATGGACTGCCAAAATATTCCTGATGGATTCAAGATGGATTTTCTCAGGAATCTTCCAACAAATGGCAGAGAACCCGGTGCTCATGGAAATGATCGATTTTATAAATATATGGGGATTAATCCTGATCGGAATTTCTCTTTTTACAGGACTGTTTGTACGCTGGTCTTCCGTTGCCGGTTCGGTGCTGCTGCTGTTTTATTTTGCAGCCTATCCCCCACTGCCGGGATATACATTTGGTACTGTATCCGAAGGCAGTTACCTGTGGGTCAACCGCACCTTCATACTGATGTTTATTCTGATCATATTTTCCGTGCTGCCATCCAATATATGGTATGGCATCGACCGGTTGATTTCCAGGTGGAAAAAAGAAAAACCGGTAGCCCCGGTTCCGGCAGGAACAAATGAAACTACTTCAATTCAGCGAAGAGAGTTGTTGCGTGACCTGATCAGCGTTCCGGTAATGGGTGCTTTTGCCTATGCGCTCTATAAGAAGAATAAATGGGAAAGCTTTGAAGAAAAATTCATAACAGGGAACCCCGATGCCGTCAGTTCAGCAACCTTAAAAAGCTTTCACTTTACAACGTTGGGAGAATTGAAAGCCCAGGTTCCGAAAGGAAAAATAGAAAATATTGAATTCAGCCGGATGATTATGGGCGGTAACCTGATCGGGGGATGGGCACATGCACGCGACCTGATTTATGCTTCTGAACTGGTGAAGGCTTACCATACCGATGAAAGGGTGATGATGACCATGCAACTGGCCGAAAGGTGTGGCATTGATACCATTCTCACAACCACGTCGCTTTCACGGATAATAAATAAGTACTGGCATGAAACAGGAGGAAAAATGAAGTTCATTTCAGATTGCGGAGGTGGTGGAAAGGATGGACTGTTGGGGGGCATCCGCTTATCGGCAGAGGCCGGGGCGGCTGCCATGTATTGCCATGGGGGAATATCCGATAGTCTTGTGAAAGAAGGAAAGTTTGATGAAATCGCCAAAGCGCTCGAGTTGATCAGGAGTTATGGGAAACCTGCAGGTATAGGTGGGCACCTTCTTGAAACCATTCAGGGATGTGTGGACCACGGCATTAAACCCGACTTCTGGGTAAAAACGCTTCACCACCATAATTACTGGTCGGCAAAGGTTGATCTGGAGCGGAAAACAACAGTGGATCCGGATTACAAGGACAATATTTACTGCTTTAAGCCTGATGAAACTATAGAGTTTATGAATAAGCTGGAGCAACCATGGATTGCCTTTAAAATACTTGCTGCCGGTGCCATACATCCCAATGATGCCTTCAGGTATGCTTTTGAAAACGGTGCTGATTTCATTTGTGTAGGTATGTATGATTTCCAGATCGTAGAAGATGCAAATATTGTAACTGAAGTTTTAAACTCCGATTTTCTGAACAGCCGGAACAGGAGATGGTATGCATGAATCTTTTTATAGGTAAAGAACCTTAACTAATTACATATTAAAGTTGTTTGGCAACATTTTAAAACAATGAAATTTGAGATCTTTCACTTCCTTCAAGATGACATTCAGTTTGTTATACATCTGGGAGGGGTAGGTTGGCTGCGAAGCCGCCAACCTACCCCTCCCAGTACAAAAGCCCTGAAAACACCGTCATTTCGAGTTGTGACCCCAAATAAAAATGGGGCACAATGCTGATTGACAGGGAATGAAGATTATATTATAAATGTATCTTCTTTGTGATTTCCTGGTGCCTTGGAGCCTTGGTGGTAAAAGTAATATATACCAGTAGAGTAGAGTACAGAGCAAAGAATTTTCTTTGCCCTGTAGCCCCCTCGTCAAACCGTACGTGCGATTTTCCCGCATACGGCTTTCCTCCTA
>JAEYNZ010000078.1 GCA_023412195.1 Bacteroidota bacterium
CAAAACAACCAGCAGGAGAACCTATTGATTGATTACTATGATATCGTATAACAAAAGATACTGAAGGAAGAAAAACAGTGTTAACTAGGATAGGTGAAGGAAAAGATTTATAGAGGAAATATACTAAAATAGGCTGAGCAAATAAAAATAAAAACTTATTCTTTAAGCCACTTATCCAGCCAGTTGAAGAATTCTCTTTGCCACAGAATCCCGTTCTGTGGCTGCAATACCCAATGGTTTTCTTCAGGAAAATACAGTAAGCGGGCAGGAACACCCCTTAGCACGGCAGCATTAAATGCTGCCATCCCCTGGTCAGGGGTCACCCTGAAATCCTTTTCACCATGAATAACCAGTATTGGAGTATCCCAGTTTTGAACATACCTGTGGGGTGAAAATGAATATGATCGTTGTGCTGCTGCATTTTCCTTATCCCAGAACGGGCCTCCCACTTCCCAGTTAACAAACCACATTTCTTCTGTCATCAGGTACATATGCTCAAAGTTGAACATACCGTCGTGGGCTATAAATGCACTGAACCGGCCTTCATGATGCCCGGCAAGATAAAATACCGAAAACCCGCCATAACTTGCCCCCACTGCTCCAAGATTATCTGTATCAACATAAGGTTCTTTTGCCACTTCATCAATGGCAGTCAGGTAATCCCTTATATTCTGGCCACCATAATCTTTTGAAATCTGTTCATTCCACTCCTGCCCAAAACCCGGTAACCCCCTCCGGTTTGGTGCAACCACTATGTATCCGTTGGCAGCCATCATCTGAAAGTTCCAGCGATACGACCAAAACTGGCTTACCGTACCCTGTGGCCCACCCTGGCAGTAAAGCAGGGTCGGATACTTCTTATTGGGATCGAAATCAGGAGGATAAATTACCCATGTATGCATCTGCTTTCCATCGGTGGTTTCTAACCACCTTTCCTCTACCCTGCCCATCTTCAGCTGATCCATGATTCCTTTTGTAACAGTTGTAAGTGGTTCATCTTTCCCTGTTTCAGGATCGACCAGATAAAGTTCGGCAGGTTGTGACATCGAAACTTTTTGAGCCACCAGTTTTTCCCCTGCTGGCTCAACTGTCTGATAATTGTGGATGCCATCGGTCAGCCTGCTGATGGAACCATCGGGAACTGTAAGCCGGTATATCTCATCAGTTCCATGTATATTACTTATAAAGAAAATATTCTTTCCTTCTGCATCCCACTTCAACTGACTTACATTCTGATCAAAACCTTCCGTAAAATCCCTCTTCTCCCCCGTTTCCAGGTTCATTATAAACAACCGGTTCTTATCCGCTTCATAACCGTCGCGTTCCATACTTTCCCAGGCCAGGTACTCACCGTTCGGCGAGAATACCGGATTCTGATCATATCCCATCATACCTTCGGTCAGGTTCACTGTCATTCCTGTACCGGTATTGAAAAGATAAATATCTGAGTTGGTAGAAACCGCATATTCCTTCCCTGATTTCTTTTTGGAAGTATAAGCCAGACTCTCACCATCAGGACTCCATGTCACCTGCTCTATACCGCCAAAGGGTTTCATCGGGGCATCAAAACGTTCCCCTTTCATGATATCTGTTGCATCCTCCGGATTATCTGAACCTGCAATAAAAATATGGTTGTAGGTATAATCGTGCCATGTATCCCAATGTCTGTACATAATGTCATCTTCAATCCGGGCATTTGCCCTGGGCAAATCGGGATATAAATCATGAACATCATGATCGAGCTTTACACTTTTAATGTAGAATATTTTATTGCCTGCGGGGGAATAGTTGAAACCTGTTATCCCTCCTTCAACAGAAGAGATTTTCTGTTTTCCGGATCCGTCGGGATTCATCTCCCACAACTGCACGCTGCCCGATGAAGCTGAAAGATATCCTATCTTTTTCCCATCAGGCCGCCAAACAGCGTTAAATTCATTTGTTGCCGATTCTGTCAGATTGGATGATACCCCTCCAGAAACAGGAACTGTATAAATATCACGGTAAGCTTTATTTTCCTCTATATTATAATAGGTAATAGTGTATAAAACCGTTTTCCCATCCGGTGAAACCTGGGGACTGCCAACACGCCCAAAAGACCAAAGCACTTCAGGGGTAAGTATTTCTGATTCAAGCTCAGGTACAGGGGGAAGGAAATTCTTTTGCTGAACAGAACTGTTTGGTGAAGTGCAGGCAACGAGTGCCAATAATAAAAACTGAGCAAATAATTTCATCTGCAAACATGTTTATGGTTATGATCTCCGGCAAAAATATTCATTTAAATATTCAGAACCCGTCATCAGCCAGTTTTCTTTAAAATTTTAATGATGGGTGTAACGATTACCTGACCCTCCGCAGCAATTGGAGTTCCTTATTTCTACGTGCCTGAACTGATGCCAGGTTCCTGTTCCTGGCAACCGTCATTTTACCTGTAAAAAAGCGGACTCCCTTTTCAATTTCAGGGGGAGCAGGTTCAGGGCAACCATCAGATAACCATTCTTTGAAAATTTTATAACTACCCCAGTTCTCATCCCAAACTGAGCTTGTCAGATATCCTTTTAAGTTTAAAATTATACTTTCAAAATCCTTCTTTAACCGCTCCGGAACGGATTCATTCTGATCAAGTTTTTGAAATACATCAGAAAAAATCCGGAAGTCCTTCTGATAAACCCTTCGCAGTGTTTCTATATTTAATAAACCTGCTGAATCATTCTGCAGATAAGGATTCCCTGCCTCTTTACCTGCAATGGTTTTACGGGCTGTTTTATCAGTTTGGGTGCTCAGCAGATACACCAGAATGACAGCACCAAATAAAAAGAAAATGATTCCGGGTAGTATATTTGACAGAAATGTTTTGTTCTCTGCCTCACCTAAAATCAGAACATTACCTGACTCAAAAGTGGGAATG
Source organism: Bacteroidota bacterium (assembly GCA_023412195.1). Classification (GTDB taxonomy): domain Bacteria; phylum Bacteroidota; class Bacteroidia; order Bacteroidales; family Prolixibacteraceae; genus Mariniphaga. The sequence goes on from JAEYNZ010000078.1 coordinate 2,906, forward strand.
TCAGAAAATAATAAAAAACTTAAGAATAGGCACAACCCGGCTATGCCGTATCCCATGATACGCTCTTTCCCTATGTTTTTAACAAATTGATCTTCCATGATATTGTGTGTAAAAAGTTAACTGCTACAGGCAACTTGTGCCTGGCATGCAGTTGTCAAGTTATGGTTTTTCTGAGAAAAGTGCAGGTGAAGAAGTGTTAAAATTTCAAATCTGGAAAAATTACTTGAGAGGGTATCTTGTACGGCAGAAACTATAAAAACGACAGGGGGACAATAATTATCCCCCTGTGTAGAAGGTAAACCGAATTGATTGTTAAAAAAGAATTAATGTAAACCTTCCTGACAAAGGAACGTCATAAGAATATAAATATTACTGAAATATCAAAAAAAATTACAAACGATACGAAATTGAGAGAAAAAAGTTCCTACCTGGTGCTGCAATGCCTGAAGAATAAGGCTTGTAACGTTTATCAAGAATGTTATCTATACCTCCATACATATTAAATTTATTTATCGGCCTGTAATTCACCCTCAGATTGATTGTCATCCAGCCTGGCGACCACGGATTTCCATTTTCATCCAAAGCATACAAGTGAGGTTTCCCGCGTTCATCAGGTGCAAGTTGCACATATTTAAACTTCCTGCTGTATTCCGGGAAAAAATCAGCATACCAGCTTTTTCTTTCATAAATGAAGTGCCAGCTGCCAAAAGCCGGGGGAACATGCCTTAAAGGGTAACCGTCAGAATCTTTTCCTGTGTATTGAGCAAATTTCAGTTGAGAACGCAAAGAAGGTATGATTTCATACTCAATTAAAAGATCGGCACCTGCAACGTTTGCTGATTCTGCATTTACAAGAGCTTCCACTTTACTGAGCATTCCATCATGATAAACAGAATCCATACCTCCCAATTTAAAATCGCGCCGAACCATAGCATTGAAAAGTCGGGTAGTAAATACTGCAGCCTCAATTTTTACCTTTCCAGCCCATGAATGGACAAAGCCAGCTTCAGCATTCACAGCATATTCAGGTTTAAGTTCAGGATTCGGAACAATTACATTTCCCGGAACCGATTCAAAAACTTTTGCTGCATCATCAATATTGGGAGAACGGAATCCGGTAGAAAGATTCACATAAGCCCGGCTGTTGTTTCCTGTATGCCTGACAACACCAATATTTCCACTCAAGGCTCCATGCCTGTTTAAAAAATCTTCAACAGGAAAATCATGGAAAGAAGTATCAAACTGTCCTTTCATATAAGTGTATGTATATCTTCCTCCAGCCTGGAAATCGGTCCTGTTGGCCAGCCTGATTTTCCACGACAGATAGCCGGCCATAGTTGCATAAAAGGAATCATCCGGGTAACGGGGAGGAATATGTTCTGTTGTATTGGTGACAATGTTTTCCTCAAAAGCCGTTGAACCCAGATTGTTTAAAAATAGTTCTGTGCCATAATAAAGTTCATTCTTTTCTCCGGGTTTCTTTAATAAATCAATATTGAGGGAAAGGGCCTGCAGATTTTCCTGCCTTTGCCTAAATAATTCCTCATATAAGCCTCTTTCGTGCCTGCTTTCTGTATAATCCTGATAACCGCCTAAGATCCGTACCTTGTCAAATAGTAATTTGCTTTGATCCACATCAAGTTTAACATGATACAGTGACCATTTTTGAGGCCCATAGTTCCATACAGCGTCACGAAGCTGGTTATTCCTGTATAAAATCAGCCTGTCATACCGGGGTACACCGGAAATTGCAGAATGATAAGCTCCCACTGTCATTTCAACCGATTCAGATATTTCAAGTCGCAGTTTCCCGTTTATATGAAGCTGGCTGAAAGCAGTCGGAACCTGTACTTCGGGATCCGGGTTTGATAAAACTACATCATCGGAAGGCCTTTTTCCAGGAACTGCATAACTATATCTTAGATAATCATCCGGGCCATGGCTTCCCATACGAAGGTCGCCAAATGTTGAAAAGGATATTCCTCCTGTTAAAGCCCATTTTAATGCGCCCGTACCAATCTGGGCATGAACAGTTTTTTCATTATTTGCTCCCGACCATCTTGTTTTTATCTTTCCAGACCACTCATTATTTTCAGATGCCGAAAACCTGGGACTGATGGTATGGAAACTCATAACCCCACCCAGTGCATCACTGCCATACATCACCGAAGAAGGACCATAAACAAGTTCCGTTCTTCCAATACTTTCTACATCAACTGACATAATGTTGTGCAGGTTTCCACTTCTGTAGATGGCATTATTCATCCTGATACCATCAACAACCAACAGGACCCTGTTTGCAGCAAAGCCTCTGAGCATTGGACTTCCGCCGCCCATCTGGCTTTTTTGAATGAAAGCAGCCCCCGAAGCACCTAAAAGATCGGCAGTCGTTTGAGCCTGATATCTTTCTATTTCACCTTCCCCGAGGCGGTGAACCCTGTATGGTATGTCACTTACAGCCTGTTCCCACCGGCTGGCAGAAATAATAATTTCATCTAACTTTAAAGGATCTTCAGTGAGCAAAATCCTGGACCCATTGTCAATTATACTGCTTTTTGTGGAAATGAAAGGCATAAACGAAGAGTGCCTGATTGAAATGGCCTCATCTTCTTCAAATAAATCAAGGCTTAAAATTCCCTGTCCATCCGCCTGAACGGCTTTTGTGCCCGCAATTGCAACGACATTTGCAACAGGTTCACCGGTATGTCCATTCAACACCCGTACACTTTGCCCCATTATACTGGTGCTGCAGAAAATAAAACATAACAGAAAATAAGAATACTTCACTTCAATATATAGCCATAAAAATTCAGGGCACATATTTACGAATTATTGGCTTAAATCCTCCAGGTAAAGAACAAAAAAACCCGGCAGTTACCTGCCGGGAATTGCTGATTCTAATATAGAAAACTATACGAGCCCCTGTGCCAGCATGGCATTGGCTACTTTTACAAAACCTGCAATATTTGCCCCTTTTACATAATGCACAAAACCATCGGGTTCTTTCCCGTGCAGAACACACATTGAATGAATGTTGTGCATGATTTTCTTCAGTTTCTCATCCACTTCTTCACGTGACCAGCTTAAACGCATACTGTTCTGAGTCATTTCCAACCCTGAGACAGCCACACCACCTGCATTTGCAGCTTTACCCGGAGCATAAAGTATCCTGGCATCCAAAAATTTATGTTCCGCATCGTAAGTCGATGGCATATTGGCTCCTTCAGCAACCACAAAGCATCCGTTATTCAAAAGATTTTCAGCATCACTGCCATTAATTTCATTTTGGGTAGCACATGGAAGTGCTACGTCACATTTAATTTTCCAGGGTCTTTCATTTTCATAATAAGGAACATTATAGGTATCGGCATATTCATAGATCCTTCCTCTGTACACATTTTTAAGTTCCTTTATATACTCCAGTTTCTCCCGGTCAATGCCAGCCGGGTCATAAATGGTACCACCTGAATCAGAAAGTGTCACAGGTTTTCCTCCCATATCAAGTACTTTTTCAACAGCAAACTGTGCAACATTCCCTGAACCTGAAATCGTAACAGTTTTCCCTTTCATCGAATCACCCCTGGTTTTAAGCATTTCTTCTGCAAAATAAACCGTTCCATAGCCAGTTGCTTCAGGACGGATCAGAGAACCTCCCCAGCCTACTCCCTTTCCTGTAAAAACACCTGTAAATTCATTGCGCAGGCGTTTATATTGTCCGTACATAAAACCGATTTCACGTCCGCCCACACCAATATCACCGGCAGGAACATCTGTATCGGGCCCGATATGCCGTGAAAGCTCATTCATGAAACTTTGGCAAAACCTCATGACTTCATTGTCGGATTTACCCTTGGGGTCAAAATCAGAACCGCCCTTACCCCCACCCATCGGCAGAGAAGTAAGGCTGTTTTTAAGTACCTGCTCAAATGCCAGGAATTTAAAAATATTCAGGTTAATGGTAGGATGGAAGCGCAAACCCCCTTTATAAGGACCTATTGCACTGTTCATTTCAACTCTGTAACCCCTGTTGATGTGAATGTTTCCTCCGTCATCCTGCCACGGAACCCTGAACTGGATGACTCTCTCAGGCTCAACCATTCTTTCAAGAATCTTAGCCTGAATGTAACGCGGATTTTTAATCAGAAATTCTGACAAAGTTTCTACTACTTCCAGGACAGCCTGGTGAAATTCTGCTTCTCCCGGATTTCTGGCTTCAACATAAGCCATAAAATCCGCTGTAAATTGCTTTGGATCTTTTAAATTCATAATTATGTCTGTTTTTATCTGCTTCTAAATGTCAAGTTGTGGAATAAGGAGATTTAACAATGACACAAATGTAGAAAAATTCAAATATTACTTATATTTTGAAACTTATTTCAAGAAAAAAATTACATTTTTTTTAATCTGATGATAAAAAAGGCTTTTTTGGATTAAAAAAAAGATTTACTGAAACCTTTATGAAAAAATATAAATCATCATCAGTTAAAATTTCTGGTTAAATTCAAAACCGTTTTCAGTTTCAGGATGTTCTTTGATTTAATCATTTATATACAGCATCAAAATGCGATACAAGGGAAGAAGAAGAAGCTCCAATATTGAAGACAAGAGAGGATGGAAAATTGGGAAAAAAGGAGGCATAGGAGGGGGAATTTTTTCAATAGTGGCCATTCTGCTTTATATCTTTCTTGGAGGAGATCCACAGTCTGCACTGCAACTATTACAAGGCGGCAATGAATATACTGAAACAGCCACAGATTATCAGCCAACACAACATGAAGAAGAACTGGCAGAATTTGTTGCTGTAGTGCTTGCCGACACTGAAGATGTGTGGCATAAATTGTTCAGTGAATCGGGAATGGTATATCGCGAGCCAAAGCTTGTTATATTCAGCGGAGAAGTTAAATCAGCCTGTGGCCTGTCAGGAGCAGCAACCGGTCCCTTCTACTGTCCGGGAGATGAACGTATTTACATCGATCTTCTTTTCCTTGATCAACTTCAGGAAAAGCTTGGCGCCGAAGGTGATTTTGCAATGGCCTACATCATAGCACATGAAGTGGGTCATCATGTACAAAATCTCATGGGAACAATTGATGAGGTGCATTCTCTTCGGCAACAACTCAGCGAAAAGCAGTACAATGAGGTGAACGTAAAACTTGAGTTACAGGCCGATTTTTACGCAGGGGTGTGGGCACATCATGCCCAGAAAATGAAGAACATTCTGGAACAGGGCGATGTGGAAGAAGCCATGAATGCTGCACAGGCTGTAGGCGACGACCGGATCCAGATGCAAACACAGGGACGTGTTGTACCCGACGCTTTCACGCATGGATCATCATCCCAACGGGTGCACTGGTTTAAACTTGGCTATTCTACAGGAAATCTGAAGGAAGGAAATACATTCGATCCGGGCGCAGTATAGAAAACAACCCCTGCTGATGAATCTGAAGAACCACAGTGAGCAGGTTCTATAATTAACCATTTATTTTGGCCTTTCCCGAATATCATTTTTTTATCTTTGCGGCTTTATTATCAGATTTATCAATACAATGGAGTACAACTTTGCGGAAATTGAAGCCCGGTGGCAGAAGTACTGGGAAGAAAATAAAACGTTTAAAACCTTTGATGACTTTTCAAAACCCAAATACTATATCCTCGATATGTTTCCATATCCTTCCGGGGCCGGACTGCATGTAGGGCATCCTGAAGGTTATACTGCTACTGATATCATCAGCCGCTATAAACGGATGAAAGGTTACAATGTGCTGCACCCCATGGGGTATGATGCCTTTGGTTTACCAGCAGAACAATATGCCATGCAAACAGGAACACATCCTGCCATCACCACCAATAAAAACTGCGATAACTTCCGGCGACAAATCAAGGAGATCGGGTTAAGCTATGACTGGGACCGCGAAGTAAACACCACCGATCCCCAATACTTTAAATGGACGCAATGGATTTTCAAACAACTATACAATACCTGGTTTGACAGTTCACAAAATAAAGGCAGACCGATTTCTGAACTCACTGTTCCTGAGGATATAAAGGCGCTTGGAAAAGAAGCAGAAAATAATTATATCGCTTCAAGGCGACTGGCTTATTACGATAATGCCCAGGTCTGGTGGTGCAACTCCTGTAAAACAGTATGTGCAAATGAAGAAGTTTTAACCGACGGATCCCACGAAAAATGTGGACATCCTGTAGTACGTAAAAACCTGAAACAATGGCTTCTGCGGATACCGCATTATGCCGAAAGACTGCTTCAGGGTTTAGATAGCCTCGACTGGCCGGCAGGTGTGATTGATATGCAAAAGAACTGGATTGGTAAATCAACAGGGGCTGAAATAGATTTCCAAATCGATGGAATCAATAAAAACCTGCGCGTGTATACCACCCGTCCCGACACCCTTTTTGGTGCAACCTATATGGTGATTGCACCCGAACATGCATTGGCGGAAGAAATCATTACTCCTGACAAAAAAGAAGAAGCAGAAAATTACATCCGGGCAGCAGCACTGAAATCAGATCTGGACCGTACGGACCTCGCAAAGGAAAAAACAGGTGTGTTCACCGGCCGTTATGCCATCAATCCTGTTAACCTGAAAAAAATTCCTATCTGGATTGCCGACTATGTTCTTCTCGGATATGGCACAGGAGCCATTATGGCCGTCCCTGCCCATGATACCCGCGACTTTGAATTTGCAAAGCAATTTAACATACCTGTTATATGCATCCTCGACCCCCAGGGGGTGGAACTACGTGATGAAATTCTCGCCGGAAACAAATGCTGGACCGAAGATGGAATATACATTAATTCTGCAAGTCAGGAAACCGGTCTTGACATTAACGGATTGAATAAGGATGCCGGCATTCGAAAAACAATTGAATGGCTTGAAGCCTGGAAACTGGGTGAAGCTACTGTCAATTACAGGATGCGCGACTGGCTTTTTAGCCGTCAGCGTTACTGGGGTGAACCCTTTCCTGTGATCCATTGGGAAGATGGAGAAGTTACGCTCCTCGACGATGAAGAATTGCCTTTGTTATTACCTGAACTTGAAAAATATACTCCAGGTGATTCGGGTGAATCGCCACTTGCAAATGCCGAAGAGTGGCTGCATGTAACAGATAAAAATGGCAGGCAGGGACGCCGTGAAACCAATACGATGCCCCAGTGGGCCGGGTCGTGCTGGTACTATCTCCGGTACATCGATCCCAATAATGAAGAACGCATATTCGATCCGCAAAAGGAAAGCTACTGGATGCCTGTCGACCTTTACATCGGAGGGGCGGAGCATGCTGTACTTCACCTGCTCTATTCCCGCTTCTGGCATAAGGTCCTGTTTGACCTTGGAATTGTAACAACCGATGAACCATTCCAGAAGTTATACAACCAGGGGATGATCCTTGCCTTCGCCTATGAAACGTCAACAGGAGCCAAAGTAGCGTCTGACCTGGTGGAAGAACGTGAAGGAAAATATTTTCATACCGAAACAGGAGAAGAGCTGAAGCAGATTGTGGCTAAAATGTCGAAGTCGTTGAAAAATGTGGTAAACCCCGATGATGTAATCGATCGTTACGGTGCAGATTCACTCCGTTTATACGAAATGTTTATGGGCCCGCTTGACGAACGCAAGCCATGGGCCGAAAACGGGGTGAAGGGGGTTTTTAACTTTCTGAACCGTGCCAGCCGTTTCTTCAGAGATACGGACCATATTACGGATGGGGATGAAGACAGGGAAACTGCGAAACTTCTGCACCAGACCATCCAAAAAGTGACTTCCGACATTGAAAATCTGAAATTCAATACAGCCATTTCAGCCCTTATGGTTTTTAATAACCTGGCCATCAAAAAAGGAAAGGTAACAAAACAATCGGCTGAAGCTTTTGCAAAAATCCTCTCGCCCTTTGCCCCTCATCTTGGCGAAGAACTCTGGTGTTTATATGGCAACAGCAATACACTGGCCTATGAGCCATGGCCTTTAGCTGATGAAAGCCTGTTACATGAAGACATTTTTGAATACCCGGTTTCTTTTAACGGCAAAGTGAGGTTTAAAATTGAACTGCCCGTTGACATGCCCCAGCCGGAGGTAGAAAAAGCTGTCCTGGGTGATCCAAAGGCAACCAAATGGATGGATGGCAAAACAGTACGTAAGTTTATTTTGGTGCCAAAGAAAATCATTAACATTGTATTGGGATAAGATCAGGCAACCTGAAATATTCTGTCCTGTCCCAAAAGCATAGTTTTCCGTCAGGGTAAGAAGTATCTCATAATTGGATTTTCATTTAAATCAACTGTCATGAAAAATACGTGGGCATTTATACTGGGTGTTTCAATCATTATTGCCTTTGGCCTTTGGGGATGGTTTTTCATGCAGTCGCGACAAGTGCAGCAAACAGTCAGGGTGGTTGGTTATGGCACTGAAGATTTTGACAGCGATATCGTAAAGTGGTCGGTCAGCTTTTCAGAAAGAGTTTCGCTTACCGGTACGCAGGAAGGGTATAAAGCTATGGCAGCAAAGCTGGAAAACTTTCAGAGACTATGGTCTGCAACTGGCATTGAAACTTCCGAATTTAAGGTATTTCCTGTAAATGTAAACCGGGAATACGGGCAAAACGGACATATTGGTTATACCCTCGACCAACGGATCTACATTGTATCAAATGAAATTGATAAAGTAGAGCAACTGGCAGTTGACCCCGGTCTTTTCGTAAATGAAGGAGTGACGTTCGACAACTCTACCATGGAATTCTACAGCAGCCAGATCGAGGAAATCAAAAAACAATTGTTGAGCAAGGCCACCCGCAACGCTTATGAACGTGCAGAAGAAATTACTTCAGGCACCGACCTGAAAGTCGGGAAACTCATAACAGCCCGGGCAGGTGTTTTCCAGATTACCGAACCTTTATCAACTGAAATTGCTTCGTATGGGATCCATAATACAAGTTCAGCCCACAAAAGCATCAAGGTAACTGTGACAGCAGATTTTACGCTGAAGTAGGAACAGGGTTACAGGCATTCTGACTCCACAATACAAAAAAAATCGAAATCAGCTTTCCACGAACCATATTTTCAACTCTTCACCCTAGTAAAAAAGTCATACCCCAATAAGCTTTACGGACTGTAATTTGCCGCAGGCATGAACCCTTCATACTCTGATCACATTCCATCCCTATACCCTCCCTATACCAAGTCCAGATTAAATTCAATTCAGCATAGAGTTGACAAGGCTTTGAGAGGGGGTTGATTTACCGGGAAAAACGACAGAATCCGGTTCTATACCGGATACCCCAATTTGTTGGAAAATCATTTAACCTTCCAGAAACAGCAGGTCGTATTCTGAATTCCATTCAGGATTGCCTTCAACTTCCAGCAATAGTGTCATTTTCCCGGGGGTCAAAGCAGGTAAAGTGTATTCCGTAACAGGCCCTTCCAGATTCATGTTTGGGGCTGCTGATACGAATTCCCAGGTTCCGATAGTTGTTTTAGTGCCGCTGTTAATAATTGAAACCGTCATTTTACCTGTGCCTGTTTCTTCGTATTTGTCATTCAGGATAAAGAGTTCAACTGCAAACTGCTCTCCTTTATTCCACCTGAATTTGGGGATTCTTGCACTTGCAAGTACCGGGCGGCAAGAATTGGCAACAGCATAGAAAGCAGGTTTTGGTTTTGCCGGATAGTTGATCAGGCTGTTGTTGGCTGCCGTTGGCCAGGGTTCGTTGTAGCACCAGTTCAGGGCCATGGCGCACCATGGTTTCTGCCTTCTTGCCTCTTCATAAATGCATTTATACCCTTCACTCTGGATCCATTGACCATTGGTAACCAGTTCTTCCAAATTTTCTGCTTCGCCAAAATAATCCTTCAGGAAATCCTTCATCAGCCAGGTATCACCCACCCAGGCTTTAAAGGCATGATGACTTTCCCAGCTTGTTCCGGGCATTGGAGGGAACAACTCGTTTTCGGGAATAATTGTCCTCAGGATTTTAACAGGCGATGGCCCCGGCATCCCAAATTCGGTGTAAGCTGTACTTTTACTTTGAGGCATCCACTGGTAGACTTCGGTTACCCCGTCGAGATCACGGAAAATGTAATGACCATGGCCCATGCCGTATACAGGAGATGTGGGAATAAAAGGTGTTTGCGGATCGAGCAGGTAGCACTGACTGTTGAGCAGCCGGAGCGCCAGCGACTGGTCGGTCATGCCCGACCAGTTGTTAAACAATTCATTGCCCCCGCTCCACATCACATTGGAAGGATGCTTTCGGATGCGCATAATGATTGCTTCTGATTCCTGTTCAAGAACTTTAAGATAATGAGGGGTGTCTGTATAATTGTTGCAGGCCAGCGGAAACTCTGTCCATACCAGAAGTCCTTTTTCATTGCAACTATCATAGAAAGCCTCTTTATTGACAATCCCTCCACCCCATACACGGAGCATATTGAAGTTGGCCTTTACAGCCAGGTCGAGCAACTCGTTGTACCGCTCTGCTGTTATTATACCAGGGAAGATTTCAGGGTTCACCCAGTTGGTTCCTTTGGAAAAGATGCGCCTGCCATTTATTTCCATAGTAACCGGAGGCTTGTTCCTGGTTTTAGGAAAAGGAATGTCTTCCTGCCACAAACCTTCATTCATTACCAGCCGGGCCCTTCTGAAGCCAACTTTTTGTTTTTTCGAATCCAGTTCATTCCCCTGTTGGTCAAGTATCCTGATTTCAGACAGGTACAGCGGCTGATCCCCATGATCATGGGGCCACCATAGTTCCGGATTTTTGAGCCTGGCAGTAAGAACCTCTCCGGAAACGACCGTACCCTTGTCAGATGCAACCACATCTCCGGCTGGTGATGTGAGTGTCCAGCTATAATTTTTATTTTCGAGATTTTGTCCCGTCAGATAAACAGAAATTCCAGCTTCCGTAAAGTCATCATTCAATATGTAACTTGTATAAAAGTCAACGGCAAAAGACTCATTCCTGACTTCCAGGAAGGTTTCATCCCAGATACCAAGCGGCACAAGCCTCGGGTGCCAGTCCCAACCATAACTTACAGCCGGTTTAACGCTTTGGGCCGCCTGGTTCCTGTCCATGTTAAACCCGGGCAACTTGGGTGCCGGATAAATTTTCACCTGCAATTCGTTCGATTGCTTCAGAAGGGATGTCAGATCGATGTGCACAGGAGAAAACATTCCTTCCTGGTAAAAAATCTTTTCCCCGTTCAGAAGGATTTCAAATTCATAATCAATCCCTTTTGAAACAAAAAACAACTTCTTCCCTGAAGCCATTTCAGGTTTATCGAACCTTGTTCTGTAAGTCCAGTAAACATCCTCCATCCAGAGGTAATCCTTCCATCGTTCGGCAAAGTAAAAGGGGGCCCAGTTTTGTGCCGCAGCATAATCGATCTGCACTGCCCCGGGAACAGTAGCCGGATGCCAATGATCAGGAACGCCTGTTTTTAATGAGTGGAAGCCGCCTTCCCAGAAAAGAAATTGCTTCTGGGTTTCTTTACTCCTGCCTGAACAGGTTACAAGAATAAAAATTGTTGCGGTCAGAATTAAGCGTAAACCTCCCCTGAAATTCATAATGAAGAATTATTGATTAGTCAGGGGGAAGATAGGAAAAAAACCGGAAGATTTTCAGATGTTCTGCCGGGGCCTGATCCTAAGCCGCTGACCAACATTCAGGTTTGAATTGTTGGTAAGATTGTTCAACCTGAGAATTTCCTGTGGAGTCACTCCTGAATACCGCCTGGCAATATCCCATACTGTGTCTCCTTTCTTGACAGTATAGTACTCATAGTCACCACTTTGTGCAGATGCGGTCTGCCTTGAAGCAGAAGCAGGAACAGGTTTTCCGGCTTGTGCCTGCTTTTGAGCCAGCGTCATGGAATTTATTTTCTCGAAGTGTTGTTTTTGATTCTCCGGAACATAAACCGACAGCTTCTGGCCAACCCGGATCATATTACCCCTGATGTTGTTCCAGTGCCGCAGGTCGGATATCCGGACCTTATACCAAGCAGCAATAAATCCGAGGTTATCTCCTGATTTGACTGTATAAACCAGGCGCGCTTTCCCTGCAATATTTCCGGGATTATATGCCGTTGCGGTGCCCGACGAAGGTTCACCCAAACGGTTGTCAGGAAAATGCTTATGACGTTCATGTGCAAAAATGAGAGAGTCATTTTCCAGAAATTCAAGCACTCTATCAGCAGGGAGCGTCAAAGGATACGGTTTTTCCGGTTTGGCAGGCACTACATCACGACGGTACATAGGGTTGAGAGCCCTTACAAGGTCCTTATCGACATCCAGCATGGCCTCCACCTGTTCAAAATGAAGGTAATCATGAATAAACAAAGTATCTGCCTGCAACGGGATTTCGGGCATCCTTGCCCGCAGATTGTGCTCACGGTGATAATTCATAACATATGCTGCAGCAATAAAAGCAGGTACATAACCCCTGGTTTCCTTAGGAAGATGATAATAAATCTGCCAGTAATTCTTTTTATTGCCCGACCTGCGGATAGCACGGTTGACATTCCCCGGACCGCAATTATATGCAGCAATAGCCAGGTACCAGTCATTGTAAGTATTGTAAAGATACTTCAGGTACCGAATAGCAGCATCAGTGGACTTTACGGGATCCCGCCTTTCATCAACAAAGCTTGTAACTTCAAGTCCCATCTGTTTTCCGGTTCCGTACATAAACTGCCACAATCCTGTAGCCCCCACTCTGGAGACGGCCTTTGGGTTCAATGCGGATTCAATTACCGGAAGATATTTCAGTTCCAAAGGCATGTTATAACGGTCAAGAGTTTCTTCAAAAATGGGAAAATAATACGCAGAAAGACCCAGCATTACCTCCACCTGTTCCCTCCTTCTTTCAGTGTAGAATTTGATAACATTTTTCACCGTGTTATTAAAAGATAAAGGAATGACTTCCTGGATATTCTGTAACCGGGCAATATATGCTGAATCTGAAATGTTTTGAGGATAGATGTCCAAAGTATCCAGCTCTGAAAAGTCGAAATGAAACAATTCTCTTATGTATGATGAATTCAGAAGGCTGTCCATCTGTTCGGTAAAAACATCATTCACATCTTCGTCGGGAGCAGGCATTGGTTCCTGTGGTGCATAAAAGATCGTATCGGTCAGCACAAGGTCTTCATTAATCATGGTGTCGGTAGGTGCAATGAACACTGTATCGGGTACAAGTACGCTTGGTTCAAGTGGTTTTAACCGCAGAAATTTTTTCTTTTGGCGTTTTGTATCCTGTCCTGTTACAGCAAGTGTCAACAACAGTATCCATATTATTCCAAAAAACTTTACTGACTTCATAATCCTTTTTAAAAGTTAAATCTAAAGTTTATTCCATATACCATGTTTTTTTCCATGGTTACCAAAGATGGTGACCAGTTCATGGTAAGATCATCGCTGATATCGAAATCAAACAAATGAGCATCTACACTGGCGTCAATAATGTTCAGACCATAAAAGCCCAAAATGCTTATTATCAGCAGGTCCCGGTTCCGGCGAAAATAGTCCTGCTGCCGGACAAGCCCGGTTCGCAGATTATTAAGCTGGTTAGGGTCATCCAGATTATAATTGTTCCGGCGCACAGCTTCTATCTTCAGATAATCCTGTGTATCAGGGTTCCCATCAGTCAGGTGCACATAACCTCTTCTGAAAAGCTGATATTTGTCGTTATTCCAATGCACAAAATATCCTATTGTACCAAAACCTACGTAAATCAGGGGAATCTTCCAGTATTTTTTGTTGTATGCCTGCCCCAGTCCGGGCAGAATAGCTGAATAAATCGTTGCCTTCCGCGGGGAATGTACAACCTCATCATCCACAACCCCGATTTGCTCAACTGCAGCTATGGTATCTGCATCAACAAGCTGAGCCTTTAAGCCGGAAATCATCAGCAAGAAAACAAAAACAAAAAATAAACGTAACAAATATGTTCTGTTATTCACCCTAATTTTTTCCCTAAAAATAAAAGTTTCAATTCACAGTGCGTCAGGCAGGGGCTATTTATTTACCGTTTTCGATTATTTTAACAATTCGTTGCAGGTCTTGTTCGGATTTAAATGAGATCAAAATTTTTCCTCTGCCACTTTCTCCGACAGATATACCAATCCGGGAGCCAAAAACCTTGCCAAGAATTCCTTTGTAGGTTTTGAATTCCCCTGACAATTCCTTTCTTTTTGAGGAAGCCATGGTTCCGTTATCGTCACTTAACTGCCGGACAATTTCTTCAACCTTTCTGACCGAGAACCCGTATTTAATAATCTGTGCGTGGATCATTTCCTGCGTTTCTGCATCTTCAATGTTAATGAGTGCCCTGGCATGGCCCATGCTGATTTCTTTTTCCCGGAGTGCTTTTTGAATGACTGCCGGAAGCTTCAGCAGCCTGAGGTAGTTTGCAATAGTTGACCTTTTTTTACCCACCCTGCTGCTCAGGTCTTCCTGTGTAAAGTCGAGTTCTTCTATCAGACGCTGGTAGCTAAGTGCAATTTCTATAGCATCAAGATCTTCACGCTGAATATTTTCAACCAGCGCCATCTCAAGCATACTGTCGTCTTTTGCATGCCTTATATAAGCAGGGATGGAAGTTAATCCTGCTTTTTGTGCTGCTCTGAACCGGCGTTCGCCAGCTATGATCTGGTAGTTGTCGGGCCCTGATCTTCTAAGTGTTATAGGTTGTATCAATCCGATTTCACGAATGGAAGCCGCAAGTTCTTCAAGTGCTTCATTATCAAAATTTGAACGTGGCTGAAAAGGATTGGCCTCAATTTTCGAGAGTTCAACATCGTTGATTTGTGATTGCTTCATTTTTTCGGCATCATCTATCAGTGCGCCTAATCCTCTTCCCAGTGCATTTCTTTTCACAATTGTAGATTTTAACTGTTAATGATTTTATTTTCCTGTGCCATACGGGTCATTCCGTTCCGCTGAAGAATTTCCCGTGCAAGATTCATGTGGTTAATAGCACCACGTGAGCTGGCATCATATAACACCACAGGTTTCCCATAGCTCGGGGCTTCGCTCAGTTTCACATTCCTCTGAATGACAGTTTCAAATACCATTTCCTGGAAATGATGTTTAACCTCTTCATAAACCTGGTTTGAAAGATTCAGCCTTGAATCAAACATCGTTAAAAGAAACCCTTCGATTTCCAGTGCCGGATTCAGCCTGTTCTGGATGATTTTAATGGTGTTCAGCAGCTTTCCCAAACCTTCAAGCGCAAAATATTCGCACTGTACAGGTATGATTACTGAATCAGATGCAGTGAGTGCATTCACAGTAATTAAACCCAGAGAGGGAGAGCAGTCAATAAAAATAAAGTCATAGTTTTTCTTCAACTTACTGATTGTTCCGCCCAGCACTTTCTCACGGTTAGGAAGATTGAGCATTTCTATTTCTGCACCAACCAGGTCAATGTGAGACGGAATGATATCGAGGTTTGATACATCCGTTTTGAGAATGACCTTTTCGGGGTCAATCTCATCAACAATGCATTCATATATACTGGATTGTACATTTTTTACATCAAATCCCAATCCGGAAGTAGCATTAGCCTGCGGATCAGCATCAATTATAAGTACTTTTTGTTCCAGTACAGCAAGGCTCGCCGCAAGGTTAATGGTTGTTGTAGTTTTTCCTACTCCACCTTTCTGGTTTGCCAGTGATATAATTTTACCCATCAGATATTCTTTTTTTTGAATGGTTCCAAATATAGCAATTAAGAATTAACTACTCTTAGGTACTTTTCGACAATAGCCGTTAAGAATTGCCTAACAATCTGAACCTTAATGATTAAACAGTTTATAATTTTTGTGAAATCATGACCTGCATCAGCCGTTCCTTATCAACAGGCACTACACCCGGTAACTCACACACCAATCCGCCTGCTATATTTGCCATCATAGCCATGGTATGGATTGGGATTTTTGCAGCCATACCCAGGCATGCAACGCTGATAACAGAATCGCCGGCACCTGATACATCAGCAATGTGGCGGATTACAGCTGGATAGTACTGTTCCTGGATGCCATTGCTGATAAATACGCCCATTTCTGAAAGGGTTATAAAAATCAATTTAAATTTTTGATCCTCCTTCAGTTGAAAAGCTGCTTTGCGGAGAGCCTCCATGTCACCTTTTGCAATATGGGCTCCGGTTCCTTCAACAAACTCCTTGAAATTGGGCTTAAAAAGGTCAATATCGTGGTAGTGCCGGAAGTTTCTTTGCTTAGGATCTGCAGCGATAGGAATTCTTTTTTCTGACGCGATTTTTCTTACTGATTCAAAAAGGGATGGTGTGATGACACCCTTGTCATAATCGACAAAAATGATAACATCAATAATGTTGGATTCAAGTTCGTGGGTTATAATTTCAAGGAGCTTATGTTCCAGGTCAGGATGAATCATTTCAGTTGATTCCTCATCTACCCTTGCAATGTGTTGTCCCATTCCGATGATCCGGCTTTTAACGGTTGTAATTCTTCCAGGATCAACAAGTATCCCATGCCCGGGCAGAGTTTTGGCTTCAACCAATTTTCTGAATTTCCTGCCTTTGTCATCATCTCCCACAACAGAAAAAAGTACAGGAGTGGCTCCAAGTGCCTGCAGATTCAAAGATACGTTGGCAGCTCCTCCAAGACGGCTTTCCCGCTTCGTAACTGAAACGATGGGAATGGGAGCTTCGGGTGAAACCCGGTCTACTTTCCCCCAAAGGTACACATCCACCATGGAGTCGCCAATTACGGCCACCCTCATCCTTTGAAATTTTTCAAATATCTGGTTTACTTCTGTTTCGCTCACTCAGGTGTCTTCTATATCAGCAAAGCTAAAAAAAAAAGAACAGCCAGGAAAGGAACAGCATGATTTTGCAGTCCGTAAGCAGCTGATCATTATACAGGATCCACATCAAGAAAGATCATACTGGTGCTGTTATCCTTGCGGCTGCGGATTTTTTCCACACATTCAACAACAAACCGTTTTACACCTTCAGGTGAAATGTTCCGGTTAAATTTGATCCAGATTTCCTTGATATACCAGAGCTGAATACGGCTGACCAGCGGAAATTCCGGGCCAAGTACCAGCAGATTTTCATCTGCGCGGAGAATTTTAGCCAGTTCGTCAGCCACCATAGATACCTTCTCTGCTTTTTTATGCTTAACTACAAGTTTGATAAGCCTGAAATATGGGGGATAGCGAAAAAGTTTTCTTTCTTGCATCTGATAACGGAAACTACCTGAAAAATCCTGGTTGCGTATGAAATCCATCAATGGGTGGTCAGGTTGTGTAGTCTGAACAACCACCCTCCCTCTATTGTGTTTACGGCCAGCACGTCCGCTGACTTGTGAAATCAGCTGAAAAGCCCTTTCATGAGATCTGAAGTCGGGAAACCCTATAATACTGTCGGCATCAAGGATTCCTGCAACACGAACATGTTCAAAATCCAGGCCTTTAGTAACCATTTGTGTTCCGATAAGAATTCCGGTTTTTCCGGATTCAAGGTTCCGGATAATACGGCTAAAGGAATTTTTGGTCCGGGTGGTATCCAGGTCCATTCGTTCTATGCCTGCATCAGGAAACAACAGCCTGATTTCCTCTTCTATTTTCTCAGTACCGTATCCCTTATTCTTTAATTCAGAGGATCCGCATTCAGGGCATTCTGATGGTAAGCCAATACTGTACCCACAATAATGACAACTCAGCCTTTTTTTAAATTTATGCCAGGTCAGGCTGACATCACATTGTTTGCATTTTGGTATTGTGCCGCAGGTAAAACATTGTATATATGGAGAATATCCCCTGCGGTTCTGGAAGAGTATAACCTGCTCCCTGTTTTCAAGCGCCTCCTGTGTCAGCTGAAAAAGTTCAGGTGTAAGCACAGAATGCATTTTTTTCCGCCTGGTTGACCGCAAAACATCTGCAATGATGATCTCAGGTTCCTCAAGGTTTGAATGCTTTCTGAACAGATTAACCAGACCGTATTTCCCTGTGAGGGCATTGTAATAACTTTCGAAAGAAGGGGTAGCTGAACCAAGCAGAACATCAGCATGGTTCATTTTCGCAAGCACCACCGCCATATCACGGGCGTGATACCGGGGAGCAGGATCGAATTGTTTAAATGAATTTTCATGCTCCTCATCCACAATTATAATTCCCAGTTTGCTGAACGGCATAAACAAGGCTGACCGTGCCCCTAAAATAACCTGGTAACCCTTTTCGGGATCCGAGTCAAAAAGTAATACCTTTTGCCAGATTTCCACCCGCTCCCTGCTGTTTAACCGCGAGTGATATATGCCTACTTTCTGTCCGAATACGTTGGTCAGCCTTTCGATTATCTGGGTTGTAAGAGCAATCTCAGGCAGCAGGTAAAGTGCCTGTTTCCCACTCCTGATGACATTTTCAATCAAATGAATATAAATTTCTGTTTTGCCGCTGGCAGTCACTCCATGAACAAGTGCAACCTTTTTTTCGGAAAAACAAGTATATATTTCCTTCAATGCCTGCTCCTGCGACGGATTTAAAAGGTTCAGCTCTGCCTGTTTACCCAGGTTAAGAGGAATACTGGAAACAGGCAGATGCGCATAAACAAGGATATTTTTCTCCACAAGTTCATTCAGTACTGAGGGACTTACACCACTCTCCTTCAGCAACTCTTTCTTAACCAAGTGGGGCTTTTTACCAGGCTTAAAGAGCTTTGCCATATTGTAAAACTTCAGCAGAAGGGTTTGCTGCTGTTTAGCCCTTGAAAGGCCGGCCAGTACATTATGAAACTGTTCATCTGTTTCAACGGATGGATGCAAGGCTACAACCTGTTCTGTTTTTGGCTTGTATTTTAAATCCATTTTCTCCTCAACCTGGATAATATTCCTGTTAAAGAGAGCCAATAAAGCTTTATAAGAAAAAGAGTTTCCAAGTTTTTTTTGAAGGACATCAAGCTGATCTTCCTTTTGGCTGAGCTGATTAAGAATAAGCAATTCAGCTTCCGTCAATGTGGGGTAATCATCATCAGAAACCTGCGCTATAAAAGTTTTGCTTTCAAGTTTAAGGGCTGGTGGAAGGGCAGCCTTGAATACATCACCCAGGGTACAGCAATAGTATTCTGCCATCCACTTCCACATTTCAAGGTTAGATGGAAATATTACAGGCTTTTCATCAAGAATCTCAAGAATTTCTTTTACGACAAGATTATCAGGAACATGAGGAGTAACCTGATATACCAGGCCGGCATATAACTTTTTTGCACCAAACTGTACCACAACCCGCTGGCCGGTTTTTATAAGCTTATGCCACTGTCCTGGGACACTGTATGTGTAGGTATCATGCAGCGGCAGGGGTAATATAACTTGAACATATAGAACAGGCATATGGCTTAAAGTTGAACGCAGCATGGTGGTACTTGCAGGTTCATCAGCAAAGAAACTAAAAATAAAGAAGAAAAGGCAACAGGCCTGTCAGGAATTATAGCGGCTGGTTATCCATTCAGCAACTTCCTCCATTAACCATTGCGGAGTAGAAGTAGCCCCGCATATTCCAACTGATTCAACTCCATTAAACCATTCAGGGTTAATATCCTCTGTGCGGGCAATTGCATAAGTGCGGTCGTTTTCTTCTTTACAGATGGTGTAAAGATATTTACCGTTTGAGCTTTTAACACCTGCCACAAACAGTACCATATCAAACTGGGCAGCAAATTGCTTCAGGTGGGGAACCCTGTTGGATACCTGTCTGCATATGGAGTCCTTAATTTCTATCTGGACGCCAGGCGTCATTTTTGATTTAACGGTTTCGGCAATGCTATAAAAATCTTCCACCCGTTTGGTTGTTTGGGAGTATAAGGAAACGGGCCTGGAAAAGTCGATCTGATGAATATCATCCACGTTTTCAAGTACGATGGCCGTATTTCCGATCTGGCCGTCGAGGCCTACAATTTCGGCATGTCCTTTTTTTCCGTAAATTACAACCTGCCCGTTTTTATCACGGGTATTTTCAAAAGAGCTTTTTACTTTTTCCTGGAGCGTAAGTACAACCGGACATGTGGCATCGATAAGTTCAATGTTGTTTTTTTCAGCATACTCATAGGTTTCTGGTGGTTCCCCATGCGCCCTGATCAGCACCCTGCAATTTTTTAACTGATAATACTCTTCCCTGGAAACGGATATCAATCCCATTTTTTCGAGGCGTTCAACTTCCATTCCATTGTGCACGATATCTCCCAGACAATATAAACTGTCATTGGTTCTAAGTTCACTTTCAGCCGATTTAATGGCTTTGATGACACCAAAACAAAAACCGGAACGTTTATCTATTTCAACTTTCATTTCTTGTCAATTATTTCTTTTGCTTTCATCAAACTCCAATGCAACTGTTCTTCCCTGGTCATGTTGCTGTTATCAAGAACAATGGCATCATCCGCTTTTTTTAACGGGCTGATTTCCCTGCCCGAATCGATTTCATCGCGTTCACTGACATTCTGAAGAATCTCTTCCATATCCACCTTTACACCTTTTCCAATTAGTTCATCGTAGCGGCGCCTGCTTCGTATTTCAGGAGATGCCATTAAGAAGATTTTCAGCTCTGCATCAGGAAAAACAACTGTTCCAATATCACGTCCATCCATAACTATACCTTTTTTCTTCCCGTTTTCCCGTTGCTGCTTTACCAGTTCATGGCGCACCTCGCCGATTGTGCTGATCGGACTTACATTTTGGGAAACTTCAAGTCGTCTGATCTCTTCCTCTACGTTTTCACCATTCAGGAAAGTAATATTCTCCTCTGTCGCTTCATTCCATTTAAAGGCAATATTCATATCCTTTAAACCATTAACAATTTTCTCCCTGTTGGGTTTTCCGTTTACGATCCACCCTCTTCGCAAGGCGAATAAGGTAACTGCCCGGTACATTGCACCGCTATCTATGTAAATATAACCCAAAGAGCGGGCCAATGATTTTGCCAGGGTACTTTTTCCGCATGACGAATGTCCGTCGATGGCAATAACAATCCTTTTTTCAGTCATTCTACCAGGTTTAATGCAAATATATGATGATTTTATAATTCAGACCAGACAGTCTTTATCTAATACATTTCATTCAGGTTAACAGCCAGTGAAAATACATTGGATGAGCCGGCCAGGTGAAAACGGGAGGTAGCAAAGTCGAATCTGAAGCGCTTCAGCTTTATACCAAAGCCGAGCGACATGCCAACAGTAGAAACTCTTTCATCGAATTTAAGTTCCTGTCTTCGCTGGTAATTATATCCTGCCCTGATTGTGAAGTTATCTGACGGCATGACTTCAACACCAATCACTGCATGGCGCATGATCTGCTTTGCGAAACTCTCCTGCCTCTCATACCAGGTTTCAAGAGTCTGCTCATTTTCAGATTCGCTCCACGACAGATCCCAGTGAGTCAGGTGCTGCATTGTAAGCGACAGAAGTATGGGTGCATGCTTCAGCCTGCTGCTGATACCTGCCTGCAGATTAAATGGAATAGGTTCAGTATTGCCATCTTCATAATAGGTTGTAATCTGATTTCCGACGTTGCGGGCTACAAGCGCAACATGAGTCAGGCTGTCCTTGCTGCTGTATGTTATCCCCAAATCGCCAGCCAGACCGAAAGATCTGTAGCTTTCGAATGCTGAATAAACAGGTTTCAGGTTTATCCCGTAACGAAGCCGCTTGTAGTAGTTGGAATAACCCATATATAAGGCATACTCAGCAGCTTTAAAGTAATTACCTGTCAGCTCTCCACGTTCAGTAGCTTCCTTGAACTGACCATAGTTGATGTAATGCATACCTAGGGCAAAACTTCCAATTCCTTCGAAATTATGCGCATAAGCAGCATATCCGTAATTTATATCGGCAAAATAATTTACATAATTTACAAGAAAAGATTGACTCATATCCCTGTGCAGCAGTGCAGGATTAAACCAGGCAAGGTTTAAGTCGGAAGTATCAGCTATTGCAATTTGAGTACCTCCCAGGGCTGCCACCCTCGCAGAACTTGTAAGTTCAAGGAACTGGTAAGTGGTTTCTCCTCCTATCTGGGCTCTCCCGGTGAAAATTACCGAAACAAATAATAAAAACAGGTATAACTTTCGGCTCATTCGCTTCATTAATATCCTCTAGAACGCCAAAGTTATTGATTTATTACCCAAAAGCTTCTTTCTGCAGGAAGAGATTTCAAGATGTTTCAACAACTTAAAGTTCATATGGAAAATCAGGATAATCTTAAAGGAGCCCTTCCGGGGATGCTGCCGTAAGTCATTTTATTCCAAAAAAAATATGGCTGCCCACTAAGTATCAAATAAAATATATTTTAATCTATACGTATAGCTCCCGGCATGGATCGTTCCAGTATTTCAACTCTTGCTTCCAGATTTTTAAAATCTTCGCGAGTTGGAATATCCATGTCTCTCATCATCCGTTCAAGGTAAATCTTAAATTCGTTTTCAATCTCCTGCTGTTGCACTTGTCCCTCCCTTTCAAGATCACTTAGCATATTTTTGCCTTCATCTTCAGATAATTTGCCGGCTTTCACCAGATCATTTATCATTTCAGCCGAGAAGCGGGTAATTTTTGATGCAGCACCAATACCGGTATTAAGTAATTTTTTAAAAATTGAATCCATGGTTAACATTTTTATAGTATCTCATTTAGAAACAGAGTTATGCAAGCTAAGTTTAAACAATAACTGAAAAAACATGATCACTATACAAGAAGATATACCTATAGCAGGATATTTAGAAGGGATTGGCGATCAGATTTATTGAACTTTTCTTTTTCTCTGCCTGTTATAAGGAGGTTAATACAGATTCTAAAAACACACAAGTTAAATTTAAATAGAAAAGTTATGGCAGAATTAAATGTTCAAAAAAAGAAAAAATCACCTATTGGGTGGATCATTCTTGGAGTAGTCATTATTGGACTCATCATATGGATTGCAGCCTCAGATAATGACGGGCTTGATCAGACTGCAGATAACAGGCAGGAACAGAACCAGACATCAGCCGAGGGACAGGAACAGAGCCAGGCAGTTGCTCCCTTTGGTACTGATGATGATGAAAGCGAAGCTTCTGATCCCAGGATTCAGGAATTTCTAAGTTTTGTGGATGAAACTGACAATTCGGATATGAATGCTACAAATGCCCGTGAAGGTATCAACAAACTTTCAGATGCATTGATTGCAGTAGCTGGTGCAAACAATGACCAGCAAGGAGCATTTCAGGGAGAGCTTGAACAATTGAAACAGGAAGCAAACAGGCTTCAGGATGGCAATATGTCAACAGAACATTCGACTGTTGTAAACAGTGCTTTTTCAAGTGCCGCCAATGTAATACAAAACATGCAGCACAAGTTTTATCCAGGCCTTGAAGATGATGCTTCAAAATTAATGGATGCAGCTCAGGATGTTGATCCTCAGGAGGAGCTGTCAGATCAGCAGGGTGAAGTCAAGTCATTCTTCGATGACGCAGCTGATGTTATCAAAAAGATGGATGAAAGAAGGCAAACCACATTAAGGTAAAAAGCCTATTGAAGTTTTATCTACATTGTAACCCCAGTTATTAAACATACATAAAAAGTAAATTATTATGGCAGATTCAAAATCAACAAATAAAAACAACTTACATTATCTGAGAGATCTGAAGGATTATAAAATTGCAAAGGATGAACCTGATGTCAGAGGCTGGAAGGTTCAGGATTCCAATCATCAGACAGTTGGAACTGTAGCAGGTCTCCTGGTTGATGTTTCGGTTGAGAAGGTCAGGTATATAGATGTCGACCTTGATGACAGCCTTATTCCTGCCGATCACGATCCTTTCGATGCACAACACAGAGATGGAATACATGAATTTCAGGATAAAAAAGGAAACATTCATATGATCATCCCTATAGGGGTTGCCCGGATTGAAAGAGAATCAGAAGTTATAGTGGCAGATGGAATTGATCAGAATTCACTTCGAAATATTCCGACTTACCGCTATCAGCAAAATGTTCCGGTTCATTCTGATTATGAACAAAGTGTACTTTCAAATTTCAGAAAACAACCGGGAGATGCCGATCGCAGAAGTGATTTGACAGATGATGAGCTTTATAATTCTGAACACTTCAACGAAGAAAGGTTTTACGGACGCCGTGGCCGCATGGACCGTGAATAAATAATTAAAAAGATTATTCTAAATAGTTTAAATGTGATTAGAAGCTGTCATCGCGAATGCGGGACAGCTTTTTTTATTACCTCACCAGAATTTTCTTCTATAAGAGCTTTGATTGTTCATTCCGCAGCTCCTGGAAAATCTCATGGACTACAGGGCATGTTTCACAATTCTTGTGCGACAGGTCCAGAATCTGAATAAACCTGCTCCGGTCGGTATGAGGGTACTCGCGACAGGCTTTGGGCCTGTTTTCATAAACCATGCAATAGTTGTCGTTCAGCAGGAAAGGGCACGGATGATCCCGGAAAACAAAATCATGGTCCTCATCCTTTTCAACATACTGTTCCATAAAAGTTTGAGGTTTCATTTTGAGATGTTTAGCCAGCCGGTCAATGTCTTTTTCATTTAACCGGGGGCCTATTGTTTTGCAGCAGTTGGCGCAATTGAGGCAATTAAAACCGGAAAAAGCTTCATCATGCAATCCATGTACAAGAGTATCCAGGTTTTTAGGTTTCTTCTTCTTTAGCTTCTTTATAAAAACCAAGGTTTCTGCACTGCTCCTTTCTGTCAGCAGCAACAATTCAGCAGGTTTTTTATATGAAACCTTTTTCACTTCTTTCGATCCTAATTTATATATTATGTACTTCAATAATCTTCTGCTTCGAAGGCTGTCTCCTCCCCGACTGTGCCAGAAATAAACCGGCAATGACTACAATAATACCTGTAATTTTTTGAATGTCCATGGTCTCATTCAGTACAAAGAATGAAAGAATAGCAACAAAAACAGGAATCAGGTTCACAAATGTATTGGACCGGTTAACCCCGAGCTGCCTGATACTTTGGGTGAAAAAAATAAAAGCTAGCGTAGAGGCAAATACAGCCAGCAGGACAATTGCACGGAACGCCTGCGGATGAAACGGTGTGGCAATGAAATCATTTAAATCAACAACAAGCCAGACAGGCAGAAAGAAAATGATTCCGATAATATTTTGCCAGGCAATGATAGTTAAAGTATTATATCTGAAAACGACATTCCTGAGAACAATGGAGTATGCAATAGCTGCAAAAACTGCAATAAACTCAAGCCCTACTCCAATGGGTGAGGCATCAAATTGAAACGAGCTGTTAAGAACAACAAGTCCGACTCCTGCAAATGAAAATGCAAATCCGAGTACATTCAGCCAGCTTACTTTTTCACGAAAAAAGTACCAGGCTGCAATTGGTGACAATAAAGGAATGGTTGCCACAATAACAGCAGCCACTGTAGAGGAAACATATTTAAGTCCATAACTTTCACCCAGGAAATAAAGAAAGGGTTCAAAGAATGCCATTAAAATAAAAAGCTTCCAATCTTCCTTTGCAATTTTTTGAAGTTTTCTAAGAGACCATGAAAGAATAAGGATGAGAATCACAGAAATAACGAGCCTTATAATTACAACAGAAATGGGTTTATAAGCCAGATAAGCAATTTTAAACCATACAAAGGAAAAGCTCCAAAAAAAGACTGCACCCAGTGCAGATAAATACGCCAATAAATCCTTATTCTTCATTATGATGTAATTGGCGGCAAAAATAACTCTTTGTAATGAATTACAGATGTGACTCGGTTAAACCATATAAATATTTATCGCTGAAAGATAACAGCAACAGCAGGCTGGTATGTTTTTTCAATCCGGATCAGGAAAAAACGGAAGTTTTTATTTCGTTCCGGTATTGACCTCAAAATGTACAGGTGGGTCAGAATGTCTGACTTTACCTTTCCTCAACAATCTGTTAATATACTCATGGCCTTTTGAATAAGATAGTTTTAGTTCTTTAACTACATCTCCCAATAAACTAGGTCCATTTCTGTCAAGAAACTGTATGATTTCCCTTTCTGTTTGCTTGCTCATTGTTTTTTATTTTTTAGCAGCCTAAAGGCTTTGTGTTTTTTCAAATATAATGCAAAATATAGGCTATTTTACCGACATATAGATTAATTTCCTGTTATTTTTTTCCTGCTTCATTTTCAGCACGACATTAAATAATGCTTTAAAATGGTTTAAATAGGCAAACATTTACATAAATTTGAACTTGAATTAATTAAAAACACATATTGAATCAAAATAAAATGATGAAAAAAATGACTAGAAGATTTTTAATGATGGCAGTTGTTGCCGTGTTCATAGCCTGCACATTTTCAGGATGTGGAGAGGCTTCGCGTGAGAAATTTATCGGATTGCAACTTTACTCTGTCAGAGATGATATGAAAAAGGATGTACAGTCCACAGTTGCAAAGGTAGGAGAAATAGGCTACAAGTTTGTTGAAGCTGCAGGTTATAGTAACGGGCAGTTCTATGGAATGTCACCTGATGCTTTCAGGCAGTTGTGCGAAACGAACGGACTACAGTTTTTAGGCTCTCATACCGGACAGGATGTACCTGATTCCGCTAACTGGGAGAACACAATGGCATGGTGGGATGAGTGTATTGAAGCCCATAAAGCAGCAGGTGTAAAATGGATAGTTCAGCCGTGGATGGGTAAAACCGGATATGAAAGCCTTGAAGGGTTAAGAAGGTATTGTAATTATTTTAATGAAGTTGGGGCTAAGTGTAATGCCCAGGGAATCCGCTTTGGATATCACAACCATGCAAATGAGTTTACCACTGAACATGAGGGCAAGCCTGTTTACGACTGGATGCTTGAACTCACCGACCCAGACAAAGTCATGTTTCAGATTGACCTTTACTGGATAGTTGAAGGAGGTAAAGATCCTTTGGATTATTTCGAAAGGTATCCCGGAAGATTTGAATTATGGCACATTAAAGACAAAGAAGAACTTGGTGCAAGCGGCAATATGAATTTCGAAGCCATGTTTGAAGAACGTGAAAAATCGGGTGCTGAATATGGAATCGTAGAAGTAGAGCAATACAATTACGAACCTTTGGAAAGTGTTAAAAGAAGTTTTGAATTCCTCCAGCAGGCTGAGTATGTAGATTTTTATGAATAAGTAAATAGTTTTTTATTCAAAAACCCGTAGCCCGAATCTCTGGTTACGGGTTTTTATTTACTAAAATTTACCAAACTTGAATACCAGTCCGAAATGAAGACCCTTTAAAACATCCGGGTCAATGGCAAACAATTCTACTTCAGAAGTGTAACGGTAAGTTAGAGTAGCAGCTGCCCTAAAAAATCTGGCCAGATTGACTTCCAGTTCCACTCCTGGTTCCACTATAAAGAACACATCTGATTCAGGAGTTTCATAATAAGGGAATTCCCAATATCCGGTGCCGTAATTTCTTATCTGGGCAACACCTCCTATACCAAACAGAACAGGAAATGTAATATGAACAGGATTCAGGCCTCCCAATATGGGTTCAATAAAGATACCACCGTACCCTCCAGCCAGGGAATATCTGAGCATATCCTCATTATTCCACCTGTAACCGTCCATATTGTTCACAAATCCATATCCAGCAAGGCCAACTGCTGTAGAATGATTAAAAATCATTCCGGCACGACCGCCTGAAACCAAAGCATCTTTCCCGTTAATCTGGGAATATCCTATGGAAAATCCTCCATAAAACCCCAGACTTTTATTGTCGGAAAACAATGTCCTCACTTCATTTTTTTGGTTATCTTCCTGGGCAAAGACATTACCGATGGCACAAACCATCATAAAAAGAATTACCAATCTTTTCATTGACTTCAAAAATGTTAAATTATTAATATTAAAAAAGTGGAAGGATCAAAAAAGATATTTAACAGTAAATGCAAAATCAGGTACTACAAATCTAAAACCTTTCCTGCCAAATACATCAAAAAAAGGTTTAACCTCGACACCTGCTTTCAAAGGAGCTTCATAAAAAAGATATTCAAGCCCTATGATACCATCCAGTCCTGCAAGCATGGCTGACTTAATCTCACTGTTCCGCTGATTTGTTACCACAGTCACCTCATCCCAGCTTTCATATCCAAAATGGATTCCTGCACCATAAAAAAAAACAAGCTGATATGAAAATGGAAACAGATCGTACCGGTGAAATTCAGAAAGTGCATGTAACTGAAGCCCCCTGTTGCGCACAGCCAGCAATCCTCTGATAGAGAGAGCATCGCTTGTATAGTAGCGGTACTCAATTCCGGGTGATATCCAGGCTGCCCTGATACCAAGCGATTGTTTGAAACCCTGCGCTCCGGCAAGAGAAACCAACAGCAGGAAAGATGTTACAGCTAAAAACCTTTTCATGAATGGAATTTTTGTTGCTGTAATTTACCTATTTTTTCTGAATAATACCTCCTGAACCTGAAACAACTGTTTCAACCTGTGGTCTTCCACTGTAAAAAACATGTCCGCTACCTGTTACTACAGCTTTAAGGTACCGGCTGACATCGGTCCAGATGTCGCCCGAACCAGAAATTTTGGCATCACAATCCTGAACCAGCAGATCCCCTGCATTCAGCTTTCCTGAACCCGAAACAACCAGATTTCCCTTTGAAGCTGAGCCTGAAATATTAAGCCGGCCTGAACCTGAAATAACTGCATCTACAACATTGGCATCGACGGCTGTTTCAATGGAACCTGAACCTGAAACCACACAATTAAACACATCGGTTTCAAAATAACCGGTAGTAATAGCTCCAGAACCACTTTGTACAATTCCATGAAGAAATGGAGTAGTTACAAATACTTCGATTGGTAACCGGTTTCTCAGGCTGGTAAATCCGCTGGTATGGATCTTTAAACGGCCCCCGTTTACCTCCGTCCTGATATACTCCATTAGGTTCGACTCAGCTTCTATGATCAGCTTATACTCCGTTCCTGAAGTAATATGGACTATGAAATTTCCTTCAGATGCGACGGATGAGAATCCATGCATCAATCGTGCCTCGCTGTCGGGAATACCATTCCCGCGAATTATGAAATCATCCATACAGGATGATAAAATAAAAAACAGCAGAATAATTCCTGCATACTTAAATAAACTTGTTTTCATGTAAAATTGCTTTTCTGTTTTCTGTTATTATTCAATGTGACGTCATGATGCCTGTATAGTTACACTTTTTCAAAAAAAAAGTGACCAAAAGTGAAGAAACCGGATATTAGCATACCCGGTTTCTTCTTTTTAATATCTCTAACTACTACTTATGCACCACTAAAATCTACATTACCAAACAGAATCGATGGCATCAGCCAAGAGGTATTCCTGTAAACATCATTCCCTGCTTCAATAATACCAGACCACAGGTCTTTCATATTTCCTGTTATATTCATTTCAGATACCGGCCTCACGATATTCCCGTTTTCGATAAGGAAACCTTCAATTCCATATGAGAAATCTCCGGTAGAACCATTGCTGTTTCCACCATTAAAGCCCGTTACCAGGATTCCTTTGTCGACTATTGCTATCAGTCCCTCCAGATCCTTGTCCCCGGTTTCAAAAACCAGATTGGTGTTACCACCGCTGGTGGGCTGCATATTCAGCTTCTTGCCGTAATAGGTATCGATAAAATAATTCCTGACTACCCCCTTTTCAAAAACAAGCCGTTTTTTTGTTGCAAGGCCTTCTCCGTCGAATAACCTGCTTCCCCTGCCTGAAGGTATAAAAGGATCATCAAAAACTGTCAGCTTATCAGAAAACACCTTTTCCCCAAGTTTATCTATTAAAAAGGAATTTTTCTGCTGGATAGCAGATCCGTTCAATGCAGATATCAGCGGGCTGAACAGCCTGGATACTGTCCGGTTTTCAACCAGCATCGCCATTTTTCCTGATTCCACCTTCTGCTGACCAATTTTCTTCAGCGCACGTTCCAGGGCTTTTTGCCCGATTCCCATCTTCTGAAGTGAGTCATAGAAAATGGCATTTTCACTCCAGTATGCTTCCGGCCTTGCGTCTCCCCCTTTAACGGAAACCTGCGCATTAATGCCATAATAAGAGTTTGCTGTATCTCCTTCGAATCCATTGCTTGTCACAAGAACCGATTCGCTGAGACCATCATAATAGGAAGTTGAAACTGAAATTATCCGCTCATCCTTACCCAACACTTCCCTTTCAGCCTGGTATGCCAGTTTAATCTTCTCCTGAGGGTCGTGCTGACTGAAGTTTTTATCAAGCGTGTTCAGATCAGTATCTCCACCTCTGTAATACAGAGAAGGATCAGGAAGGGTACGGAATTCATCTTCTGATAAATACCGGGTTGCAGTGATTGCTTCTTCAATAAACCGGGCCAGATCTTCTTTTTTAAGCCTGTTTGTTGAATGCGCTGAATATTTATTATCAACATATAACCTGATAGAAAGGCTGCTTTGGTTGGCCTGTTCCAGCTTATCTATTTTTTCTTCCCTAACTTCAACGCTGCTGCTTTGGTTGTTCGAAATGCTTACACCTGCCTGTTGTGCACCATTCTTTAATGCATGGTCCATTGCCCATTTTGCAAGGCTGTATTTTTCCTGTTTTGTCATTTCAGATGATAATTATAAAGTTGAACATGCCTACAACGAACCCCCTACCGTGAGTTTCTTTACCAATACAGTGGGTAACCCACAGGTAACCGGAACAGACTGCCCGCTCTTACCACAGGTCCATGTTCCATTGTCAATCAGATAGTCATTGGCAACCATGGAAATATCAGCAAGTGCCTGCGGGCCGTTGCCTATGATATTGATGTCCTTGATGGGCTGTGTAAGCTTTCCTTTCTCAATCAGATAACCTGATTTCACAAAGAATGTAAAGTCGCCGGCACCTATTTTTACTTCTCCGTTGCTGAAATTGTCGACATATACACCATACTCCACATTTGAAATGATATCATCTTTTGAATGAGGACCTGTTTCCATATAAGTTGCACGCATCCTGGGAAGAGGTATGTACCTGAACGATTCACGCCTTCCGTTTCCGGTAGGATCGACCCCATAAAATCTGGAACTGATACGGTCGTGAATATAACTGTTTAAAACTCCATCCTTTACGAGGTAAGTTTTCTGTACCTCATTCCCTTCATCATCAATGTTGATGGAACCACGGTTGTTTTCCAAAGTGCCATCATCTATAATATTAACAAAACTTTCTGCAACCTTTTTTCCCATTTTGTCACTGAAAATGGAAGTACCCTTTCTGTTAAAATCAGCCTCAAAGGTATGCCCGATGGCTTCATGCAGCAATATTCCTGAACCTCCGGCTCCCATTACCACCGGCATCTCACCTGCTTTTGGTTTAGTTGCATCAAAAAGAAGGTTGGTATTATCAACACTCTCCTGTGCAAGTTCATTCACAACATCATCGTTAAGCCACTCAAACCCCTTTCGGAATGACCGGGCAGAATAAGCATTCTCAATTTTCCCATCCTTTTCCATAATACAAACCACCCCGAAGCTTATCATAGGACGATAGTCGTATGTAAGCCTTCCCTCTGAATTATAAAAAAGCACATAGGATGTTTCATCATTCATAAAGGCATTTACCTTAATTACCTTTTTGTCGAGGCTAAATACCTTGTCATTGATTTGCTGCACAAAAGGCACCTTATCCTTAACCGACACTTCTTCCCAATTCCTTGAGATATGATAATAACCTGCCGGCTTTTTCTCGTCAATGCCTGCCGGAGTAAAAGTTTTGCTGCTGCCTGCTATGTTGGCAGCAAGCCGGGCTGCCTGAAGCATGGCATCAAGCGTAACGGTTTCAGAATAGGCAAAACCGGTCTGATCTCCTTTTAAAACACGGATTCCTACACCATAGCCTATATTGGAAAAGGCACGGTTTACCTTCCCGTCTTCCAGTCCAAGGTTATTTGTTTTTTTGTGTTCAAAAAATATATCGGCATAATCACCGCCTTTGCTCATGGCTTCTGCTATTACTTTCTGCAGTATTGGCTGTGTAACCTCAAAATGATCCAAATAATTTTTCACGTTTGCTGAAATTTGAACGTTTTGAAACGATTGCAGGAAGGGAGGTAAAATCATGCCTCCTGCTACAGCCGCTCCACTGGTTTTAATAAATGTTCGTCTGTCTGTACTCATTTCTGGTAACTATTAAGTCTGCTAAAATACAACATTTCAAATACAATTATAATTAGACTTCTATTCACCCATAATATTACATATATATGTTTCAAATTGAATTAATGAATTATCCCGCTCATTTGAAAAAGAAATATTCTCACTCAGTGAAGAATATGACCTTTTTGAAAATATTCATACTTTTTTTTCAAATAGACCCATTTTTTTACAGGGTTTATTAAAATAATATGAAAAAATATTATTTCTTACCCCTTTTTTAGGCAGGGTGACGAAAAAAATTTATTTTTGAATTAAAATTAATATTTAAAAAATACAATTATGGCACAATTCAGACAGCGGGCATTGGATGAAGTCCTGAACAGGGAACCTCTACCATTTGTAAGGGAAGACAATCTGGTATCAAACTATTACGGCCGGTTGGTCTTCGATCAGGAGAAAATGAAAAAATATCTTTCAGATGAAGCATTCAATGCAGTAATGGATGCCATTGACAACGGAACGACCATTGACCGGAAGATGGCTGACCAGATTGCCCAGGGAATGAAATCATGGGCACTCGAAAATGGGGCCACCCATTACACCCACTGGTTTCATCCTTTAACCGATTCAACTGCAGAAAAACATGATGCATTCATCGTTCATGGCGAAAAAGGAAAAGTAATAGAAGCTTTCTCAGGAACCCTTCTTGCACAGCAGGAACCCGATGCATCTTCATTTCCGAGCGGAGGGATCAGGCAAACTTTTGAAGCACGGGGATATACTGCATGGGATCCAACTTCACCTGCATTCATCAGTGAAACAACCCTGACCATCCCCACCATATTTATTTCTTATACAGGTGAGGCACTCGATTATAAGACGCCACTGCTTCGAGCACTTGATGCAGTTGATAAAGCAGCTACCGCTGTATGCCAGTATTTCGATAAAAACGTCACTTCTGTTCAGGCTAACCTGGGATGGGAACAGGAGTATTTTCTGATAGATGAAGCCCTGTTTATGGCCAGACCCGACCTGATTCTTACAGGCAGGACACTCATGGGGCATTCCTCATCTAAAGATCAGCAGCTTGATGATCATTATTTTTCTTCCATTCCTACCCGGGTCAACCGCTTCATGCAGGATGTGGAAAATGAAGCCTATAAGCTGGGGATACCGGTAAAAACCCGTCATAATGAAGTTGCTCCCAACCAGTTTGAACTTGCGCCCATATATGAGGAAGCAAATCTTGCCAACGACCATAACCAGCTGATCATGGACATCATGCAAAAGATTGCCCGCCGCCACCGGTTCCGGATTCTTTACCATGAAAAACCATTTGCAGGTATCAATGGATCCGGAAAACACAACAACTGGTCGCTATCAACCAACAATGGCATCAACCTCTATTCCCCCGGGAAAAATCCTAAAACCAACCTGCTGTTTCTGACCTTCGTGATCAATACAATGCAGGCAGTTTATGAAAACCAGGATTTACTCCGTGCAAGCATTTATCATGCAGGCAACCAGCATCGTCTGGGTGCCAATGAAGCCCCTCCTTCTATCCTTTCAGCTTTTCTTGGAACAGAAATTTCTAAAATGCTCGATTTGATGGAAGAATCGGTTGTTGACAGAAAAATGACGCCAGATGAAAAAACTGCCCTGAAGCTAAACATTGGCCGGATTCCTGAAATCATTCTCGACAGTACCGACCGAAACCGTACTTCTCCGTTCGCTTTTACCGGCAACCGTTTTGAATTCAGAGCTGTAGGTTCATCTGCAAACTGTGCTTCTGCTCTTATCGTACTGAATACTATCATGGCCAATCAGCTGATTAAGTTTAAAACAGATGTGGATGCACTCATCGAAAAGGGAACCAAAAAGGATGAAGCCATCTTCCAGGTTCTGAAAAACCTCATCATCAAATCAAAACCAATCCGCTTTAACGGCGATGGTTACAGTGCGGACTGGGTAAAGGAAGCTGCAAAAAGAGGACTCACCAATGTAAATAATGTTCCTGAAGCAATTTCTGCCTACCTGCGTCCGGAAAACCAAAAAATGTTTGAGAAACTGGGTGTACTGAGTAAATCAGAACTCCATGGACGAGTTGAAGTGGAATATGAAAAATTTATAAAGAAGATTCAGATTGAGTCACGTGTACTGGCTGATCTTGCAATAAACCATATTGTTCCTACTGCAGTAAATTACCAGACAATGCTTCTTGAAAATGTCAAAAATATAAAAGAAGTGTTTTCTGCCGATGAATTTGAACAGCTTGCTGGTGCAAGAAAAGACCTGATCCGTGAAATCAGCGGACATATCTCTGCGATCAAGTCAAAAAGGCATGAAATGATTGAAGCCCGTAAAAAAGCCAACATCATTGAAGACATCGTTGACAAGGCCAAATCATACGATGAAACGGTACGCCCGTTCCTGGCTGATATCCGATATCACATCGATAAGCTTGAATTGATCGTTGACAATGAACTATGGCCATTGCCAAAATACAGGGAATTGCTGTTTGTCAGATAAATACGACCATTATACAATCTTTAACCAGGGGGTTCCGGCATTGCTGCGAACCTCTTTTTTTTCATTATATACTTTATATGCAGGAAAGCCGTTATTTTTATAGCCTTAAAAAATATTAGTATACTTTTACTGCGCAAGTAACAATGGGAATGAAGATATACGTCAGATTATTCATTATTGTAATTTTTACATCTTTACTGGCATCATGCGGCACCGGGAAAATCGGAAGGGATGCCATGCTTTCGAAGGAAATAGGTGAATATTATAAAGCCATCGAAAAATACCGGAAAGCCAGCCGGAAAGAAAAAGACCGGGTTAAAAGAAGAGAATATGCCTATGCCATTGCCGAATGTTACCATTACATCGGAGATTATGAACGGGCGGCCCTATACTACCAGAATGCAATCCGCCGTGGACTTGAAAATCCAGAAGCTATCCTTAACCTTGCAGAAATGCAGCGAAACATCCAGCGTTATGATGAAGCTGTTGAAAATTACAGGCTTTATCTTGAAAGTAACCCTGGTGATGAAAGGGCCCGTAACGGTGTGGAATCTATCAGAAAAACACAGGAATGGACAGAAAAACCCACACGCCATATCATCAATCCCATCAAGGAAATCAATTCAAGGGAAAGCGACTACTCTCCTTCCTTTGTGGGGGGAAAGGACAATGAGATCATCTTCACCTCTACGCGCAAGGCTGCAACAGGCAAAAGAAAAAGTATGATTACCGGACAAAAATACGCCGATTTGTTCAGGGCTACCTTCAGTGTGCAACGTCAAAAATGGGAACAACCAAAATTGCTTGAAGAAAACCTGATTATCAATACAGGCGAAGAAGAAGGGGCAACTACCTTTAATTCTACAGGCGAACAGATGATATTTACCCGCTGCCGATACGATAAAACGGAAGCACTTGGGGCCGAGCTCTATTCATCTTCCCAACTAAGGGGTTCATGGTCTGAGCCCATAAAAGTCCAGGTAGCCGGTGATTCTCTTACAGCCGCCCACCCTGCATTAAGCCGCGATGGGAATGTGCTTTATTTCGTGTCTGATATGCCCGGAGGATATGGCGGGAAAGACATATGGAAGGCTGAAAAAAACGGGGGAGGATATGATAGCCCGGTTAATTTAGGTCCTGAAATTAATACTCCTGGCGATGAAATGTTTCCCTTCGTGAGAGACAACGGAGAACTATACTTCTCGTCGAATTATCATCCGGGTATGGGCGGACTCGATATTTTTAAGGCTGTTCAGAATGAAGATGAACTCTGGGTGGTAGAAAACATGGGTTACCCGATGAATTCAGCGGGTGATGATTTTGGCATTGCTTTCGTTGATGAAGAAAACAAAGGTATGTTTACCTCCAGCCGAAAAGGTTCCCGCGGCGATGACATCTATGAATTTATGGTCCCTCCGAAAATCTTCAGGGTTGAAGGAGAAGTCTTTGATAAACAAACAGGCGCACCAATCGATGGCGCTTCAGTAAGGATTATCGGAACCGATGGAACAAGTTTGCGTATCAGAACACAGAACGGGAAATTTCAGATGGCCATTAAACCTGAAACAGAATATGTTTTTGCGGCCTTCAAGGAAGGATTCCTGCGTGACAAGGCAACAGCCAACACTACTGGACTGGAAGACAGCAAGGACTTCAGGTTCCAGTTGTACCTTACCCCTACCGATGTTCCGGTCAACCTTGAAAACATCAACTATGAATTTGGAAGCTGGGAACTCCTGCCACAATCAGAAACAGCACTCGATACTTTAATCGCTACACTTATCGTAAATCCAACAATCATTATTGAGATAATGTCGCATACCGACTATGTAGGAGGAGATCAGTTTAACTTTGAGCTGTCACAAAAAAGGGCTCAAAGTGTTGTGGATTATCTTATCGGAAAAGGAATCAGCCCTCAGCGGCTGGTAGCTAAAGGATACGGTGAGACCTGGCCAAAAACAATAACCAGAACCCTTGCACGGCAATATGAATTCCTTAACAGGGGTGATGAACTGACAGAACAATATATTATGAAGCTCACACCTGAACAGCAGGAAATAGCCAAAGCCATAAACAGGCGAACGGAATTCAGGGTTCTTTCAACTGATTTCATTGAAAGATTTGATGCCGAACCGGAAAGGTAACTGCAAGCGGCGATTTTAACTTCCTTTTCTTCATATCCGTCATGTTAAAGATCAAATTATCTTTTACCATGAAGGTTTTTTCTTATATTTGGGTAAGGAACACAAAATAACCAGAAAATGATGTTAATTACCGGCGCAACAGGTCAGTTTGGAACCAGCACTATTGAATTCCTGCTAAAGAAAACTGCTGCAAATCAAATTGCAGCCATGATACGTGACGTAACTAAATCGGGCAATCTTAAATCTTTAGGAGTCGATGTCAGGACCGCAGACTATGACAACCGGGAGGCTCTTGCCAGGGCATTAAAGGGAGTAGATAAATTGTTGCTGATTTCAGGGAATGATGTCGGTAAAAGATTACAACAACATAAAAATGTTGTTGATGCAGCAATCAATTCCGGTGTTACGCACATCATCTACACAAGCATATTCCGTAAAAATGAAAAAGATTCCTCTATTGGTTCAGTTGTCAGATCTCATGCTGAAACCGAAGATTACATTAAAAAGAGCGGGTTAAATTATACGATCATGCTGAATACATTGTATGCCGACATGTTGCCTGTGTTTTTTGGGAAATCCGTCATGAATACAGGAATATATCTGCCTGCAGGTAATGGGCAGGCTTCATATGCTGCAAGAAAAGATATGGCAGAAGCAGCTGCCTGTATCCTCACAGGCGAAGGTCATGAAAACAAGGAATATGTTATTGCCAACACAAAAAACTATACTATGGATGAACTGGCAGAAATTATATCAGGCATAACAGGTAAAAAAATTCAGTACCTGAATCCTTCACGTGAAGCATATATTGAAACACTTGCCGGAGCCGGCATCCCGCAGGAAGTCATATTACTGACAGCCGGTTTCTCTGAAGCCATAAAAAATGGTGAACTTGAAACCACACATTCCGACTTCGAGAAACTCACAGGAAGAGAACCCCTCTCTATGGAAGTCTTTTTACAACAAGTTTATAAAAAAGACTGAAGCAGACAATGCAGTATCCGGAGCCAACAAGGTTCAAGATTACGCATTCATCCTTCTGCCTGATTTAAATATATTCTTCACTTAAAAAATAATCCGGGGATGTTTTCATCCAAACTTCACTGAAGTCATAGTCAGTGAACCTGCAACAGCTTTATCGTTAAATATTTCAATCTCTTCCTGATTACTGCTCAGGCCAAGAACATACAACAGGGGCAGATAATGCTCAGGCGTTGGAACAGCCAGCCGGAAGGCATTTCCCTGCAAGGAATAATTAATTAAGGATGTATAGTCCCTGCTGAGTATGAATTCCTTCATTTTGATATTTGCTTCATATGCCCAATCAAACCCAAATTCATCAGCATCCAACTTTTCCCAGCAAATCCTTTTCAGGTTATGAACCATATTGCCGCTTCCAATAATCAGCACTCCCTTCCCTCTCAATGCCTTGAGTTCCCTGGCAAGTTCATAATGCCATGATGGTGCTTTGCCGTAATCAAGGCTTAACTGAACAACCGGGACATCAGCATCAGGGTACATGTGCCTGAGCACCGACCAGGCCCCGTGGTCGAGGCCCCAGCTGTAATCAAATTCAACATTTGTCCTCTGAACCATCCTTTTTACTTCTCCTGCAAGCACAGGACTTCCATATACCGGATACTGAACCTCGAACAGCTCTTTGGAAAATCCTCCAAAATCATGCCTGGTCTGTGGAAATTCAGAAGCTGTAATAAATGTACCCCTCGTTTCCCAATGGGCCGAGATACAAAGTATAGCCCGGGGCTTTTCAAATGATTCTGAAATCCTTCGGATACCTTTAGTAAAGTCATTATCAGCTATTGCATTCATGGGGTTGCCATGCCCAACAAAAAGTACCGGCATTTTTCCGGTACTTTTCGATGAATCTGAAATCATTTCTGACATCTATGATTTAATGTTTGTTCCTGCTGCGGGCAATACTGGTAATTACGGTAAAGTATTTCTCCTGTTATTTCCTCAGCATGTTTTGGTTATTATCTTAAACTGTTGCTGCTTTTTTTTCTAACTTACCGGACAGGATATTATCAACAGAATATCTTCCTCCTCCGGTGATCAGAAGGGCAATAAATATTAGGGCATACAGCAGCGACATCTCCCTGCCTGCAAAAGAATCGGATGCATGGATATAAAAAGCGGCTGTTAGCATGGTAACAATCAGAGGGATGGCTGCAATCCGTGTTCCTAATCCAAGCAAAATAAAAACAGAACAAAACACTTCAGCCAGTACAGCCAAGGCCAGGGATAAGGTCATGCTCATCCCTAAGACACTTGCAAAAGCTATGGGTTCATCTGAAAAAAACTGCATCAGTTTTGGCACCCCATGAGTCAGCATCATCAATGCCGAACCGGCACGAAGAATTAATATTGCTAAATTCGAATCTGCCTCCTGGAATGTTTTAAGAAATATTTTCTTCATAATCACCTTTGTTTTCTATACAATTATTCTAAGGCTTGCTTAACAAACTGCACTTCTGCCTGTATTTTTACATCCTCACTTACAAGAACACCGCCGGTTTCAAGGGCAGCATTCCAGTTCAGGCCCCAGTCTTTCCTGTTGATTTTACCATCCAATGAAAATCCTGCTTTTTCGTTTCCCCAGGGATCTTTATTGACACCACCAAATTCAACATTAAGCGTAACCTCTTTGGTTATTCCTTTTATGGTAAGGAGCCCGGTAAGCTTATATTGATCATCATCTGTTCTTTTAAAAGCGGTGGACTCAAAAACAAGTTCCTTGTAATTTTCAACATCAAAAAAGTCAGCACTTTTCAGGTGTGTGTCCCGGCTATCATCATTGGTAAACACCGATGAACTGTCGATTACCACTTTCACTGGCGACTTTCTGAAATCTTCACCTTCGATGACTGCAGAAAACTTTCTGAATTCACCTTTAACATTGGTGATCATCATATGCCGTACTTTGAAGAGAATTTCACTGTGTGAGGGATCAAGTACCCATTTTGTTGTTGTCATAATGTTTAATTTTTAATATGTAATTATTATGATGCAAAAATACAGGTAATCAAACTCATAAAGGTTACATAATTCGGAAGAGCTGTTGTAAAATCAGGAAACAAGCTTTCTCATCATGCGGCGGAATTCTGATGGCGACTGCCCCGTCTTTTTCTTAAAGACATTGGTAAAATAAGACTTTTCATTGTATCCAAGCTCATAGCCAATCTCTGCTATGGTCATGCCGGTGGTAATTAAAAGATTTTTTGCCTCTGTGAGCTTACGTGTTTCAATAATTTCAGAAACACTTTGCTGAAGAATATTCTGACAAATCAGGTTAAGGTTACGGGAAGTCATAAACAGCTTCTCCGCATAAAACGAAACGCCTGCCGGTCTTCTGAAATTTTCTTCAAGAATAGCAAGGAAATTTTTAAAAGTCTGGCTTTGGGTTTTAAGCAGCACATCATCATCCGTGAAATTCTTTTTCCTTTCAGATTCAATCATGATTAACACTGCCTGCAGCAAATGCCTGATGATGGCCAGATCAGGATCTTCCTGCTGATACTCCTGGTGCATCATTTCACAAAGCGTATTGATCCTGTCGAAACACTTTCCTCTCTGAAATTCTATATTAGCCTTATCATGATAAAACCCATACAGACGGAATATAATTTCAGGAATGAATTCTCCCTGAAACCTGATTACCCATGCAAAAAATTGCCCGTTTTCCAATCTTGGCTGAACCCTGTGAACCTTGCCTTTAGTAATAAAAGTGGCAAAGGGAGCATCAGTCCAGGTTGAACCAAAATCAATAAAATGTTCGAGTTTCCCTTCAATTCCAATAATCAGTTCCTCGAAATCATGCTGATGGGGCTCATTTACTGAATCATTTACCTGTATAGCCTCCTCGCTGGTAAATGGATAAATCCTGAAAATCTCAACCATAATCTTACAAATAACCTATGTACGTATCGCCAGTATATTCAATTTGGCACAACTGCCCACTTTTTATGATTCAATTTAATTCATTTTATGCAAAAACCGGTTATTTAACCTGCACCAGTTGCACCGGAAAATCAATCGTTTTCTTCTGCAGTGCCATATCAATGGATTGATTTTATGCAGGCTTTCTTTATATAATTTAATGCAGAATGCAGGAGGTTCTGGCTTCCTGTCCCCATTAAATGCAAAAAATCCCTGCAACTTGAATTATTGCAGAGATTTTACGAAACTTAATGAGGTCTCTGGCGGATTCGAACCGCCGTAGACGGTTTTGCAGACCGTTGCCTAGCCACTCGGCCAAGAGACCGTTATTAATAACGGCTGCAAATCTAGTAAAAATTGAATAATTACCAACAGCATACCCCCATTCATTTTTCACGGCTCATCGATACACTTACCTTCTGAATCTGCCCGCCCATGGCAGGATTAACCTTCGAAACCTTTACCGTTACCTTCTGAATCCCAGGAAACTCTTCCTCCAGCGCATTAAGAATCCGGGTTACAACATGCTCCAGCAAACGCGACTTTATCATCATTTCCCGCTTCACAACATCATATACAGCCTGGTAATTAAGAGCATCCTCCAGATTATCTGTAACAGCCGCCCTGCTACAATCGGCTTCAAGTGAAACATCTACCAGAAAATCATTGCCAACTAGCTGCTCAACATCAAAATGCCCGTGCCAGGCATAAAAATACATCCCTTCAATTTCAATTTTACCCATTCTTTTTGAAACGAAATTAAAAATAACTGTTGAAACGAAAATAATTCATAGGCATAAAGACAAAATAATAATGTCAGGCCATTTCCCTCGGACATTTAAAAAACAATTTATTCATGCATGAAAACAAAGAAATTACGCGGCTGATCCCTCATCCTGAAAAACCTTTTCTTAATTTTGCAGCCATTAATGTAAACAGTTTGAAAGAAACGATCTATAAATGGATGACCAGATAAAAAAAACAGATCCATGGTTTCCATCTACCAAAAGGAATATATACTATGACAAACGACACCGATAAAAAAGAACCCGCAAAAAAATCGAATTTCATTCATTTGCAAATCGAACAGGATTTAAAAGAAGGGAAAAATAACAACCGTGTCCATACACGGTTTCCTCCTGAGCCTAACGGTTACCTGCATATTGGCCATGCCAAGTCCATATGCCTGAATTTTGGCATAGCTGAAAAATTCGGAGGCAAGTGCAATCTCCGGTTCGACGATACGAATCCCACAAAGGAAGAAATGGAATATGTTGAATCCATTATGGAAGATGTGCGCTGGCTGGGATTCGACTGGGAAGACAGGCTTTTTTATGCGTCCGATTATTTTCAGAAGCTGTATGATTTTGCTGTTCAGCTTATAACTGAAGGAAAAGCCTACGTCGATGACCAGGATGCCGAAACCATCAGCCACCAGAAAGGTACACCTACCCGCCCGGGACTGGAAAGCCCGCACCGGAACCGGACTACAAGTGAGAATCTGGACCTGTTCCGTCGCATGGCTGATGGAGAGTTTGAAGAAGGATCAAGGGTGCTAAGGGCAAAAATCGACATGTCGTCGCCCAATATGCACATGCGCGATCCGATCATCTACCGCATACTGAAAGCCCATCATCACCGTACCGGCGACAAGTGGTGCATCTACCCCATGTACGATTTTGCACATGGGCAAAGTGATTATTGGGAGGGCATCACACATTCCGTATGTACACTCGAATTTGAAGTGCACCGCCCACTGTACGACTGGTTTATCGACCAGTTAAAAGAAGGGGAATACCGTCCCCGCCAGGTGGAATTTGCACGGCTGAACCTGTCGTACACGATCATGAGCAAACGCCGCCTGCTTGAACTGGTGAAAGATGGACATGTAAATGGATGGGACGATCCGAGGATGCCAACCATTTCAGGATTGCGCCGCAGGGGCTATACTCCTGAATCCATCCGCAGTTTTTCAGACAGGATCGGGGTTACAAAGGTCGACGGAATGATCGATGTTTCATTGCTTGAATACAGTGTCCGTGAACACCTGAACCAGGTTGCCTGGCGCGTACTGGGTGTTCTTGATCCGTTGAAGGTGGTTATTACAAATTATCCTGAAAGCCAGGAGGAGGAAATGGAAGCTATCAACAACCCGGAAGATCCGTCTATGGGTACACGTATGGTACCATTTTCCAGGGAACTATTTATTGAACGTGACGATTTCATGGAGGACCCGCCTAAGAAATTCTTCAGGCTGGCACCCGGCCGGGAGGTACGGCTGCGATATGCCTATTTTATTACCTGCAACCATGTTGTAAAAGATGATACAGGCCGTGTTACAGAACTTCATTGTACTTATGATCCTGAATCAAGGGGAGGCAATTCACCAGATGGCCGAAAAGTTAAAGCTACCCTCCACTGGGTGTCTGCAAAACATGCCGTTAAGTCGGAAGTCAGACTTTACGACCGCCTTTTTAATGATGAAGATCCGGGAGGACATAAGGACAAGGATTTTAAGGAATTCCTCAACCCCGGGTCGCTGAAGGTGCTGAATGAATGTTATCTTGAACCTTTTATAAAAAATGCAAAACCATTGCAGCATTTTCAATTTGAAAGGCTAGGGTACTTTAACGTGGATTATGATTCAACACCCGATAAACCTGTCTTTAACCGGACTGTACCTCTCAGGGATTCCTGGGCAAAAACCCAGAATACTTCAGATTAGCTTACATACTGATTTAAGAAACGGAGTGACCTGCCATTAGATATAATGCGGGCCTTTACCGATACATATCCTGTTTTAACCGAAAGGGGAAGTTGTTTCCGGTTTAACTATATTTATATTTGATTCCGGAATCAATTAAAAATAAAACAGATGGAAGGTCAGGTTCAAAAAGATAACACTCGGCTCA
This sequence comes from Bacteroidota bacterium, assembly GCA_023412195.1. Classification (GTDB taxonomy): domain Bacteria; phylum Bacteroidota; class Bacteroidia; order Bacteroidales; family Prolixibacteraceae; genus Mariniphaga. Next base: position 46,581 of record JAEYNZ010000078.1, read on the forward strand.
TCCTAGCCCTGGTTATTATCGGGATTGGTTTTATCTGGTTGCTGCAGAAGGCTTCATCTGCCTTCAACATCTCCATACCCTGGTTTACACATCATTTGTTTACTTTCCGGCCCATGTTTATGACGCTGGGGAATATCATCTTTTCATGGCAGCTGATCCTGATTCTGGTGGGTATCATCCTGCTGGCAGGAAGAAGGTCATCAGGAATTGTTCTCATTATACTGGGGGGTTTATTTTTAATTCCAAAGCTCCTGGCTTTCCCCATCCATACCATTCCTTTTCTCATCCCACTGGTTTTAATTGCAGTAGGTGTGATATTGATTGTTAAAGCAGACAGAAGATAAAAAATTAATAAATAAAAAAATGGAAAACAACACTGTAACAAACAGGAGGCTGTTATTCGGCATGTTCCTTATAACTGTAGGAGTATTCTGGATTTTGGTCAG
>JAEYNZ010000081.1 GCA_023412195.1 Bacteroidota bacterium
CAGATGCTTATTCCCGGAAAATAGTTGGATGGAGTGTTTCCGATACCATGGAAGCTGACAATGCAGTTATTGCACTGCAGATGGCCCTAAGTCAACTTCCTGCGAATGTAAAGGAACTGTACCATCATTCTGACCGTGGGGTACAGTATTGCAGTCACAAGTATGTCAAGATACTTGAAAAAAACTCCATCCGGATAAGTATGACCGAACATGGAGATCCGCTGGAGAATGCCGTGGCAGAACGCATAAACGGGATATTGAAAGATGAATGGCTCAAGGACATGAAACAAATGCCTATGTTCATAGTAAAGAAGCAAATGACTGATATTATTGCAATATATAATACACAAAGGCCTCACAGTAGTGTGGATATGCTAACACCTGAGCAGGCTCACAGATTAAGTGGGCACTTAAAAAGACACTGGAAAAATTATTGGAAAGTGAAATCAGCCTCATGTGAATTAGCAACAGAATGACAATGTGATTTGAAAAGAAAATTATCAGTAATGTGACATATCAATATCAACAATAAATACAAAGATATTTTTTCCTCAGAACCTGTCAAGGCCAAGACGAGCGGCCTGCCGCAGGCGCAACACAGGCCGGCCTTGACAGAACCAGAGGAAAATAATAAGAGGTATTTATCGGTTGATATTGATCCGATGAAAGTGACATTTATTACTTTTAAACCTTTTCTTTTGTAAAGAAATTTTAGGACGGGTCAAGCTGATCCCTACAGATGCTTTAAGTCTACAAAGACCTTAAACCGCTGGCAGCGGTTAATCAGGGTGAGGTAAGAAAAAAAACCATCCCTTAAAAGGAATGGCTTTGTTTATTCGATTTTTTTATAATGTTTCTGGCAGAATGGGTAAAATCCAGAGCAGTAGCCTTTAAATAGATTCAGTTTCTACAACTTTCGACAAGATGTCGGCATAGGGAACAACCAGGTAGGTTTTTCCTTCAAATTCCACTTCAGTGCCTGAATACTTTTTGTAGAGAACCTGATCGCCGGGTGCAATTTCTACGTTTTCGATGTTTCCAGTTGCAATAACTTTGGCAACTTCCTGCTTTTCCTTAGCGGATTCAGGAATGATAATTCCACTGGCGGTTTTTTGTTCTGCCTTGTCTTCAGACAACTCCAGCAGGACATTCTGATTAATTGGCTGTAACTCTTTCATTTTTTTCCACTCTTTTTAACGTTAAACACTAATTTACTGATAGTAAATATTTATCAATATTATCCTTGAACATCTTTTTTGTGTCATCCTTTGAACGGGCTATTCCTGACATCATTACAGGTTTTCCTTCGGTGGGAATATAAAGAAATGCAGGTATGCCCCGGATGCCAAAAACAGCTGCCAGTTCTTTTTCAACTTCTGTATCAATTTTATATACATAAATGTCATCTGAGTACTCATGTGAAATTTCCTCAAGGATCGGAGATGCAATTTTACACGGGCCACACCAGTCGGCATAAAAATCGATCAATGCAGGCTTGTCACCCTTGTACACCCATTCTTCAGGTGATTTTTCATAATCCCAGACTTTGTCGAGGAAAACACTTTTTGTAAGTTTAATGGAACCACCATCTGTTTTTTCAGCCACCTGGTGGAAAGTCACTGTGTTATTTTTTGCCTCACTTGTGTTTTTACCATTGGTTTGTCCACAACTCTGCAATGCAAAAACTGCAAGGACAATCATAAATAAGAATTTTTTCATTTTTTTATTCTGTTTTTAATTAATTCCAAGTAACAAATTTATTCTTGTTTTGTCGAATCCAACTATGATTTCTCCATTTATATCCGTTTGGGGTACACCACGCTGCCCGCTTCTTCTGACCATTTCTTCCGCAGCCTTATGGTCACGGCTAACATCCACCTCCCGGTACCTGATTCCATTTTCCTGTAAATGACGCTTGATGGTGGTGCACCATGAACAGGCTGGGGTGGTAAAAACCGTTACATTCTTTTGAACATTGTTATCTGTATTGGAGGTAACTTTTGTTGCCGGCTTCGCAAAAATCACATGAAACTGTTCCGGCTGATGGCAGCCTTTAACCACCCTTTTCATCTGCCCCTTTTCAAATTGAAGAAGAGAAGGTACACTGGTGATTTCATAAAATTGATGAATGTCTTTGACTTCATTTACATCGGCAATAAAAAGATCAGTAATTTTAACTTTCTCCTCCGCTTTCAGGAGGTTTTCCAGTGCGCAGTCACTTTGGGCCGAACCTTTTTTGTAAAGCAGCAACCATGCATTTTCTTTGTTTGCCGTTTCCTGCTGCAGTTTTATTAGTGATTCAATATTCTTCATCCTGGGTACAGTTAAAAGTTTTTCCTTTTTATAACGTTGTTGATTTTATTTGGTTTCAAAAGTATATAAATATTTAGATATATGATGAGTCTGAACCCAATCTTCATGCCATTTAATTCAGCTGTCTATTTGCCGCTAATTTTTTTTCAATAAACGCAACCTTCGCAATCAACCTGACATCTTAACAATGTAAACAATTAAATAAGGAGAATCAAATCATGAAGAAGTTTGTTTTTTTGCTTTTAGCCGGATTAAGTTTTATGGTTACCGGCTGTTTATTTGAGGATGATGAAGGTTATTCCCTTGACAAGATGTGGCTGGGCTTTGGTATGGTTGAGCAGGTAAATTCAGACCCGTTGGAATACCGCATAACGATGGACAATGGTGATGTGCTTCTTCCGGTTGTTGCAGGATATGGCCGTCCGTGGTATTATATGGGGACGAATGATCCGAACTCACGACTTAAAACCGGTGACCGCATTTTGGTGAATTATACCATTTTAGGAGATCATTCAGGGGATAACGATGATGTCAGCCAATATTATATCAGGGTAAATTCTGTCAAGAAGATTCTTCTGAAGCAGATCGTTGACATTACACCTGAAAATGAAGACAGCATTGGAAATGATCCGCTGGTGGTTAAAAAGGCATGGATGAAGGATGGATTACTGAATTTTGAAATCAAGTACTGGGGCCGGTATGAGGTTCATTATATCAACCTTGTGAAGGAACCGGGCGAATTAACACCTGCAAGCCAGCCTGTTCAACTTGAACTGAGGCACAATGACAACGGTGATCTGCAGGACATCCCATATTCAGCCCATGTATCGTTTAATATGGAAAACATCATGATCCAGGGGCTCGATTCGGTCCGGTTCAGGGTTACTGCCACAGATTATGAAGGTGATTTATTTGAGTATGAAGGGACCTACCACTATGGTGGTGGCAACTGATTTTTTAACAATTTCTGAGATAAAAAGCGTCTTATTCATTAAGGCGCTTTTTTTTGATCTTCAGGCAACTTCATTCTATGAAAAATGAATTATCTTGACATATCGCTAAAATGGAAAGATGGAGTTGACAATTTTACGGGACATTGTAGTCATTTTTGCCCTTTCAACTTTTGTAAACCTTATTTTTAACAGGATTAAAATACCCACAGTTGTGGGATACCTGATTACAGGAATGGTTGCAGGCCCTTATTTGCTGGCTCTTGTTCATGATGAAGAAAACATTAAAGTGCTGGCTGAAGTCGGAGTTATATTCCTTCTTTTTACACTGGGAATAGAACTTTCGCTTAAACAACTTGTGAAAATAAGGAAGACTGTTTTCCTGGGGGGCTTTCTCCAGGTGTTTATCACTGCCGGAGTTTTTTACCTCCTGTCGGTTGTAAACAATATGGGCTGGAGGAGCAGTATCATCATTGGATTTCTTGCAGCAATCAGCAGCACTACGCTCATACTGAAAGTTTTACAGGAAAGATCAGAGGTTAGTTCAAATTATGGACAGACAGTATTGGGGGTAAGTATATTTCAGGATATGCTGCTGGTGCCGTTGTTACTTTTTGCAAGTCTTCTTGGTAATCCCGACATTGAACTTGGGAATGAACTCCTGCTTCTCCTTTTAAAAGCTTCGGGTATCATTGCATTTGTTTATGCCGGAAACCGCTGGCTGATCCCCTGGATTTTACATTTTGTTGCAATGACAAGAAATCAGGAACTGTTCATCATGACCATCATGCTGATATGTTTTGGAGTTGCCCTGCTTACATATGCCATGGGGATGTCACTTGCCTTTGGAGCCTTTTTGGCCGGTCTCATGATTTCTGATTCTAAATACAGCCATAACACCTTTGGGAATTTCATTCCCTTCAAAGATATTTTTGTCAGTTTCTTTTTTGTTTCCATAGGCATGCTTTTGAATTTATCGTTTGTAGCAGAGAATCCTATGCTGGTTGGAGTGAGTGTCCTTCTTATATTTTTTCTGAAGTTCATTATTGCTGCCGGAACAGGATTTATTCTTGGGCATACCTTTCGGGGGATCATCATCATTGGGATTGCCCTGAGCCAGGTGGGGGAATTTTCGTTTATCCTTGCAAGTGCAGGATATGAATTCAATATTCTTTCTTCTCACCAGTACCAGCTTTTTCTGGCTGTCACTGTGATTACCATGGCGATGATGCCATTGCTGATGAAGGTGTCCATTCCCATGGCAAATTGGTTTTTAAAGTTTCCGTTACCGGATTTTCTGGTGAAAGGTATTTTCCCTCTTAAAGAAGCTGACATTCCTCCCTATCAGAACCATCTGGTTATTATAGGGAAAGATTCCTCAGCCCTGAAACTTTCTCTTATGGCCAATCATTATAACCTGCAGCATGTTTCCATTGTTTTTGATCCGGTAATTGCAAGAGAAAAAGTAAATGCCGGCGAGAATGTTGTATATGGAGATGCGGTAAATGATCCCATTTTGGTAAAAGCACATGTCGATAAAGCAGATGTTGTAGTCCTTTCAGTTGGAAGCATAATTCCCTCCATGGCTATACTGGAGAGAGTCAAGAATATGAATAGCAGGGCATTCGTAATTGTGCGGGCTCAGACAGTGGAACATATCCAGCATTTTTATGACTTGGGCGCAGACCAGGTTTACCCCGAGAAGTTAGAAATAGCCATCGATTTCTTTCACCGGATACTGATGAAGAAACTTTACCCTCAGAAGGAGATCAACAGGATGCTTGCGCATATAAGGACCATGAACCTTGGCGACCTCACTGAAAAGGATATGGTTAATCAACCTTCCTTATTCGATCAGATGCCCAATGTCAATATTGCAGCTGTTTCGGTTGAAAGTGCATCTTTTGCTGCAGGCAAAACCCTTGTTGATCTTGATCTCAGAAAGAAGACCGGGGTAACTTTGCTGGCTGTAAAAAGGGAAGATTATATGATAGACCACCCCACCTTAAAGATGAAATTTCAGGAGGGAGATATTGTTTATCTGTTAGGCAATCCGGAACAGGTTAATTTGGCATCCGAACTTTTTTCGGCTTAGGAATCTGATACGGCAGAAGGCATCAGCCTTACAAGTTTATTCCCGATGATACAGTTCAGGCATTTTTTCTTGTCGCAGTGCCTTGTTTTTAATTGAAGCAATGCCTGTGATTCAAAGGCAGTTCGTGCCGTAATTCCTGTTTTCTCCCATTTCCTGATGATTGTGTTATTTTCTGCCGGGAGCTTTTCCAAAAAATCGAGTGCAAGGTTTTTCAGGTACTGTTTGTCTTGTTTTTCACCATACACAAAAAGAAAAGGTACTATTACATTGATGATGATTGTATGAATTGAATCTTCGCCAAGATCCTTGCAGTTTATTTTTGTGGAAGGTTTATTGAACCGGTAATGAGAATCCCAGTATTCTGATGCTTTTATCCGGAACAGAGATTTTATCTGATCAATGTTCTTGCAGTCGAGAATCGCAGAAAACAATCCGTGCGACCGGTGTATAAGAGCTGCAATCTGTGATATCCGGATTGTAGGAAAATTAACAGGATGCATACGCATAAATTTCCAGAGGTGCGATTCAACCTGCTTTAGCCGGTACTTTTTATGGAGAAATCCGAACTCTCTTCTCAGGTCCATAAAATAGTTGTCACCGAAAAGTTCTTCATGCAGCAATCCTGAAGCCCCAAACAATAAAGCTTCAATCTGGAAAAGGCTGTTTCTGTGTTTCGAAAGAACCTGGGCCGGAACTGCCCTGGCAAGGAGTTCGAAAGGTTCTGCATTTACCTTGAAGCCGAACATCCGGGCCAGCAGCTGGTAAAAAGTTTCGTTCCAGTTTTGCATATTTTGCTCCAGCCTGGCCATGATACCCTCTGTTTTCTCCTCCAGCCTTTCGATCATCAGCCGGTTAAAGCCAAGCTGGATCATGACTGGGTCGATCCGGTTCAACTGGTCATTGCAGGCGATCCATGTGTTGGCTTCGAGAAGCTTACGGTAATTACGAGTTAGCTGTTCAGGCCATTTCAGTTCAAGCGTGGTAATTTCGGAATGGTTTTCCCTGAAAACCTGCTTGTCGGCTATTTCAACCACATGAAGAATGACATTTTCATACGACTTGTCATTGCTGTGATGATGCTTTTCCCAATCGGAAGCTTTTCTATGAATTTCAACATTTCCTGCCCATAATGTACCATCGGATTTAATTTTAGCATTAAAGAAATCAGGTCCTGAATTGGTATTTTTTCTTCCAGTACTTAAAATCTCAATTTGATCGCCTGAGGTTGATATCAGGTTCCCGGTAAAAAATAACCGGTTTTCCCATATAAAATGCAGGAATTCTTCAGGTACGGTTTTTGGGCCAGCCATTTTTTGTGTGTTTTAGTTAAGGAATAAAAATAATGAAATTTTTATGACCTCCACATAGTCCGGATTGCATTTAATTACCTGAAGAATAAAATTTCATGAAATCAGAGGCAGGTCATTTAAATTACTTATGACTGAAATTTAGGGTCCGGCTGGCAAGGGTTTTTACAGAAGACTACCCTGCTTTCCACAATTAAAGGTCACTTATAATTTTTTCATCTTTTTAAAAACATCCCACAGCACGATGCCTGCACTTACGGAAACGTTGAAGGAGTGTTTTGTACCATATTGAGGGATTTCCACTGCGGCATCACATATATTTACAATATTTTGCTGGACTCCTTTTACTTCATTTCCAAATACAAAAGCAATTCTTGCATCCATTTCAGGATTGAAATCCGGCAGTGGTATGCTGTTTTCCACCTGTTCCACAGCATAAACAAGATAACCTTCATTCTTCAGCAGATTAACGACATCCTCTGTGTTTTCGAAATATTCCCAGTCAACCGTTTTTTCAGCATCAAGGGCAGTTTTATGAATTTCTTTGTTCGGGGGTGTGGCAGTTATTCCACAGAGGTAGATTTTTCCGATGAGCAATGCATCACATGTTCTGAAAACAGAACCTGTATTATTGCAACTTCTGATGTTGTCGAGAACAACAACCAAAGGCATTTTGGGGACAGTTTTATATGCTTCTTCCGAAATCCGGTTCAGCTCATTTATCTTTAGTTTCCGCATTTTAGGACATAATCATGGAGTTTGTTACCATTTAACCTCAGCCCTTCTGACAGGAAGCGTCATGCAGCGGGCTCCACCACCACCACGTGCCAGTTCCGATCCGGTAATCGTAACGGTGCATTTATCATAATCATCAGGATTTTTCTTCCCATTTATGACATCAACAGCCTTAATGATTTCAAATCCATTCATGTTGAGTTCATCAAGCGTATGTACATTTCGCTCATATCCGATGATTTTTCCGGGGGCAAATGCAAAAAAGTTGGCTCCACTATGCCATTGTTCACGTTCCTGTATCCATAAATCTTTTTTGCCTCCACAGTTCACCGGCTTCAGGTCGATACCAAGTTTTTTCAATGCTTTGAGAATATTTTGTTCCTCTCCGATTTGAACTGTCCCGTTATCGATATGAAGATGAATGGTTTTATATCTGCTCATGCTGTAAACCACCGGTTCATAAATCATGCACGTGTCGGGGCCAAGACAGGTAAATACCATATCGAGGTGAATGAACGATTCAGGTTCTGGGGGCAATTCCTGAACAATGACATGGTATACTCCTCTATCCCGTTTTTTCAGTTGTTCAATGATAAAGTCTATTCCCTGCGAACTGGTTCGCATACCTACACCAACTATAAATATATCATCACGTATAACCTGAAAATCTCCGCCTTCCAGGGTTGATTTGTTGTCAACCGGGGCATCCTGTAAAGGCCTGATAGGATTTAGAGTTGTTGTTTCAATTTCGGGGTGGAAATTAAAAATAGCCTCCATGATCATGGATTCACGTTCCCTGACAGGATTTGCCATCCGGCCAATAAGCATGCTTCCGTTCATTCCCATAGCAGCATCACGTGTAAAGAATAAATTGTGCAGGGGCCTGAGCAGAAACTTTTCAGGACTAAGGTAGTTCGTGAGGTTATTTCGTTCAAGTGCAACACCTTCTATAAGTAACCGGGCAAGTTCAGGGCTGCTTTTTTCTGAAAGCGGTCCAATCATTTCAGAAATGCCTTCATGATTACAGATTTCACTCACCAGTCTTGTTCTGGCAATTTGATTTTCGAGAATTTCGGTCAGCATCTGCCGGGTTTCGAATACATGTGCAACTTTTTTAAGTACACCTGTAAGTTGTGCGTATTCACCAGATACGATGGGCAGGTTTAAAATATCGCTGTATAAGGCACGTTCAGCATTCTCAGGGGTCATATTTTCCACTTCAGGTCCAGGTGTATGAACAATTACCCCCTCAAGTTTACCAAACTCTGAATTAACAAATGATTTCATTTAACAGGTAAAAGTTGTGAATCTGGCGCAAAGATATAAACTTTGCAATTTAAATAATTGAATCAGGAAATCTTCGTTATTTTTACCGGAGATTTGCATCAACTGCAGGTCTCTAATAATGAAAAGTTTGGCATTTTGCTTGTTGGGAAAGAGAATGAGGTTATAACCTAAAGAACAGTGATGAGGAATATTATACAGGCAGCAGGTTTCATGTTTATCATACTTTTGATCGTCTTTCTTCAGGAAGCCCATGGGCAGCGGAAGGATTCCACCTATGTTATGGGCTTTATTCATAATGGTGACACCATCGTTCACAGGAATGTTATCGAAGTGACAGTATTACCTGAGAAACAGTTCAGGAACAAACGCCATGAGAGAAAATACGGAAGGTTTGTTGACAAGGTAAAAAAAGTATATCCGTATGCCAGGATGGCAGGTTCCATGCTTGACGAGTACGAACCAAAATATTTTGCACTTACAAATGACAAAGACAGGCGTAAGATGATGAAGGATCTGGAAGATCAACTTCTTTCAGAATATAAGGATGAAATGAAGCGGATGACCATTTCGGAAGGAAGGCTCCTGCTGAAACTCATTGACAGGGAAACAAGCCGTACTTCTTTTGCCCTGATAAAAGAATTCAGGGGGGGTGTTTCAGCTACATTCTGGCAAGGCATTGCACGCTTGTTCGGCAGCAATCTGAAATCGGAGTACGAACCTCAGGGTGAAGATCAGATGCTTGAAGAAGTAGTACGGTTAATTGAAGTCGGGTATCTGTAAATTGGTATGCGAACTTTTATCGCAATAAAAATTAAAGCTGAAGCGCTGCTTGTACAAATTGTATCTGATTTAAAAGATCAACTCAAAGGTGAAATCCTGAACTGGGTTGATATAAAAAATCTCCATCTGACTTTGAGATTTCTTGGTGAAACTTCGGAGCAGCAGATTCTGACTGTAAAAAAAAGATTGTTAGATATTGCATCAGGTTATCAGCCCATTCCGGTTGGTTTGGAAGGTCTCGGTTATTTTAAAAGCAGTGGTATGCCAAGGGTGCTGTTTGTCAATGTATATGATGACGGAACAATGGCACAATTGGCAGGCGAAGCAGAAGATTTTCTGGGTAGCATTGGGTTTGAAAGAGAAAAACGGCCTTTTAAACCACACCTTACCCTGGCACGGATAAAATTTCTTAAAAACAAAAATAGATTTTTTGATGCAGTGGATACATACCGGAATCTGAAACTGCAGGAGTCATCTGTATCTGAAATCATCTTATTCCAAAGTGTGCTTTATCCTTCTGGACCGGTTTATCATGAACTGGCTGCAGTTCCGCTGGGCCAGGAATCTTTGCAGTGATGGTCCTGTTCTGAGCCACCGTTTGAATGTCATGCCTAACGTATTAAACATGTGTTTTCTAAATTAATCTGCTGATATTTTATCCACTTCTTTTCTTCAACTTTTTTTTGATCCGGCTTGTTGTTGACAATACAGAAGAAGTACAAAAACGCATTCATATTTAAACTTTTATAATTTTCGGAAAGCATATTCCGTAAAGTTAATAATAGTATTTTTTGGATTAACTGATAAAACAATACAAACACATGAAAACCAATCTGATTACAACCAGTTTAATCTCTATCTTTTATTTTGTTGCTACAGATATTAGTGCACAGGAGATTTGGGGGATGACGAAGTATGGCGGGACCTATGAAAAAGGGGTCATCTTCAGGATGGATGAAGATGCATCCAATCAGGAGGCGGTCTTTTCATTTGAAGTGATAGGAACTCCCGAAGGAGGTTTAACTGAGTACAAGGAAAATGTCTTCTACGGAATGACATCAAGTGGTGGAAAATTTAATTTCGGAGCCATTTACCGGTTTGAATCCGGTGATGGTGCATTCACAAAAATAGTTGATTTTAATGGTGAAACCAGGGGGAGGTATGGTTATGGCAGAATGGTTTCTGCATCCAATGGGTTGCTATACGGATTAACAGCAAGAGGTGGGGAGGATGACATGGGAATTCTTTTTGAATTCGATCCTGAATCCGGTTCATTTAACAAAAAATTGAATTTTGATGGAAAAGGAAAAGGAAGTGAACCACTGGGAAGCCTGATAGAGGCAAATGATGGCAATTTGTATGGAATGACCTCCATGGGAGGATTATATGAAGCTGGTGTCATTTTCAGATACAATCCCTTAACCGGAGAATATAAAAAGCTTTTTGATTTTGATGGGGATGAGCATGGGTCTAATCCCATGGGTAGTTTAATGCAGGCATCAGATGGTATGCTTTATGGAATGACCCGCTGGGGGGGTGAGAATGATCACGGAGTGATATTTCGCCTGGACCCTGAGTCAGAGGATTTTGTTGTTGTTTTTACATTCAAGGGTGAAAATACAGGACGTTTCCCACATGGGAGCCTTACAGAGGCATCGAACGGACGGCTTTACGGTTTAACTCCACATGGAGGAACTTATAATTTAGGTGTATTGTTTGAATTTGATCCTGTCACAGAGAACTTCAGCGTGAAATATGAGTACACCGGGGGTGTTGACAGTGGAATGCAACCTTATGGCAGTTTAAGCAAGGCTGGCAATGGAAAATTATACGGGGTTTTGCAGGGTTATGGTTATGAAATGGAACTGTTGTTTGAATTTAATCCTTCGTCAGATAACTATAAAAGATTATATATTGACGGTCCTATACCCAGAGAAAACAGAGTTCTGATGGAGTCAGTTTCACTGGCGACCAATGGCAACATCTACTTTTTGGTAAATGGAAATACCAATGATATAAAAAGCATTAATTACCTCTATGAATTTGATCCTGATGAGGATGAATTCACAGGGGTTTTTACGTTTAGTGGTATTGAAACAGGTGATTTTCCAAATGGAAGTCTTGTACAGGGGGGGAATAATATGTTGTATGGTACAACAAGCACCGGGGGTAAATATGACAGGGGTGTTATTTTTGAATTTGATCCAGTTTCTTATAACTATAAAAAAATGCTGGATTTTGAAAACGAATCAAAAGGCGGGAAGCCCAGAGAAGGCATGGTTCTGGCTCAAAATTCCAGGTTATATGGTATGACAAGTGAAGGCGGTCTTTATAATAAAGGTGTACTTTATGAATTTAATACTGAAACCGGACAACTGGTAAAGCATTTCGACTTTGACGGGATTAATGGTTCAAATCCAGATGGGGGGCTGATTAGTGCCCCGGATGGAAAATTGTATGGTACCACAAGGTCAGGAGGAGAAGGCAATACAGGAGTATTGTTCGAGTTCGATCCGGTAACCGGTTCTTTGGTAAAACTTTTGGATTTTCAATCACAGGAAACAGGTCGTGAGCCATTCAGTAATTCGTTGATTGTAACCGATGATGGTTTTGTCTACGGGACAACACATTATGGCGGCTCGTATGATATGGGAATACTGTATCAATTTGATCCTGAATCAGAAAATCTGGAGGCTGTCATTCATTTTGGTCCGGAAAATTCAGATTGGGCACCTCAAAATCTTTGCAAAGGTATTGACAATAAACTGTATGCTCTTTTACAGGATGGGACCCTCTTAATAATTGATCCGGCGGACAATTCACATACACGGATTCATACAGATGGTTATCTGGCAGGGCCCTTATCAGGCAGGCTGATACACACTTCCGGAGGTAACCTGTATGGGATGGATAGCGGCATTATCTGGTACAGGGCAACAGATTTTACAGGAGGCATTTTTGAGATAGACCTGGAAAATGAAACTTTTAACTGGTTACTGGATTTTAATACTGAAAATGGTTCTAACCCTGAAAATTCCTCTTTAATTCAGCTAAAAGGTGCAACTTCACCTATGGCCGTATGCACCGACGCTGTCATCTACCTTGATTCGGCTGGAAGTGTATCATTGCAACCTGAAGATATTGATGGTGGCACCGCAGGTACGGGGCTTCAACTGACTATAAGTAAAACTGATTTTATTTGTGCCGATATTGGAGAGACTGACGTGGTTCTTACTGTAACCGACAGCAATGGAAACTCAACTACCTGTACTGCAAGCGTGACGATAGCAGATACTCTGGCCCCGGTTGCAGTATGTGCAGATGTGGAAGTTTTTCTTGATGATTCAGGGATGGCAACCATTGATCCGGAAGCCATAGCCGGAGCTTCATCAGATGCGTGCGGCATTGCAGCAGTGGAAGCAGATCTGACTACCTTTGACTGTTCAAACATAGGAGAGAACCTGGTAGAAATAAAAGTTACTGATGCTAATGGAAATTTATCTTCATGTTTGGCTAAAGTAACTGTAATTGATAACCTTTCACCGGAAATTCATTGTGCAGATTATACTGAATACTATGTGCTGCCAGGTGAAGATTACTATGTTGTTACCGGAACTGACACGGATGCTGCAGCTTCAGACAATTGCAGTGTGGAGTCGGTCTGGTATGAACTGGAAGGTGAAGAGGGTAGGGGCAGTTCTTCACTGCAGGGCCTTGAAATCACAGAAGGATCTCATACAATCAGATGGACGACAACTGATGCCAGTGGAAATGAGGCAACCTGTACCAGTGTTATTGCCATTAAAAAAAGGCCTGCAACACTAGCTTATTCCATTGAGTCTGATGATGAGAATGGCAATTTGGTTATCGCTGCATTGCTGACTGATGGTTTGTCGGGTGAGGGTATACCTGGTAAAACAATCGAGTTCATAGTAAATGATGAAAAGGATACTGTTTTAACTGGTGAAAATGGCAGGGCAATGCTGCAACTTTCTCTTGATGCGGGCAAATATCCGGTACAGATATTTTTTAATGGGGATAAGAGTTACCTTGACTGCAGTTATACAGCTGAGGTTGTTACCTCTGCTGTGGAGGCAAAAATGTTTACGGATCTAAGGGTTTATCCAAATCCGTTCAGACAGAATCTGAATATTGAGTTTGTACCTGTCAACTCGGGGAAGGCAGTTATTGGAATGTATGATTCTGCAGGCCGGCTTGTTGAAATCATTTACAATGGTCAGGTGGAGCAGGGAATGTTCTACAATTCAAAATTTGTTCCGGGGACAAGGGCAGGCAGCCATTATTATTATCAGATTACCATAGGTGTTGAAACATTGAATGGCAAGGTCATTTATAGCAGATAATTATTTACCGTTTGCTTTCAGGCTGACCATAATGGTGTAGATGAGGATCTTGAAGTCGACATAAAGAGATATATTCTTCAGGTACATCATGTCGTAAGGCAGTCGCTGCAGCATTTCGTCAAGGTTGGAGGCATAGCCGAATTTAACCTGTCCCCAGGAGGTAATGCCCGGCCGCAATTTATGCAAGTGCGTATAGTAAGGTGCCTGTTTCACTATCTGGTCGATATAGTATTTTCTTTCCGGCCTGGGGCCAACAAGCGACATGTCGCCTTTGATTACGTTATAAAACTGAGGGATTTCATCGAGATGGGTTTTGCGAAGAAACCTTCCGATCTTTGTTATCCGCCCGTCATTCTCACTGGAAAGGGCAGGAGTCCCGTTTTCGGCACCATGGACCATACTGCGTAGTTTGTAAATGTAAAAAGGTTTCCCAAACCTTCCAATTCGTTCCTGTTTGTATATAACAGGACCTTTGGAGGAACGTTTAATCATGATACCAAGTACAATAAAAACGGGAAAGAAAAGGATGATTGCGAAAATTGACAATACAACATCGAGCAGCCTTTTCATGTTAGCCTGCCAGGTAGGCATTAATCCGTTGGATATTTTAATCAGGGGGCTGCCATAAATACCGTTGGTTTTAACTGTACCTGAAAGGAAATCATATAAATCAGGAATCCCCCAGATGGTTACCTGCTGGTTTTCCAGCACTGTTAGAATGGCATTAAGCCTCTCCTGTTCCCGGGTTTCAATTGCAATGATAACCTCTTCTATCCTGTTGTTCCGGATGATGTCATTCAGGTTGCTCAGTTTCCCAAGTTTGGGAAGGTATTTCCCCAGTATCCTGTCATCATTGTGTTCTATACCTACGTATCCGGCAAACAGGTTTCCTGCAGGATGCCTCTGGCTCGACATTTCCATAAAAACTTTTTCAGCCTTCCTGTTACTTCCGATGAGCAGGGTATTAAACCCTATCTTTCGCTTATGAATCAATGAAATGGTACGGCTGGTAATCAGGAGCCTGAAAATATATGTGAAGCCAAAATGCAGGCCGAAAAGGGTGAAAAACAGGTTATAATAATTCCGGTATGAACCAATGTAATCGTCAAGAATGAGTGCAAAGAAAATAACGATGACTCCCGTCAGGGAGGTTATGAAGGTCTGGCCCAGTTCGAGCAAACGTGAACGCCTGTAGATGTTGTCATAAAATCCTGTAATAAAATAAAACAGAATCCATAAGGAGGGGATTAAAATCAGTCCAAGATAATATCGGGTCGTGAATTCAATAGGGATATCAATGCCGAACCTTTGCGGCTCTATTACTGCTTTCCGGTATATAAAGAATGCTGTCCAGCTTATAGCTGCTGCTACAAAATCAAGCACCAGGTATTTAACTACTTGCCATTTTCTATCCATTACATGCCCTTAGTTTGATCCGGGACTTCTTTTAATTGTGTACATAAAACGACATTCCGGGGATTAAATTGTAGAAAAAGTTAAAATCTTTAACAATTATTATACCTGTTGAGTTTATCGAGTATGGAATGTTTCATTTGGAGGGCAGTAGCAAATTTTTCAATACTGGTAACTGCTTTTTTATTTTGAAGAATTGAATTTAAAAAGTCGTGGATCTCATTCTGTTCTTCATAGTCCGAAAGATCTATTGTCTGGTTGTTCAGTGACAGCAAATTTTGGGCGATATCCATAAAAGCAAATTGGTTACTTGCATACGATTTGATTATGAATTCTTCCGTATCCACCATTTTCCCTGTATTAAACTGGATGACTGATCCATCATTCAGTTCAAGATAAATATTCATGAAATCATTTCCAGTTTGAATTGATTTGAATGACACTGCACTTGTTTTTTTTTGGCCTGTACTTATTGCGTTTTGCAACATCAGTAACAGAGTAAGCAAAATGTCAGTTTCGGGAATATTTTTATAGAAACGGGATACACTGGTAAAAGAAGGTTTTTTAATATATTTATTGAGCCACATTACTGGGGGTTTGTAATACAAAGGATTGACGATTTGAATAACAGTTTTTGCCTCACCAGCCAGTTTTGCCATGATGGAACATTCCTCATAACTTAAATCGGGGTAGCTGATGGCGAATATATGCCGGTTTTTTTTTATCATATCGCATACCAGCTGAAATGGCAACAGAGAAAATTTATTTATAAGTAAGGCATCTGACCGTTCTATCAGTTCCATCCGGTTGAATTCTGGTGCATGAAGCCTGAAACTTGCCGGCTGTGGCTGTGTACCTACTGAAGATTTACCGGTTATAACCACCTCAGGGTGTTCCATTGCTTTTCTGGCGTAGGGTTCCAGTAACTGAATGTCTCCTATTAATCCTAGATGTAACATGTCACAAATATATAATTTAGGTCCTGCCTTTTTTTTTCCTCTGTCATGAACTTATCAACTTTATGTGTTAATATTGTAATAGTGCAATGTAGCAAACAAAGGTCGGTCTGGCTATTTTTGCAGTGTAAATGAAAATCTTTATGATAGAAAATGACAATCTGAGACATCAGGGAATGCGAAAAAAGCTTGTGGAGGGATTAAAAATAAAAGGAATCAGGGACGAACATGTTTTAAATGCGATAGGGAAGGTGCCGCGCCACCTGTTTATGGAAAGTTCCTTTTTGAATTTTGCCTATAAGGATCAGGCTTTCCCCATTGGAGCAGGACAAACCATATCTCAGCCGTATACTGTAGGATTTCAGACCCAACTTCTGCAGATTGAAAAAAATGATAAGGTACTTGAGGTTGGAACAGGTTCGGGGTATCAGGCTGCAGTTCTTCTTGAAATGGGCGCTCGTGTATTTACCATTGAACGGCAAAAAGAGTTGTTTCAGAAGGTATCTTCCTTTTTACCTGAGATAGGATATCATCCTGCATGTTTTTTTGGTGATGGCTACCAGGGACTGCCCAACTTTGCTCCTTTCGATAAAATTCTGGTTACAGCAGGCGCCTCGGAAGTACCACCTGCTTTAAAAGAACAGTTGAGGCCTGGAGGAAGAATGGTTATACCTGTAGGGAATGAAATCCGGCAGGAAATGCTTGTGGTTACAAAAATATCGGAGGATGATTATAAAACAGAAAAACATGGTGGGTTTGTATTTGTTCCATTACTTAAAGGAACAGTTAATTTATAGGAATGGTAAAAGTTGAGAAATTTATTGTTAACCCTTTACAGGAAAATACATATGTAGTTTCGGATGAAACAGGCGAGTGTATTCTGATAGATCCTGGTTTTTATTTTGAGGAAGAGCAGGATGAAATCATGGAATATATCTCTATTAATGACCTGAAGCCTGTTTTTATTGCCAATACACATTGTCATTTCGATCATATCATGGGTGTGGAATTCATCAGAAAGAATTTTCAGATACCTTTTATCACTCACCGTGACGATGAATTTTGGATTGAAAAGGCTGTTGGGCAGGGGCAGATGTTTGGCTTTGAAATGGAACCGGTGCAAAATCCTGATTCTTTTTTCGAAGAGGGCGATGAACTGAAATTTGGGAATACATCATTCAGGATCCTTCATATTCCGGGGCATTCACCCGGGCACACTGTATTTTATTTCGAAAGTAATAACATACTTATTGCCGGGGATGTTCTTTTTTATGGTAGTATAGGGCGTACCGATTTACCAGGGGGTGATTATGAAACACTCATTTCAAATATCAGGAATAAAATTCTGCGGCTGCCCGGGGAAACAAAAGTATATTGCGGGCATGGTCCGGAAACATCAATTAAAAATGAAAAAACCTTCAATCCTTTTTTAACCTGATACAGAACCTGCAAAAAAAACGTTTTATTGAGAACTGGTTTAAAGTCATTTTTTACCCGCAGGGCAGTTTATATACTTGCAAATAATTTCAAAAATCAATAGGCACATGTTTCACGATCGGTTTGTAAACAGACATATAGGACCCCGGGAGGGAGATATAGGCGAAATGCTGAATGCTGTTGGAGTTTCTTCTATGGAGGAACTCATCGGACAGACAATTCCTTCAAACATCAGACTTAAAGAGCCGCTAAAGTTGAAGGGAGGACTTACTGAAAGACGGTATTTCAGAAAAATTTTAAACCTGGCTGCTAAAAATAAGGTGTTTAACACATATATCGGTATGGGGTACTATGATACCATAACACCGGCAGTTATTTTAAGGAATGTGTTAGAGAACCCGGTTTGGTATACTTCCTATACCCCTTATCAGGCAGAGATCTCGCAGGGGAGGCTTGAGGCCTTGCTGAATTATCAGACAATGGTTATCGAACTCACAGCAATGGAGATTGCCAATGCATCATTGCTGGATGAAGCAACTGCTGCCGCTGAAGCAATGGTGATGATGTTTAATCTTCGCTCCAGGCAGATGGTGAAGAATGGGGTTAATACCATCCTGGTCGATGAAAAGGTTTGGCCTCAGACGGTTGATGTGCTTACTACCCGTGCCAATCCTTTGGGTATAGAGCTAAAGGTACAACCGTTTGACACATTTGATTTTCAGGAAAATGTTTTTGGTGCAATCGTACAATATCCAAATTCTGATGGGGAGATCGTTGATTACAAAAATCTAGTAGAGCAGGCACACCAAAAGGATATTAAAATTGCAGTGGCTGCGGATTTAATGTCGCTGGCACTGCTTAAGCCACCTGGAGAATGGGGAGCAGATATCGTTTTTGGAAGCAGCCAGCGTTTTGGTGTTCCCATGGGATATGGTGGACCGCACGCTGCATTTTTTACAGCACGGGAGGAATTTAAACGTCATATGCCCGGGAGGATAATCGGGGTTTCTAAAGACATTCATGGTAACCGTGCTTTGAGGATGGCTCTGCAAACACGGGAGCAACATATTAAAAGGGAAAAAGCCACTTCCAACATCTGCACTGCACAGGCACTTCTGGCAACAATGGCCAGTTTTTATGGTGTGTATCATGGACCTGAAGGGATTAAAATGATTGCAGAACGCATTCATAACATTGCTGCCTTCCTTTCTGAAGAAATTGAAAAGCTGGGTTACCGGCAGCTGAACAGGAATTACTTCGATACCATCCGTTTTGCCTTGCCTAAACATGTAAAGCGTGAGGATATCGAATGGCTTTCTCTGGAACTGGAAATGAATTTCAGGTATTTTGATAATGGAGAAGTGGGAATCAGCATTGATGAAACCACAAACCGTGAGGATATGACATGGATTATTGAAGTTTTTGCCAAAGCTGCCAATCTTCCGTGGACAAAGGTATTTGAATATCCACAGGGGCACGTTATAAACGAAGATTTTGCCCGGAGTACAGATTATTTGAAACAGGAGGTTTTTAATCAGTATCGTTCTGAAACCGAAATGGTAAGGTATATCAAACGGCTTGAGCACAAGGATATCTCCCTTACCCATTCCATGATTTCGCTTGGTTCATGTACGATGAAACTGAATGCTGCCACCGAAATGTTGCCACTCAGCTGGATTGAGTTTAACGGTATACATCCTTTTGTCCCTAAAAACCAGGCACGCGGATATCATGAAATGATGGAAGAACTCAGGCGCGACCTTGCAGAAATTACAGGAATGGCTGATGTCTCCCTGATGCCTAATTCAGGTGCAGCAGGGGAATATGCGGGTCTTATGGTCATAAGGGAATACCATATCAGCCGCGGTGATGATCATCGGAATGTAGTGCTTATTCCTTCATCAGCCCATGGAACCAATCCTGCAAGTGCCGTTATGGCAGGAATGAACGTAGTGGTAGTGGAATGTGATAAACGGGGAAATATCGATATAGAAGATCTGAAGGAAAAAGCTTCCCGGCACAGTACATCCCTTTCAGCCTTTATGGTCACATATCCCTCAACCCATGGTGTTTTTGAATCATCGATTGTTGAGATGTGCAGAATAATTCATGAAAACGGGGGGCAGGTATATATGGATGGTGCCAACATGAATGCTCAGGTGGGACTTACAACGCCTGGCATCATTGGGGCGGATGTATGTCATCTGAATCTGCATAAAACATTTGCCATTCCTCATGGTGGAGGCGGACCTGGAGTAGGTCCGATTGCAGTTGCTTCTCATCTTGTAAAATTTCTTCCGTCACATCCGGTTATGAATAACGGGCATGTTGGGGGCAATGCAGTTGCCGCTGCACCATGGGGAAGTGCTTCAGTGCTGACGATCACCTATGGATACATAAAGATGATGGGTGCTTCCGGATTGAAGAAGGCCACAGAGGTTGCTATTTTGAATGCAAATTATGTTGCCAGGGCACTATCATCCAACTATGGAATTTTATATACTGGCGAAAACGGACGTGTGGCACATGAACTTATACTCGAATGCCGGCACTTAAAGAATTCTGCAGGGATAACCGAGGCGGATATTGCCAAACGGCTGATGGATTTCGGGTTTCATGCTCCCACCTTATCTTTCCCTGTGCACGGGACCCTGATGATAGAGCCAACTGAAAGTGAATCAAAAAAGGAACTCGACCGGTTTATTGAAGCGCTGAACACAATTTTTGATGAAATCAGGGAAGTTGAGAGTGGTGAAGCTGATGTGGAAGATAATGTGCTGAAGAATGCTCCTCATACTGCTGAAGTGGTGAGCGCTGACAACTGGAATCATTCCTATTCGAGGAGCAAGGCAGCATGGCCACTGCCATGGGTCAGGGAGAACAAGTTTTGGGTACCGGTAGGCCGCGTTGACAATGCCTGGGGTGACAGGAACCTGATTTGCACCTGCAGCTCTCCCCGGGAGTATGAACTCTTTGAAGAAGAAAAATAATTATTGCATAATGATCGTATTTCCCAATGCAAAAATCAATATTGGCCTTCATGTGGTTTCAAGGCGGACTGATGGATATCACAATCTGGAAACAGTATTTTATCCGTTGCCGCTATGCGATGCATTGGAAATGGCAGAAACAGGGTATGAGGGTATCCAGTTTTCCGGGATACCGGTAGAAGGTCCTGATGATGATAATCTTGTTTTAAAAGCCTACAGGCTGTTAAAGAACGAATATGGGTTGCCTCCTGTGCAGTTTCATCTGCACAAGGCAATCCCTACCGGGGCCGGACTTGGAGGTGGTTCTTCTGATGCAGCTTTTACACTTAAAATGCTGAATGAGTATTTTAGCCTGGGACTTAATTCGGAGACATTAAAAGAGTTTGCATTACAGATTGGTGCCGACTGCACCTTTTTTATAGATAATAAACCATCATTTGCCACTGGAATAGGTAATATTCTCTCACCGGTTGACCTCGATCTTTCAGATTATAAAATTGTAGTTATAAAGCCCGAAGTGGCTGTCAGCACAGCAGATGCCTATAGGAATGTCATCCCGGTCCAGCCGGGGTTTTATCTTCCAGACCTTTTGAAACTGCCACCTGAACAATGGAATGGGAATGTGGTGAATGATTTTGAAAAAAGCATATTTCACCGTTTCCCGGAAATTGAAAATTGGAAGAAAAAGCTATATGATTTGGGTGCTTTATATGCTTCAATGTCGGGCAGCGGCTCTGCCGTATTTGGGATCTTCCGTAGTTTACCGGTTGATTTTACATTAAAAATACCCAAGAGTATTTTATTTAGCCTGTAAAATCATCTGTTTACCGAGAATTTTATTGAACTCATGTACTTTTTGTATTTATTTCCTGAAAGTAATGTAACCTTTGTGCTGTTCATTAGTCTATTAAATGAAACGGTTTAGAAAACAGTACAATAAACAAACAGAAACATGAAAACGCGATTAATTGGATTTATGACAGCTACATTTCTTATAGCTATTTTATTTTCAGGAAATGTACATGCAAACGAAACAAAAGTTGAAGTTGTCTCAGGCCTTGAAAACATGATGGAAACAAAACTTGAAATTGAAAACTGGATGCTTGACCAGGCCTGCTGGAATGCACATCAGGTAAAACTTGAAGAAACAATGGAGTTAGAAAGCTGGATGCTCGATGACAATCTTTGGTCGTTGCCGGTTAATGAATTTCCGGTTGCAGAACAGGATCATAAGATGGTCATAGAAAACTGGATGATAAACGAGCAATTTTGGAACTAGTATTAAGCGAAAATAGTTTGACACAGGATTAATTTGACTTGGTTTTTCCCAGAGGCTGTTGATAATCAACAGCCTTTTTTATTGTCGATTAATCCGCCGGATTATTTATATTTAAGCATTGGGAAAACATCCATGGGAAAACTGGAAACATTTATAAGAAAAGGACTTCTGTCCTTGTTCCTTTTGCCGTTTTTGGTGTCGGCACAGGATGTTTCATTTTCCCAGTTTTATTCAAATCCCCTTTATCTAAACCCTGCGTTTTCCGGTTCTGTTGGAGTATCCAGGGTGTCGCTCCAATACAGGAATCAATGGCAGGGATTTGGAAACGCATTCAATACGTTTAATCTGGGATTAGATATTCCTGTTGAAAAGTTGCAGGGGGGACTGGGCCTGCTGATTCTGAATGATGCACAGGCAGCAGGCAGTTACCAATCATTACAAATGAATGCCATTTACTCTGTTTTTATACAGATAAGCCGTGAATTTCGACTTCATAGTGCTATTCAGGCAGGACTAGTTCACAGTTTTTTAAATCCTCACAAACTTGTTTTTTCTGATAATCTTGATCCATTTCAGGGAAATCATGGTATTTCAGGAGAATTGGAATACCTGGATGATATAAAATATACATTTCCTGATTTCTCAGCAGGCTTATTGCTTTACAGCCAGAAGCATTTTGCAGGGGTTGCTGTTCATCACCTGTTCGAGCCGGAAAAAGGCTATTTCCCTGGTGCGGATTATTCTGACAGGCTTCCAATGAAGTTTACCATACATGCCGGTTCACTGTTGCCTGTTTTTCTTTACGGGCACCACAGCAAGAAATTTGATATATCTCCGCAAGTGGTTGCACAGTACCAGGCCAATTTTGGTCAGCTTAACTACGGCCTGTTTGCCACACGGTATGGAATTACAGCAGGAGCATGGTTCAGGCAAAATTTTGGATTACGATATGATGCAGTTATTCTGCTTGCAGGTTTTACAAAGAATCAGTGGCAGATTAATTACAGCTATGATATTGTTGTTTCAGGATTATGGGGGCACACCGGTGGCACAAGTGAAATCAGCATTGTTTTTTTGTTAAAAAAACCAGGACGTGAAAGCCATCTGCCGTTTTTTAATTTTGATGAGGATTATGGTTTTCAATAATCATTACCTGATGAGCAAAACCTGACCCTTCTGTTCTCTTTCTATTCCCTGTATATCTGTATAGCGTGCGATCCAGATATAGTTTCCCATTCCGGCCGGATTTCCATCAGGCAAATTTCCGTCCCATGGATTTGCGGGTGATGTGGATTCAAATACAAGCTGTCCCTCACGGTTATAGATAGTCAATATGAAATAAAGAGGGTTAACGCCGCTGCCTACCGGCATAAAAGTTCTGTTTTCCTCAATCGGACTTGAAGGCCTGAAGGCATTGGGAGAAAATACAGCAGATGGCATGATACTGACAGAAACCATAAATGTATCAAGGCAGCCAAAGGCTGATTCAGCAATAAGTTGAGCCATATATTCCCCAGGCACCGTGTATCTATGAGTTGGATTCTGTTCTGTGGAATATGTTCCATCTGCAAAATCCCAGTAATACAATTCAGCTCCGGCTGAGCGGTTGGTGAACTCAATATTTGCAGTTTCTATCATAGCAACCGAATAATTGACCCTGAAATTTGCTTCCGGATTTGGATAAATTTTTATCCATTCTTTCTTTATAAGTGTGTCACGGCATTTGGTTTCTGCAGAAAAAGCAACTACCCCTACATCGTAAAATCCCGGTTCAGAAGTATCAAAAATCATGGACGGTCCGGCAGGGGCTGGAAGTGTGTCCGTAATCCATTCAAACAGGAGGTTATTGTCATCAGTGGAGGTGAAAATTTCTGAAATAAAAGGAGGACATCCATCGGTTGAATCAATAAAAAAGTCAAACCGCGGTTTTCGTTTAAGGATGATTACGGCTGGTTCACTGATACAACCATACTCATTTACCACCATAGTTACATTTGCTGAAGGCATGTCAAAACGGACCCGAATGGAGTCATTTCCTGAGCCCACCTGGTGCATTCCCTCAAATTCCCAGGATACCAATGATGAATCCTGATTATGTATATAAACCAGTTGCGCAGTATCAGGATAACATATATCCGGGTTGGCAGCAATGGCTGCAACAGGAGTAGGGAAGACTCTGATCATACTGTCCATTGTAAAAGCATTTATGCAACCTGTTACCGGATTTGTAATGGTCAGGCTGATATTATACATTCCAGGTTTAGAAAAATGAATAGTTTCTTGTGGTGATCCTGATATTTCACCATTATTGAAATCCCACTTATAATCGACGTTATCTTCGGTATGTAGTTTAGCGTTAAAATCAACTGTAAGTTCATCGCAACCTCTCCTGCTGCTGGCTTCCATTGAAAAGTTTGGTGTAGCTCCATCGGGCCTGGTAATGGTATCACTCAGGCAGCCATGATCATCAATGTATAAAGCTACGTAAGAAGGCGAAGGTACTAAAGCTCCAACGGTAATCAGGTAATGCTCCCGACCCAATGTATCGAGAAAGTGGCGGCCATTAAGGTCCCAGTGAAAGAAGGCACTGTCGGTGGCTATCCCTGTAAACAGTAGTTCCTGATTGTATCCTTCACAGTGTGCATTGCTTTTCAGGTTAAAATCATTAACAGGCTGAGGATGGAAGCGGATATTGAATGTATCAGTCCTCTCACAGTTGTCTATTGTCTTAAGTTGATAGTAGATTTCATAATCACCCCATTCATCTGCTGTAATACGGGCAAAATCATGTGTAAGGTCAGACAGCCGTATCGAAGTGTTATTGGTTTTCCATTCATAGCTTCCGTCAAATTTCCATATAGAGTCATTTACTCCTGAATGTGCAACTGAAAGGGTGGCGGTATATATTCCGCATACCTGTGAAGGGCCTGAAAAAGTTAGATCAGGAACAGGATGTATCAGCAGGTCTATTGTGTCACTTGCCTGGCAGTTATATCTGTCAGTAACGGTAATGCTATAGGTACCTGTATGATCCAGCACTACTGATTGTGTTTCTGCTATAAGATGGCCATATTGGTCAGTCCATGTATATTTTTCATAACCATTCCCGGCTGTCAGTGGCAGTTCAAATGGCATGCATTCCTCCACAGGTTCTGTATCAATACCGGGATCAGGAGTACTTACTAAAACATAAACAGAATCTTTTAAAATGCATCCGTCGAAGGTTCTGGTTTCAACAGAATACCATCCCTGCTCTGTAACTTCTTTAGTATGGGTTGTTACTCCATCATCCCATAAATAAGAATCAAACCAGTTTCCTGCATCCAGCAGGAGGCTGCTGCCATAGCACAATAACAGAGTGTCATTTTTGAAGTAAGCACTTTCTCCAAGATCAAGTGTCAGATCAAGATTAAAGCCTGCACCATAGCCATATGACTCTACACCTCCAAATCCATAGACATAGGCCAGAAAACCAACATGCTCATTTATATTCTGTAGATGGTGGGTTCCTGCTTCAATGGGTATCTGTGCAAAAGAAAAATTACCTTCAGGGAATTTTACAAACTCCTCTATCGGCTCTCCGTTTAACCTGATGTTAGCAGTTTCGGAGTCAGCAATGATAACATTTACAAAATATTTTGTGATTCCGGAATAATCTTCCAATCCCAGTTCGGGTGATTCGTAGGCTACGAAAGTAACATCATTCCGCGATTGGTTGACCGGGCTCAGGATGATCATGAACGGGTCGCCGTCGCCAGTTTGTGGCTGGTCAACAGTTACCGACTGGCTGTACTGGGCCACCATAACCGGTTTGTCGGCAAGTACCCGTATAAGATCATTTTGAGAGCCAACCAATTCAAAAAACTCACCACGGTTAATCGTAACAGATGTCCTTCCGGTAATATGGATTTGTGTGTTGTTTTGGGAAGCCATGATCCTGTATCGGTCCTGTTCCCTGGTTTTAAGGGGTGTAAGATAATATTCAAGCCCCCATGAATGAATCGGTGGGATTTGTTCGTAAAGGTGGTCCCAACAACATTTACCAGTGGGAACCTGGGTGCTTAGTGACCCTGAATAGAAGGCCACAGGCTTGTTTGATTTTATATGGCTGCCGGTCAGATCACCCTGACCCTCCTGCCGGGTGCCGGGTATATTTTCTGACTGTACCTGGTATACCTGCCCTCTATTAAGAAAAACTGTAAAGGTGGAATCTTTTGGCATCAGTTTGTGTGTAACCCGCGAAGGTGTGATTTCAACAGTAGTGCCATTTTCTGTGGCTACTATCAGAAATTCACTGTTGCGCCCGTTCCCGGTTTCAGGATCAATCATGTCAATATCGGGATAATAGCACATCGCAAAATATTCTGTACCCAGTGAACCTTTTGGATAAATAACTGCAACATCGGCAGAATTCTGGTTCCAGTTCAGCGCATAAACATTTACCGGTTTTTCTGAAACCAGGCGGATACCTTTATCTTCGATTTCTTCTGAGCCTATTGCTTCTACCAATTGCCATGGAATGTGAACTGGTAATGAACTATTCGCATCTACAGAGTAAATACCTCCATATGGCTGTTCCTGAGGGCCTGTAACAATCTGGAATGTGGTAGCTTCACGTGCAGTAACAGTAATCTCAAGATAATGGTCGCTCTGGTAGTTCCTGCTTTCCATGAACCCAAACCAGAAATCAGTACCTTCTGTCGATTTTCGGCATACTTCGGTTTGCCCTATACTTTTGTAGCCGAAACTAATGAAAACGATAAAAAAAAATATTGCTCTCATGGCATTTTCATGTCATTAAAGCTAATCATTTTTTAGAAAAAAAGCCGTACAAATTTGCTTGTACGGCCTTAGAATAATTTATCGGATTTATGTTTTACTTAATCTTGACTGGCTTTATTTCCAGCATCAGATGTCTTTTAGGGATGATTTCATCCTTTACAACATGAATTTTAACAATTTCGCCATCGAATGGCATACGCACCTGGTTCTGCATTTTCATTGCTTCCAGTAAAAGCAGGGTTTCCCCTTCTTTAATTTTTTGTTTTGGCTTGATGAAAATATCGATAATGGTTCCGGGTATAAATGAAAAAATCATGTTTGGATTTGGTGCTTCCCATTTAACCCGGTTCTCAAACTTCCATGTGTAGTTTGTTTTGTAAATGGCACCCTCAATAATCAGGTTTTTCAGTTCTTTATTTTCAGACATATCAGAAGTTTAAAGATTAAAACGGAGGGATACCGTGTTTTTTATTAGGAAGGAAGACACTTTTATTTTGAGAAACCTGCAGGGCATGTAAAATTCTGCCTCTTGTTTCCTTAGGTTCTATTACCTCATCGATGTATCCCTGAGCTGCAGCTACATATGGATTTGCAAATTTTTCCTTGTACTCCTGAATTTTTTGCAGGCGCATTTCTTCCGGATTTTCTGCTTCTGATATTTCCTTCCGGAAAACGATATTTGCAGCACCTTCCGGACCC
Source organism: Bacteroidota bacterium (assembly GCA_023412195.1). Taxonomy (GTDB): domain Bacteria; phylum Bacteroidota; class Bacteroidia; order Bacteroidales; family Prolixibacteraceae; genus Mariniphaga. The sequence goes on from JAEYNZ010000081.1 coordinate 27,388, forward strand.
ATAACTGCAATCTCGGCTGTTGGCCATGCAAATACAAAGTCGGCCCGGAGATGCCTAGAATTCATGGCAATATATCCTCCTCCGTATGCTTTGCGAAGAATGATGGTCACCTTTGGAACAGTAGCTTCACTGTATGCATACAAAATTTTTGCCCCATGTCTGATTACACCTGCGTGTTCCTGATCTACGCCTGGTAAATATCCCGGTAAATCTTCCAGAGTGACAATCGGGATGTTAAATGCATCACAATACCTTATGAAACGCGCTGCCTTGTCGGAACTGTCAGTGTCTAGCACTCCTGCCAGTACCATAGGCTGATTGGCAACAAAACCAACCGTATCGCCCTCCATCCTTCCAAAACCAATGATTATATTGGGTGCAAAAAGTTCCATTACTTCAAAGAATTCCGAGTTGTCGGTGACCGTTTTAATGATATCCCGCATATCATAAGGAATTCGTGGATCAGCAGGTACAATGTCCTCTATTTTACGTCCCTTCTTGGGAGATTTTGGAGGGAAAGCCATTGCTTTCATGCCATTATTTCGGGGAATATAGCTAATAAGCTTTTTAATCTGCTCGAAACATTCAAGTTCACTTGTGGCAAAAAAATGAGCATTTCCTGTAAGCTCCGCATGCACCCTTGCACCTCCAAGTTCTTCCATCGAAATTTCTTCGCCCAATACCGATTTGATAACGCTCGGACCGGTAATAAACATTTTAGAGATGTTTTCAACCACAAACACAAAATCAGTGAGGGCAGGTGAATAGACAGCACCACCGGCACATGGTCCAAGAATGACAGATATCTGTGGTATTACACCCGATGCAAGTGTATTGCGAAAGAATATCTCGCCGTAACCTGCCAGTGAATTTACTCCTTCCTGTATACGTGCACCTCCTGAATCATTGATTCCGATAAGCGGAACCCTCATCTTCAGGGCATGATCCATGATTTTTGTAATTTTACGTGCATGCATAAGTCCCAGTGAACCTCCTGCAACGGTGAAATCCTGTGCGAAGATACACACCGGCTTGGTGTAAATGGTTCCAGTTCCGATGATCACGCCATCGCCATGCAGTACCTTCGAATCCATGCCGAAATCCTTTGCACTATGCTCAACGAATAAATCATACTCATGAAAGGAATTCTTATCCAAAAGGGCCAAAATTCTTTCACGGGCAGTCAATTTCCCCATCTTTGCCTGTTTCTCTATGGCCTCGTCACCTCCGCCTTTTTGTACCTCCCTCTTCCTTTTTCGAAGGTCAAGGACATTGCTTCTTAATGACATACAATTTTATTTTTTAATTATAAATTCCCTTCACTGAAGGGTTCTTCTATCTTTAAACCGGGGCAAAATTATAAATTTTTTTAGTCGGCTGCCGTAATTCTTTCATGCATGCGCATAATTATGCAAACCATAATGCCGGTTATCGAATTATTACCTTTTTTGTTTGAATAGTATGTTTTACACAAGCAATTTCTATTTATTTTGCTGCCCAACGGAAGACAAAAAAGGCGATTAAACTATAACCCAGATTGGGAATCCATACAGCTATCATGGGAGGAGTATTACCACTGATGGCAAAAACAGTAGAAATTTGCTGGAACAGAATATACGAAAAACTAAG
>JAEYNZ010000097.1 GCA_023412195.1 Bacteroidota bacterium
ACCAACATCAGTGACAACATGATCATTCCAATTTTTTTCATTGTAACTTCTGTTATTAAATTAATACCCCTTCGACCTGTTGAAACAGAAAAGGTTTAATGATCCTGTTAAAAATTAAAGCAATGGTCAATTTAATGAAGTGACCGGCTACTTTATGATGAGGGTCCATAACAAGTAAAGTATATATTCAGTGCAAATTCAACCTTAATTCAATGTAAATTCGATTAAAATTGACTTTATATTGACTTTATATTGAGTTTACATTGAATTTAAATTGAATTTGATATAGGCCTGATGTCTTACATGTAGCTTTATGCCAATCAGTATAAAGACTTGTAATCCAATCGGTGGTTCTGCCGGGTCTGCTCATCAGGCAGAAAGAAAACAAAAAAGTATTTCTCCTGCCCTGTTTGACAGCCTCTCACAGTATCGTACGATAGGTTCCAGTAAGCGGTAAATCCTTGCGATATGACAGGTGACTCCATGCCCCGAAAGTGAACTTTCAACACCACATTATATAGCATGCAAGGCACAGAAAAAAAGGTTGCCCTATTTGGACAACCTTTTTTTTCATGTAGGATTATAACTTATTTTTTAGGAAGCTGTACCCCTCTTTGTTTAGCCATTTCTTCAAGCCTTTGTTGAAATTTTGATTTTTTTAAGGGTTTCTTCTTGTTAACCTGCAACTGGGTCCTGATTTTATCTTCATCAATGAAGCCCCTGATGATATAGGTTTGTCCAATCGTAATGACATTGGCAAGGAAATAATAATAGCTTAATCCGGATGAATAATTGTTTAGAATGAATAAAAACATAACGGGCATCAGGTACATCATGGTTTTCATTCCCGGCATCCCCTGGGTAGAGGCTGACTGCTGGCTTAACCTTGTTGAAATGATGGTTGTAATGGTCATCAGCAATACAAAAAGGCTCACATGATCGCCATAAAATGGAATCTTGAATGGTAAATCAAGAATGGAATCATAGGTTGATAAATCGTGTGCCCACAAAAAGCTTTCCTGTCTCAGCTCAATAGATGTAGGAAAGAAGAAAAACATGGCAATGAGTATGGGAAACTGCAGCAACATCGGCAGGCATCCACCCATTGGATTCACCCCTGCCTTCTTGTACAAGGCCATAGTAGCCTGCTGTTTCTCCAGGGGTTTATCATTCCCGAACTTTTTATTCAATTCATCCACTTCAGGCTTCAGTGCCCTCATTTTAGCCTGCGACACATACGATTTATAGGTAAACGGAAATAGAATGGTTTTGATGAAGATTGTCAGCAACAGGATAATAATTCCGAAATTATCGATAAACCTCCTCAGGAAGTTGAATATGGGGATGATCAGATATTTATTTACAGGTCTTACAATGGCATATCCAAGATAAACCTGGCGCTCAAGATCGATACCATACTGCCTGAGGGTTTGATAATGATTGGGACCAAAATAGAACTGCATGTCGACACGTTCGCTGCCTGTACCCTGGTATGGCAGTGATATTTCAGCATAAAAATTGGCAAGATATTCAGGGTGATCTTCAAATCTTTCCGATTTTACCATTGCATTGGGAAACGATTCCTTGGCAATGATGGTTGAGTTGAAAAACAACTGCTTGAAGCCAATCCATTTCACCCTTGTATTGAGGTTTTCCTGGTCAGATTTACTTTGCGAGAGATTATCGACATCATCCTCAAAAAACTTATAGGTGATGTTTGTATACCGGTCTTCGCCAAACTGTGAGATCCTTTCCTGGCGGGGCAGATCGAATGACCATGTAAAGTTAAGGTACGACTGGTTAGAGGCAATATACTGGTCGAGGCCATTCATCCTGATGTCGAAATCAACGAGGTATGAATTGTACTCAAGTGTATAAATGTGGTCAATAAACCTTCCGGGAGCCACCTCAAGCCTGAAAATCATGGAATCTTTACCGCCGGGATTATCTTCGTTGAATTTCAGTCTGCCTTCGCTGCCGGTCCTGACTTCAGGTCCGTTAATTTCTTTCGATTTGGTTTCAAAAGATGGTGAAAAATAAAGTTCTTCAGTGTGTATACTCCTGTTTTGGGCAAAAAAGCTCACTCCAAAACGGCTTTTGTCTCCTTCGAAAAGCATAAGCGGGAGTGAGTCATGGGTTTGGAAGTTTTTAAGTTCTACTGAATAAATTTTCCCACCTTTATTGGAAAAGGTAATCTTCATGAGGTTGTTCTCAAGAGTATAAAAATCTTCCGTTCCCAGGGCAGCATTCCCAAAAACACCGAACTTGTCTATTTGTTCCTGAAGCCTGCTTTCTGCTGCAATTGAATCAGGGATATTCGATTCCGGTTGTTCTGTAAAGGTGTTTTGCTGATTTTGAAGTTGTTGCTGCACCTGTCGTTGAGCTTCTGCCTGTGCTATGGAATCCTGCCTGCGCCGGGCTGCCTCAATCTGTTCCTGTGATGGTTTATTAAGAAGTGAAAATACAACGAGTATAGCAAAAATTAAAAAAATACCTACGACTGAATTTCTATCCATTTTTATTTTTTAACTAAAGAATTTTTAATGAAGTCGACAAAGAGAGGATGTGGATTAAGCACGGTGCTCCTGTATTCCGGGTGAAACTGTACTCCAACAAACCACCGGAGAGAAGGTATTTCAATAATTTCAACCAGGTCGGTTTCAGGATTTACACCTACCGGCAACATTCCTGCCTGAATGAATTGATCCCTGTAGGTATCGTTAAATTCATAGCGGTGCCGGTGCCTTTCGTAAATCGTTAATTTATTATACGCCTTGAAGGTTTTAGATTTGTTTTCAATGATCCTGCATTCGTATGATCCCAAACGCATGGTTCCCCCATAATCGGTAATTCCTTTCTGATGTTCCATCAGGTCGATGACAGGATAGGCAGTTTTAGGGTTCATCTCTGTTGAATCGGCTCCCTGAAGGTTCAGCACGTTTTGGGCAAACTCAATCACAGCCACCTGCATGCCCAGACAAATTCCAAAGTATGGAATGTTGTTCTCCCGGGCATACTTTGCTGCAAATAATTTACCCTGCATACCCCTGTGTCCGAATCCGGGGGCGACAATCATGCCATTCAAAGCTGACAATCTTGCCTCGAGATTTTCCTGTTCAATAGATTCCGAATGGATCCAGTCAATATCCACCTGGCATTGGTTTTCAGCACCTGCATGCACCAAAGCTTCTGCGATTGATTTATAGGCATCGCGCAGTTCTACGTATTTTCCAATTAGCCCTATCGTGATTTTATGCTTCGGATTCTTCAGCTTTGTGATGAATTTTTGCCAGGCTTTCAGATCTATGTTTTCACTGATTTCCAGTCCCAGTTTTCTTGATACTGTTACATCAAGTTTTTCCTCAAGCATCTTAAGAGGTACTTCATAAATGGTGGGTACATTGACTGACTGAATCACTGCATCCTGATCAACATTGCAAAACAATGCCACCTTTTCCCTTACCGGTTGCTCAATATCATGTTCGGTTCTCAAAACCAGTATGTCGGGCTGAACCCCTGCTTCAAGCAGTAACTTTACAGAATGTTGCGTAGGCTTGGTTTTAAGTTCTCCTGTGGCAGCCAGGTATGGTACCAGGGTAAGATGAATTACGATTGCTTTTGTTCCAAGTTCGCGCTTAAGCTGCCTCACTGACTCAATATAAGGAAGCGATTCAATATCACCTACAGTGCCCCCGATTTCTGTAACAACAATGTCATACTTTCCTTTAGTCCCTAGTATTTTTATCCTGCGCTTGATTTCATCAGTTATATGAGGAATGATCTGCACGGTTTTGCCCAGGTAATCCCCATGCCGTTCCTTGCTGATTACTGATTGGTATATCCTTCCGGTCGTTACGTTATTGGCCTGTGAGGTAGGTTCATTAAGAAATCGTTCATAATGTCCAAGGTCAAGATCTGTTTCAGCTCCGTCTTCCGTAACATAGCATTCTCCATGTTCATACGGATTTAATGTACCAGGATCGACGTTAATATATGGATCGAGCTTCTGAATGGTGACCGTATAACCTCTCGACTGTAAAAGTTTGGCAAGTGAAGCAGCCAGAATTCCCTTACCCAGCGATGAAGTAACTCCGCCAGTAACAAATATGTATCTTGTTTCAGACACTTTGTTTAATTTTAGATTTTAAAAGCCACAAAATTAATTAATAAAAGTTATCTGAAAACTAAACCCTGCTGAATTTGAATTTTACTGACAAGAAAATAACAACAGACACTGCTGCTATTTAACAGTATAATCTACTCGTGAATAAAATATTTCCGCATGAAAAATTTTTCACAAATAAATACAGGAATCTAAGATCAGGCTTCTTTAGCCATTCTGGGTATAATTCAGGTACTAAAATAACTACCATTAAACAGGCTCAAATTGTTACATTTGTAATAATTAACAATTACAAATGTACAACTAATTGATAATGTTTAATCTACAATTATGTAATGTGTTCAACTGAAGGTATGGTTTCACAAAAACAGTTGCCATTCCGGCAACTGTTTTTGTTATTTTTTGATTATTTCAATAAGGCTATTGAAGATTTTGAGGACCTAAAGGAATGGAGACAAATTAGCTTCACCTTAAAAGGATACAAACTAAACTACGGACTCATACTTTTGTGTAAAGCCCTGTGCACTCTACTTCTGGATTTATAAATCTGCCCTCTGTTCTATGCTATTTACTCCTGAAATTCCTTCTTGAGTTGCTCGACCCAGCTTTTTACCCTGCCGGCGGTCAGGCGGGCCTGGTTTTCCTGGTCGAGCGGCAGTCCCACAAAGATATCGCCACGTTTTGCCCTAGAACGTTCAAAGGTATAACCTTCAGCAGGTACCTGTCCCACCAGATGGCCTCCACATTGCTCGATTATACCGGCAAGAATTCCTATTGCATCACAAAAGTTTTCAGGATATTCCTTTTGATCGCCCAGGCCGAAGATGGCAAACTTTTTTCCTGATAAATCCAATTCTTCCAGTTCAGGAACAAATTCATCCCAGTAATTGGGAAGTTCGCCATCGAACCATGTGGGAGCGCTTAGAATGAAATTATCATACTTTTCAATAACTTCCCTTCGAAGCTCTTCTGCATTCACAGGTTCAATATCCTGTGAACCCCAGTTTTCAATGACCTTTTCAGCAACCTTTTTGGATTTGTGTGTGTGGAAGCTATAGATGACAGTTGTTTTTTTACTCATTTTTTAAATCAGAATTTTAGTATGATAATAAATCTTTGGCTGCGTCATAAATTCTTTTGACATCGGGCAATATGGCTCTTTCGAGTATGGTGTTGAACCCGACTGGCGTAAAGGTTGAACCTACCCTTTTAACAGGGGCATCAAGGTATTCAAATGCCTTTTCAGTAATGAGGGCACTCAGCTCTCCGCCAAAACCACCAAATACCTTGTCTTCATGTGCAATCAGAACCTTGTTTGTTTTTTTCACCGATTCCAAAATGGCTTCTTCATCAAGAGGAATGAGTGAACGTAAATCCATAACTTCCACACTGTGTCCTTCTTCCTTTAGTTTTACTGCTGCCTCAATACTCAGGTGAGTGGTGTTTCCATATGTAATAATTGTAAGGTCGCTGCCTTCGTGACGTATGCGTGCTTTTCCAAACGGAACTTCGAATTCCTCGGGAACAACAGTTGCTGCTTTAGGACTTTGATACAGGGTTTTTGGTTCCATAAACATGGTTACACCCCTTGATCTGATGGAAGTGCGAAGAAGTCCGGCTGCATCATCGGCAAACGATGGATAAACGATCCTCACTCCGGGAATTGAAACCAAAGATCCTTCGATGGTTTGCGAATGATACAACCCACCGCCAATATATCCACCCGAGGCAAGGCGAATGGTAACATTTGGCGTGAATTTTCCATTTGATCGCCAGTAATCATGACTGCATTCCACATATTGTTCCATTGCGGGCCAGAAATAATCGGCAAATTCGGCCCCTTCAATTACAATCCTGATTTTTTCATCAAACCTCGACATACCGTTGGCAGTGCCCACAATAAAATCTTCGGCAATGGGTGCATTGAATATCCTTTTGGGACCAAACTCCTGCTGCAAACCTTTTGATACATTGAATATGCCTCCTTTATCCTTGTTTGCCATATCCTGTCCCCACATAAAGGTATCAGGATTTCTCCTGAATTCCTCTTTCAGGGTATTGTTCAGAGCTGTAATCAGCTTAATTTTATCCCCCTGCTCCTGATGCAGACCATCAGGAAACTTTTTTGGTGTATAGGATTCCGGCAGTACAAAATCATAAATAGATTTAGGATCGGGATTTGGGGCTTGCATGGCAGCCTTATGTGCAGCCTTCAGTTCCAGCCTGACCTCCTCTTCCATTGTAAGAATTTCCTGTTCGGTAAACCTGTTGTACCGTATGAGCATCCTCCTGAACTTTGCAAGGGGATCATACTGCTCAACATAATTTCTTTCAGATTCACTTCTGTACAATAAATGGTCGTCGGAATTGGAATGGGAACGGATCCTTACACAATTTGCCTGTACAATTACCGGGCGGCTTTCTTCCAGGGCGATCCGTTTAGCTTCGATCATGGCATTCATAGAGTCAAAAACATCCTTGCCGTTGCAATGCAATATTCTGAGGTTTTTAAAGGCAACAAAATTATTAGCTACCTTACGCTGGGCTGTCTGATCCTTTTTAGGAACAGAAATTCCGTACCCATTGTCCTGTATAACAAAAACCACAGGTAGTTTTTCCTTATCGGCCCCATTAAAAGCTTCGTAAACAAAGCCTTCACTGACAGATGATTCTCCCTGATTACTGAATGCGACGGCTTTCTCTCCATAATATTTAATGGCACGGGCCACTCCTACTGCATGCAGGGTATGATTTCCCGTCAAAGAGGAAACGCTGTGAATATTCCATTCAGGTTTAGCGAAATGGTTCGACATATGCCTTCCTCCACTGGAGGGATCGGTTGCCTTTGAAATCCCGTTTAGAATAATTTCTTCTGGTGTCAGACCGCAGGATATTGCTGTCATCATGTCGCGGTAATAAAGGAACATGTGATCCTTTTTCTTTTCGAAAACCTGCCCCACAGCCAGCTGTATACCGTCGTGGCCTGCAAAAGGGGCATGATACGACCAGCCAATTGCCTGCTTCAGGTAATTTGGTGCCTTGTCGTCAATGGCCCTTCCGATGGTCATCATTCTGAACCATTTTTCAAGGGTATCCTTATCGGTGTTTTTTATCGTATAGATTTTTGGTATCTGTAAATCTTCCATATTAAAAGTATCAAATTGATCGGTTAATGTCAAACTGTTCGAGAAGGTCAGCAATTTTTCTCAGGAAAGCGCCTCCGAGTGCACCATCAACCACGCGATGGTCGTATGATAATGACAGGAACATTTTATGCCTGATGGCAATGGCATCACCTGTAGGTGTTTCAATTACAGCCGGCTTTTTCTCGATACTCCCTGTAGCAAGAATACCAACCTGTGGCTGATTGATGATCGGAGTACCGATCAGGTTCCTGAAACTGCCGAAATTAGTAATGGTAAATGTACCTCCCTGTATTTCTTCAGGTGAAAGCTTGTTGTTCCGTGCAGCATTTGCCAGCCTGTTCAATTCTTTGGTCAGGCCAACAATATTTTTTTGTTCTGAATTCTTAACAACCGGAACAATCAGGTTTCCATCGGGCTTGGCCACTGCCACACCAATATTGATGTTTTTACGCAGGATGATCTTATCGCCGTCAACTGAGGAATTCACCATAGGGAATTCTGCCAGTGCTGCAGCTGTTGCTTCGATAAAAAACGGCATAAATGTTATTTTCTCGCCGTATTTCTGCAGAAAAGCCTCCTTATTTTTATCTCTCCAGAAAACCAGGTCTGTAACATCAGCTTCCACTACAGATGTAACGTGCGGCGAAACCTGTTTCGACATCACCATATGGTCTGCAATGAGTTTCCGGACACGGTCCATTTCAACTACTGTGTCGCCTTCTCCGGCAGTGACAGCGGGTGCCTGTTTTCTTTCAACAACAGGAATTGCTGCCGGTTGTGCCTTTGATGCAGGTTTTTCTTCTGCAGGCTTCTGCTGCTTCCTGTTTTGCAGATAATCCAAAAGGTCCTTTTTCTGTACCCTTCCATTGGCACCTGAACCTTCAATGGATTCAAGTTCTTTTGCTGAGATACCTTCCTCTTTGGCCATTGTCCGTACAAGCGGGGAATAAAACCTGTTTGACATTTCCCTTAATGGAGCTGCTTCATCCTGTTCTGCAGAAACAGCATCAGATTCAGGAGTAATTTCTTCTGAAAATTCTTTAGATGAATCAACATCCTGGGTTTCTTCTGATTCAGGGGGTTCCTCCCCTCCCAGATTAATAACTGCAACAATTTCACCCACCGGTAGCAGAGAACCTTCACCATGCAGGATTTTAGTAACTACACCATCAACCGGTGAGGGGATTTCAGAATCCACTTTGTCGGTTGCAACCTCAAAGAGCATATCATCTTCTTCTATGGTATCACCTTCCTTAACAAACCATTTGGTAATTGTGCCTTCCAGGATACTTTCTCCAAGCTTAGGCATCAGGATTTCAAATTTTGACATAAATCTTAAATATGATTTTTGCTATTTTTAGATTATTAAACACGAACAAAATTGAAATGTTCACATTGCAATTTTAATACTTTTCAAGGGATATATAATATAAAAAGACAAATATGTATGGAATATTGACCAATAATTAATATTTACACTTGTAAACACCCAATTAATTCGCTGACAGAGCCTAAACGATGCCGTTCGAGATATTCTTCCAACCCTTTAACCACATGCAGGGGAATAAATGGATCCTTAAAAATAGCTGTACCTATCTGCACTGCAGATGCCCCTGCTATCAGGAATTCCAAAGCATCGGTTGCGTTCATGATGCCTCCCATAGCAATTACAGGTATTCTGACAGCCTTGGCCACCTGCCATACCATTCGGAGGGCAATGGGCTTAATTGCAGGTCCGGATAAGCCGCCAGTAACAGTCGAAAGAAGAGGTTTCCTGGTTTCTGCATTTATAGCCATACCAACAAATGTATTAACAAGTGAAACACTGTCAGCCCCCTGTCCCTCAACTGCTTTGGCAATTTCGGAAATATCTGTTACATTCGGTGAAAGTTTAACAATTAAAGTTTTGGAATATACCTTCCTGACCTCGCGTGTTACGGCTTCTGCCCCCGGACAGGTGATGCCAAAAGCCATTCCGCCTTCCTTTACATTCGGACAGGATATATTCAATTCAATAGCAGGAATTCCATCCAGTTCATTTACTTTTTCAGTCAGCTCAATATAATCTTCAACGGTGGATCCGTTTACATTTATGATTAATGGTGTATTATAGTTTTTTATCCGGGGATAAATAGTAGCAATAAAATGGTCGATTCCCTTGTTTTGCAAGCCTACTGCATTTAACATACCAGAAGGAGTTTCTGCCATCCTGGGGTAGAGATTGCCATCGCGGTTTCGCAGGGTTAGCCCCTTTAAAAAAATTCCTCCCAGCTGTGATACATCATAAAATTCATTGATTTCCTCAGCATAGCCACAGGTACCTGAAGCAAGCATCACCGGGTTTTTAAGTTTCAGATTATGAATTTGAACTGCTAAATCGGCCATTTTAAATCCTTTATATTAAATACAGGTCCTTCAGTACATACACAGACATTTCCATTTACAGTAGGTTCAATACAGCACAGACAGACGCCGAATCCGCAGGCCATCAGATTTTCAAGGGATACTTCACATTCCACACCGGCTTTTTTTGCTTCTTTTGCTATGGCTTTCATCATTCCATCAGGACCGCAGGCATATATTCTGCTGTATTTATTCAGATCTTCAGCAAATATAGGATGTTGTGTAACCAGCCCCCTGAAACCCAGGGTACCGTCTTCAGTAGTATAGTGCAGCGTTCCATAATTGCTGTATGAAGCTGCATCAACATGATCAGATGCGCTTCGTGCCCCAATCAAAATATCGACATTCTGTGGGGGCAATCCTGATTCTTTTGCCAGAAACAGCATGGGTGCAAGTCCACTACCCCCTCCAACAGCCAGGATACGTTCACCCGGCAGCGGATAGGTAAAATGTTTTCCAAGCGGGTATATAAGACTTACAACGTCTCCTGTAAGCACTTCAGTAAGCTTTTTTGAACCGCGCCCCAGAATTTTAACGATCAATGAAATGGTCTGATTAGTATAATCTGCTTCAAATATAGAGAAGGGCCGGCGAAGGAATATTTCTTTACAATTTGAAATGTCGATATTGACAAACTGACCGGGCCTGAGTTTAGGCAAAGGCACCTGAGCCTGAAGTTTTATAAGAAAATTGGTTTCGTTTAACTGAATATTTTCTGCAACTATGAAATCTCCTACTGTTTTTTTTCCCATAAACACAGATTTAGGGCAAAGATAAATATTATTTGTTTTGAGGGATTATTCAGGACTAAAGGATCACCAACAAAAAAAAACCGCCAGAAATTCCTGACGGCTTATGATTTTGCCTTGTACAGTAAGTTGGAACTAATTCCGGGTTTGTAAATCAGAATATATTGCTTGAACCATCCTGTCTTTTTGTATAATTCTACATTACAAATGTAAATATTATTTTTGAATGGCAATTCACATTTGTAAATTATTTTTTATGTTGTAAAACATATTTGTAAAATCATTTTGCCTGTAATGGATTATAGGCAGAAAATGAACCATCGGAATATAATAAGACAACCTTGGAAATTGATTTCGCCTGAATTTCCGGTGTGGTAACTTTATGCGGTTCTTCAGCATTTTGAGCGGGTAATACAGTTTCTTCCGGTATCTCAGTATCCTTTGGCATAGTTTCCCTGGGAGTTTCAGTCATGCCTATTACCATTGGTCCCTCACCGGTAAAAAGCCATCTTGCATTCAACATAGGGAACGCCAGCAGGAACTTTTCTATGAATACAGCGCCTGGTTTGTTCCTTCCATTCAGTATATGGGATATGTTAGATCTCTGAACTTCAAGTATTTCTGCAAGAGTACCCGGAGATATACTTTTGTAATCAATGAATTTTTGTATGCGGTCCTTCATCACTGTATAAAAATAGGTTTGCTATACAAATGTAATATATTGAATTTAATTATCCTACAGATCAGAAAAAATTATTTAAGTCAGCATATTTGGATAAAATTAGTAATTAATGGCTGATAACCAAGAATTTGAATAAGAAATTAATATATCTTTAAACTACTTTAATATGCATAAATTAACGTCTTGGTTTATAATGTGTTATATTATTATTTCAATATACATTACACGGAAATGATTAATAAGCTTCATCATTTCTATAAAGATGTTTAAATAATATAATTTAAGTAATAGATAATCTGAACTTTATAATTTATACTTTACAAGAATACCTGACTAATTGTAGAATGTACAGGATCATTCCCCTACCCTTTTCTGACTTTGTTCCCGATCATTCATTTGTAAAATTTTTCCCTAAATTGATTACATATGTGTTGGAATTTCAATATTACTTTTGTAATCAAATCTGTTATTCCTTGTTTATTTCTGTATCAAAATACATTTACAAATGTATTATCAGAAAATACTCCACTTGACGCAGGTAACTTATGATTGTGAAATATTAATTTTGATTCGAATGGTATATTTATTTTTCAAAAGCTAAATATTTCTTCTTCTCCATTTAAATTCATCAAAATTCTGGGCGTTATTTATGTACTTTCTCCGGTGCTATAGCAAATACAGGAACCTCAGGGGCTTAAAAATGGAATAAAATGCTGTAAACTAAAAACATATATCACTTTTTGGCCCTCAATGTTTAATGTGAAATTACTTTTTCTGTGAAAATAGTTCTGGATTTGGGTACTTTTGTGGCAGAGCAGTTGTTTCACTACTTTTGTAATTTAAATAATATTTAAGGGATGCGGACTTTTCAAATAATATTTCTGGTTGTATTCATCGCAATCTATTTACTTACCTCCTTCGGCTCCTTTTACAGTCTGAAAAAAATTGTAGTCCATAGAAGGCAGCGGATGATCAACATGATATTTCCAATACTTCACCTGCTGATCCTTTTTTTATTTTTTGTATTATATATTTATCCCTTTCAACCAAGCCAGTCAGGGAACTATAGTTTTTACCTGGTGTTCAATATCTTTTTGTTTGCAGTATTCATGTTTAACATTCCTTTGGCATTTGCCGCACTAGCTCACAGGATCTTTGGGAGAAAAAAAGAGCCGGTATTGCCTTATGCCGGGTTGTTGATTGCTATACCCCTGGCTTCTTTAATACTATACGGGACAATTGCCGGAGCAGCCAGTTTCAGGGAAGTACATCATGAGCTTAATTTTTCAAACCTTCCCCCGGCATTTCATAATTACCGGATTGCTCTGATTACCGATACACATCTGGGAGGTTTGCTGAATGCTGAAAAAAAGCTCAAAAAGACTGCCCGTTATATCGATAACGCGGAACCTGACCTGGTCTTATTCGCAGGAGACCTTGTTAATAATTTTGCCTACGAAGCAGATGGACTGGAAAAGTTATTTGGTGAAATCACCAGGAACAGGGATAGTTATTCGATCCTGGGCAATCATGACTATGGTGATTATTCCAGGTGGAACAGTGATTCTGCAAAAAAAGAAAACTTTAATGGTATACTACGTGCCCATGAAAAGATGGGATTCAGGTTACTAAGAAATGAACATGAAACTTTAGTCCGGGGAGGTGATTCAATTTTTATATCAGGCGTTGAAAACTGGGGACATCCTCCCTTTCCCCAGTATGCTGATCTGGAAAAGGCTACTGAAAATATTCCTTCTGATGCCTTTACCATTCTGCTGACCCATGATCCTGCCCATTGGGAAAGCATAATAAAAGAACAGGATGATATTGCATTAACATTTTCAGGTCACACCCACGGCATGCAATGGGGCATTAAACTAGCCGGAATTCCATTTAGCCTTGCATATCTGACAAGGAAATACTGGGGTGGGTTATACCGTTCAGGTAATACAGCTCTGTATGTCAATACGGGGATTGGAACCGTGGGTATGCCATGGAGGCTCGATATGCCTGCTGAAATAACTTATATAACCTTAAAAAGAAGTGAAATCAACTGAAAAAAGAAGGTTAAAGTAAACATCCTTCATTTCAGGAATGTAAGAAGCTCTTAAGCCAATGGTAGCCGGAGCATAAAACCTTGCAAGGTTGACATCAGCCGTTACTTCTGTTCCTAAAGAGCTGATGTCTTTGGTAAACGTCCCAATCACCTCTCCCTGATTATAAAAATTACCTTTCAGACGGGTATAATCTGCAAACAGGGAAGCAGTCACACGGCGGGTGTATAATAGTTTCCAGACATTGAAATCAGGATACAGCAAAGGAAGTTTATAATCTATTCCACCCGTCGCAATTCCGGTTGTATTAATCCTGCCCCAGCCACGTGCATACCGGATTACATCACCAAACCCGATGGTGCCTGATGACTGCTTTTCCTGAGCACCGGCATACATCCTTATGCCATGGTTTTTCATGATTCCCGGCAGGTATGCTACCGCCTGAAGTGCCTTAAGCTGACCTGCCCTGAGATCGCCTGCAGGAGAATGGCGGAACATACCGTCAACCACAATACCAAAATCGGGATATACATCCATATAGCTTTGACGAAGCAACTGGTGCAGGTAAAGGCGGTATCCCAGGTAATGAAATGTGCCCTTATGGAAACGTTCTGGAGTGGATTCCTGATGGTGAATATAATTCAATCCATATTGGATCTCAGGCTGAACCATCCTGCTGTATGGGCCTTTTGTGAAAGACAACGGAAGACTGGTTTTTATTTGAGAAGTAAATTCACCATACGTATACCTTTGCAAGGTAGTATCACCATTTAATACAGTTCCATGATGATCGGTTACCTGACTGATTAAATAGTATTCATTGGCCCGTTGACCGTAGGTTACATTCATATCAAAAACCGGATACCAGCCTTTCCAGGTGTGTTCAGCAGAAAAACGGCCTGTTCTTTCTGTCAGGTCCCGTTTATACCCCAAAACAGTTTCACTTGTACCAAGGACATTTTGAGACATTACACTAAAACCCGGAAAAAATTCATATGACTGAACGTCTACATAGGCCGGCGCCCAGCTATGAATGTTAAAGAGATTTTTAGCTTTAGTATATTCCTCCGAAATATAAGTACCTGCAGCAGTATCAGTAAAATGAGGAATTCCGGCTTCCTGCTGTGCCAATACCTCTGCAAGGGCATACTCACCTTTTACTGTTTCACCAAATGGTATGATCCTTTCATGATTGGCATTTATCTCGATAATATTATAGCCGTCAGCTGTATAATCACTCAGCAGGATATTTTTACCATCAGAAGATACAGAAGGATAAGCAGCATCAAAGCGGGGTTCATAAACCATTTCAACAGCTTCTGTACTTAAATTGAACCTGTACAGGCTGTTCCTGCCGGAATAAGAGCTGATGAAATAGACAAATTCACCGGCAACTCTTAACTGTTTTATATCCCCCATTTCAACGTCTAAAAGGATGTCCATGTCACCTGAATCAGGATCAATCCTTACGAGCCTTTTCCCTTCTCTGAAAAGTGCTACAGCCACAACCTGGGATTCATTCAGCCATTCAGGCGAAAAAAAATAATGATTTTGGTCCGACTGAAACCTGTGGAGCAATTTCCCGAAGGGAAGGCCGTACACTGAGAGGTAATAATTGCTTGAATAATCGGCTTCCACCACGGCTAGTTTCCTCAGATCAGGAGAAAATGAAGGGCTGAAACCTTTAAATTCAGTTTCGAATTCCACCAGACGTTCATCCTCAGCATTAAACATCCTTATGAGAGAATGGCCACTATGCTGCCAGCGAAGATCACTGATCTGCTCCGACCACACTATCCATTCGTTAAAATAATTTATAGATTCATTAAAAATTGAACCAGGTAAAAAAACTTTCTGCTCATTTCCATCTCTGCCAATTTTTACAAATGAAGGAATCTCATCAAAAGCAGTTTTATAGGAAAGAATTTCAGAATTATTCATCCGGTAAGGGTGTGTATAGCTAGTATAATATTTATTTAATCCGGTAATTCTGTTTGAAATTATAGGTTCATATGCATTATCTACAGTCTCCCAAATATTCTTCAGGCTGTCGAAAACAGAATAATAGTTTTGAGTGATATTTAACCCAGTCTGCTCCTTCAGCACCTTATTCATAGGAAAGAGAGACAGGGGTTTTCTGCCTGCGCGTGTCAAAACGTTCTCCCAAATTTCTGCACCATGCCGTGCCCTGATATTCCCTGTAAGGTAATAACCCATCCGGTAATGGTTGGGTACAAAATCACGGTAGGAGCGGAAGAAAGCTTTATCGTATGAATAAACGCCTTTTTCAACCACCTGTGCCTGGTGTTCCATCAAAAATGAAGGATGCCTGCCCCTGCCGAAGTTGCTTAATGAAGTTTCGGTTACTACTGCATCCCCTTCGATAAACCACCAGGGCAGGAACAGTCCGAATGCCAGTCCTGTAACCTGTTCACCCAGAATCCACTTTACCGAACGTGGAAGATTGCTGTGAAGCTTATCTACCTGTACTACATGCCGGAACTCATGCAGGGCAAGTTGTTCAAGCCAATCCTGAGGATAAATAGACTGGTGAGGTATGGTATAAAATTCTGCACGTTTTGGAGCCCAGGCTACCAGGCCATTGGATTCTACAGTTTGAGTATGAAGTACGACAGGAATTTTACGGGGGTTGTGCTTTAATGTAAAGCCGCCATACGGATAAACTGCATCAAGGTCTCCTGCAAGTTTTCGGGCCTGCTCTTCATAATAATCAGGAAATATTAACTGAAAGTTTCTGGTTTGAATCTGTCGCCAGCGAATAGAAGCAGGATCCTGGCCAGTTTGGAAATATTGAGCTTTAACAAGATGGCACGGATAAATAAAAACAAGTAACAGCAGCAGTTTCTTCATCTGTCAAAAATACACAATCCTTTGTGATACCGGAACATACCTATATAAAAAATGCTGTCACCGGACCTTCCCATGACAGCATTATATTATAAAAGCAACTTATTAAGCAGTAACTTCATTTACACCAAGTATAGGAATCGGATTATCTTCATCGTTAGGATATATCACCGATTGATAAAGTGTTGCAAAGGCGGAATGAATCCACATAAATGAAATGATGACACCTACAATAAAAAAGATAAGTCCCCCTATAACCAAAAAGAAGGAAATGACCCCCATTCCAAATATTTTCCAGCCGTGCCCGCGGGTTAACTGCCAGCTTCTTTCAACTGCCTGCATAGGTTCCAAATTCTTGTCCATAACCAAATACGACACAAATGCAAGCCTGCAAAGCACAATGATTCCAGGAATGATCAGCAGCATAAAACCAAGAATTGTCAATGCAACAACAATCAGATGAGCCAGTACAATGTTTAAATACTTTCCCTTGAATCCCTCAAATAGTACTTTTATATCTGCTTCCTCATCCCGCATGGCTTTCAAAAATAAATACCTTTCACCATACCTGATAACCGGTACAAAAAGAAAACCATAAGCCATGGCAAATAGTGCCAGTGGAAATATCCACATCAGATTGAACCAGTTTGCATGTTCCATTTTATAATTGACTCCGGCAGGCCCTGTGAGCAGCCCGGTTATAATAACTGCCAGAAGAAGAGGCAGAAATGCCTTCTCGAACATTTTCTTCCATCCAAAGCTAAAACTGGCACCAATTGAAGGTCTCAGATTGTAATACTTCCTGTTTTCCATGTTTTTTAATTTATAATTGATTCCGTATCTGTTTTCATGTTCAAATGTATATCATCCATAAAAAATACATTTCCAACTTTGGTAGGAATTTTTAAATTCGCTACTTTGGTAGCCCCTGATTTTCATGAGTAATCCGGATTTATTAAAAGAATTTCAGCGCGGTTTTCAACTGCAATAATACCTGGAGAAAATGCTTGTCGAACAACTGATTTTCATTTCAACATTCATAGCAACGGCTGGATTAACTGCTATCGGTATTTTGATAGCATATCATCTTTTCTCGCAAGATAAAAGAGCTGTTTATCAAATCCTGCTTTATCAGCAAATTTTCCTGTTTTCATTTTACATGTACAGCATATGGGGGAACCTGGTATTACGCCAGGTATTGTCAGATGTGAAACTTGACAGCAGGCTGGAAGATCAACTGGCTTTATTTGTCCCTGTGCTGGGAATACCTTTTCTGATTATCAGCTGGCTGATGCTGATAAAATTCAGTTTCAGGCTGAAAGGAATGGTTTTTTCGAAGAAATGGACATTGCTTTATTTTATTCTGGCAGCATCTACCTTTTTATTAGCTGTTTTTATGTGGCAGGAAAAAATATTCTATATCAGTATAACACCTGATACTTACCTGATCAGATTTTATGCAGTGGCAAACCTGTTTTTTCATCTTCTCTTTTTATTTCCATTTATGAATGATATTTTTATGAAAGAAACAGTTCCCAGACAAAAACCAACGTTGAAGTGTCTGCTGCTGTATTCATCCGCCATATTAATTTCTTCAATCATACTTTGGTTGGGAAATATGTATGATATTTATTCCATGTCATTTTCTTTTTTATTTCTATTTGGAGCAGGTGCTTTTTTACCTGTATGCCTGAAACGTACATACATAGCACCTATAGAAAAAAAAGTACCACATGAGGGTAGTTTTGTATCATTTTGTACTGAATTTGGGATATCAAAAAGGGAAGCAGAAATAATTCTTGAAATTTGCTCCGGTAAAACAAATAAGGCAATTGCAGATAAGCTATTCATAACCCTGCAAACCGTAAAGGATCATACGCATAGGATCTATTCCAAAACAGAGGTTAAAAGCCGTGTACAACTGGCAAATCTTGTCAGGGAAAAAACAGGGAAGGCAAAAGCTTTATAAAAACTTTCAATTATTCATCGAAAAATAAATCCTCCTTAATACGACTCATTCTTTCGAGTGCATATGGTGCATTTCGTGCTGATTCCCCTGCCTCTTTCAGATAAATATTGTAATAATTCAATGCAAGGGTTTTATTGGCATTATACTCCTCATAGGTAGTGGCAATTTCGAATAGGACTTCATGATTGGCAGGATCTAGTTCATTTGCTTTTCGAAGAGCTGCAATTGATTTTTCGAATGATCGCTGCAACCCGTATATCTGACCCAGGTGGTGGTACATCTCAGGCAAATAGGCTGGTGTGGCTGCTTCAATGGCTGCATTCATGTATGCTTCAGCAACTTCCAGTTCTGCAAGCTTCTTATGGCTGAGACTTAAATAGAACAGTACATAAGGATCATTTATTACCTGCTCCGCACACTTCTGCAAAACATCTATGGAATGTTTTTCATTTCCGGTAAAATAAAGGCTTATTCCATAATTCAACATGGTTTTATAGGCAGATTCACCCCCTGACTTAAAACTGTTTTCATAAGCAAGTTTAGCATGATCATATTCCCTGACAGTAAAATAGTGCTGCCCGAGCAATTGGTACAAACCTGGTTCAGCAGGGAAGTTTTCTATTCCTTTTTCAATAGTCGCTAATGCATCCACCGGAAGCTCAGCCTGCTGGTAAAGCCTTGCCAGGTTGACATAGGAATTATAGTCTCTGGGATTATCAGCAATGATTTTTTCATACAACTCAATTGCTTTAATTGTTTTGCCTATACGATGAGCACTTACTGCATATTGCTTGTTCCAGTAAAGATTGGTGGAGTCAGCCTTATAAATCCTGTCAAAAATTTCATATGCTTTTTTATACTGATTGATTTGGATATAATTTCTTCCGAGTTTGCCTGCAAGTACAAGGTTTCCGGGTTCATATCCAACTGCTGCTTCATAATGATCTACAGCATCATGATGATTTCCCAAAGCGGATAATGCTTCTGCCAGTTCTGCAGGAATCTCCCTGTTTTGAGGATCCAATACCAACCCCTCCTGAAATGCTGCTGATGCTTTTTGATAATCCTGCAGAGCAACGTATATTAATCCTTTTTTCTGGAATAACCCTGGATCCGGTTCTTTTTCGATACGTTTATCAATCAGGTGCAAGGCTTCTCCGTAATTTCGGTGCAAAATAAGCAGTTCAATTCTTTCCTGGGAAAAGGCTGCTGATTGAAAAAACAGCAAGCTGAACAGAATTATACTTTTTAGTTTCATCGCATTCATTTTAAAAAATATATTACTGGATGAGAAAATAGAGGGGGTTCTAATACCATGCTGTAAATTTTACTGTAGAGCAAAATTTATTGGCACAGTATAACTTACATTTACAGGTTTACCTCTTTGTTTTCCAGGTATCCAGGCTGGGAGGCTGTTAACTACCCTCAATGCCTCCATATCGAGTAAAGGATCAACGCCCCTTGCTATTTTAGCATTTGCTACCTGTCCCTCTTTACCAACAATAAATGTTACATACACCCGACCCTGAATTCCCTTTTCCTGCGCTACTTCAGGATAACTGATATTATTTGCAATGAATTTTCTTAAAGCCAGCTCTCCACCGGGAAATTCAGGCATATCTTCTACAATAAAAAATATTTCTTCTCCGGCGTCAATCGATTTGGCCTTAGGTAATTCCTGCTTTTCCAGATAAGTATTTCCGGCGTCGTCTGTCACAATTTTAAAGTTGTTGCTGCCGGCATATAATTCACTGTATCGTTCTAAACTTTCAGGGGCTCCTTCCAGCAGGATCCGTCCATCCTCTAAAATTGTAGAAGTAACCTTTATTTGATTTTCCTGAGCTGGTATCGCCTCCAGGGTTTCTTTCTGCTCACATGCGAAAATGACAACCATCGCAAGTGCAATGACCACTCCCAATGAAATTTTTAGATTGGAAATTTTTGAAGATTTTATTTTAGACATCATTTTGAATCTTTTTTTTATTAATGAATAATTGAAATTGTTGGTTATAACAAGTTGCCCCTCCGCATATTGATTCAGTAGCAACTTTTTGTAAAATCCGGGATTAACTCCCGAATTGAGTACCGCCTGATCGGCCAGAAACTCATGATTTTCACGGACAGAATTGCGTAAAATCCACATGAAGGGATTAAACCATTGAAAAACAGTCAGGACCTCAAGAAATATTACATCAATGGAATGTCCCTGCTTAATGTGTTCCATCTCATGATGGATCATTCTGCTGAGAGCTTCGTCATTCTCATTTATCCTGCTTATAAACAGGTAGTTCAAAAAGGTAAAAGGACTGGTTTCTTTATCAAGCAGAACAGTTTTTACACCATTCTTCCTAATTACCTCATGTCTCTGGATGATAAAAAACACTTGAATAATCCTAAAAAAGAACCTGCCAAGAAAAAATACCAGTCCGGCGATATAAATCCAGATAATTAAAGCAGTAGAAAGAATGGCATGTTCCACTGTCACAGAAA
This sequence comes from Bacteroidota bacterium, assembly GCA_023412195.1. Taxonomy (GTDB): domain Bacteria; phylum Bacteroidota; class Bacteroidia; order Bacteroidales; family Prolixibacteraceae; genus Mariniphaga. The sequence continues at coordinate 20,485 of JAEYNZ010000097.1, forward strand.
AATCCTGGCCATAAATCGTTACTGCTTCCAACAGGTTTTGATAAGGTGTAACTGTAATTTCTGATAGCATTACAGATTGTGGCTCATAAATTCTTATCTTCAACAGTGGTAATATAACCGAGAAAAGTAGAGAACCAAGAAGAAACATCCGGTTTAACCTGAAAAAGGTTTCCCTTCGAAGAAATACAGCATATATAAGTGCAAGCAGAGATAAGCTGATTCCTGATTCAATGATATAATTAATAATGCCTGACATAACTCCTAATTATTTATCCTGATTAACTTCTCCCGGATTCTCATCTTTAAGGTCACGCTTTACATCCTTCATCAACTCATCGAATTCAGACAAGCTCATGTTGTCGCCACGTGCAAAAAAGGAAACCATATCCCTGAAAGAACCACTGAAGTAATTGCGCATAAAGTTTTTCATATAAAGCTTAGTGTATTGTTCTTTCGAAATAAGTGGATAATATTCATGAGTCTTTCCATAGGCATAATGATCAACAAAACCTTTCCGTTCCAGAATTCTGATAATGGTGGAAACTGTATTATAGGCTGGCTTGGGCTCAGGCATTTTATCAATAATGTCCTTAACAAAACCTTTTTCAAGATTCCATAACAGTTGCATTACCTGTTCCTCAGCTTTAGTCAGTTCCTTTATTTCTTTCATGCCTATTTATTTTATTATAAGAATTTTCTGCAACAAAAACTATGCCTGTAACTAATAATTTAGTTTAAAAACGATTGTTTTAGTTATTTTACATATCTGAACTTAAGGCAAAATTAACCGGAACTGTATACCTGACATTAACAATCTCCCCTTTATGCTTACCTGGAGTCCATTCAGGCATGGTTTCAACTACGCGGAGTGCCTCTTTATCAAGAAGCTCATGCACACCTTTTACAATTTTTGCATCAGTGACCGCTCCATTTTTATTAACGGTAAATGAAACATACACTTTCCCCTGTATCCCCTCTTTTTTTGCATCCGGTGGATAGACAATTTCATTCATCATAAAATTTTTGAACTGATCAAGACCACCCGGGAATTCGGGTAACACATCGACATTCGTATAAACGCTGTCTTTTTTTGCAATTTCCTGGGCATTTACCGGCTGAAAGTAAAAAAGGCTCAGGATGAAGACCGGATAAAAGATCCATTTTAATGTTTTCATTTCTTTTGATTTTTAATTAAATAATCCTTCATTAAGTCAATTGAAATCTTACAACAAATATAAAACTAAATAATTAGTTTTCAAACTAAAATCTTAGTTATTTTAAATAATACTTTATATTTAATTGATTATCAATAACATTATCAACTAATATTTTAGTTGAACAAGCCAAATGAATGAAATATTTAGATCACAATGATTTGGGATGTTATAAATTACTGAACAGAAAAGCTGTAATTACCGCTGGACACTTTAAAAACCTGGTACCCATTTTCCTCTCCTGCTGATTCTATAAAAGGTAAACCGGATACAGGTCTCTCTCCTTCATATATTTTTTGGTTTTTCCCTGCTGGAACATATACTGTAGCATTAGAGCCAACAGGAACAGAAACTGACATACTGAATTTATTGTTTTCATTTTCCCAGTGAATACCTGCCCTTCCATAAGTGGTTTCGTTGTAATATTCTGCAAAGGTGACATCCCCCACTGGTTCCGGACGAAAAATTATATGCCTGTATCCCGGAGCTTCCGGATCAGCATTCATGCCGGCCAGCTTACGGTAGTACCATACCAGCCCTCCGCCGAACATAGGATGGTTGTGTGAACCACCAGTGCCCCAATGCTCCCATGTAGTGGTAGCTCCAAGTGCAAGCCACCTGCCGTAACTGGGTTCGGTTGTTTTATTCATTGCTTCATAGGCTAAATCATGCATACCATTTTCTGATAAAGTTTCAAAAAAGAACTGGGTACCGAATATCCCAGTGTCCAAATGGCCATCATTTGCTTTGATATCTTCCTTCAAAGCATTAACTACCTGATTATATTGATTCTCCGGGACACCCATCCTCAGTGCAAATATGTTGCCGCCTGCAGGACCATATGTTCCTTTGTCTGCATCATAAAACCTCTTATGGAATGCCTGCCTTGTGGATTCCGCCAGCAAAGCAAATTTCTTTGCCTCTGCTTTATTACCTAACACAGCTGCTGCTTTTGCTGTAATGTCGGCACAACGCCAGAAATAAAAGGTGTGGACCATTTCATCAGGGGGTAGATTACCCGGGGTAACCCATTCACCTAAATTAAACCACCTTAATATTTTACCATCCCTGCCGGTCCGCTGTTGGTGCATAATCCCATCATTGCCAACCCATGACTGCATGTACCTGATATATTCCTTCATGGCAGGATATGAATCTTCAAGTATATCTTTTGAGCCATAATGCAGGTAGAATTCCCAGGGCATAATGCTGATTGCCGCACCCCATGCAACGCCTCCCCCGCAGCCCGGCTGCCAGGGAGCACCGTTAGGCACATAGCCTGTCTCCACTATCTGTGCATCAATGATGTCCTGAATCCATTTATGATAAAAGTTCCTGGTGTCGAAATTATGCATCACAGTCACACATGCAACCTGACCGTCGCCGGTGTATGCAGAACGTTCCCGGTGCGGGCAGTCGCTGGCTATGCCCCCGTGCATGTTATCAACCTGACTTCTTTTCCATATATCATTAATGCTGTTAAAGAGCGGGTTGGATGTTTCAAAGTTTGCCGATTCCTCTACATAAGTATGCACCACCTCGGCTGTAATCTGCTCCGGATGCAGAACACCAGGCCAGTTTTTGATCTCCACTTCACGAAATATAAACCAGTTAAACCTGGCTGCATAGTTTTCTTTTCCTTCGCCTCTGAAGACATAGGAATTATCTCCTGAATATTCGTTGCTGAGGTACTTAATTTCAACTTTATGACCTGCGGGCCCGCTAACATCTGTCAGTCTTACCCATCCTGATACTTCCACTCCAAAATCAACCCTGTACACCCCATCATACATTTTTTCAATCCGAACTGGTTTCAATTGCTGAACTACCTTGTCAGGATGTGCTGTATGTGCCACAAGTTTTCCCTCAGGAGCTTCTCTTTCCACTGCATGCTCCCAGGCTGAATCATCGAAGCC
>JAEYNZ010000002.1 GCA_023412195.1 Bacteroidota bacterium
CTAACGCCAGTTTCAATATACTCCTGTACAACTTTTAACTTGAACTCGTCCGTGTAATGATTTACTTTCTTTTTCATAATCCTGAAATCTGTTTATCTCTTCTGTAAACTTATTTCAGGACAAGTCACTACCCTTGTCCAGTTCCCTCCGCTCTCTGCTCTCTGCTCTACTCCCTAATCCCTGATTTTATCCATTGCAGCCTGAACCATACTTCTTGTTTCAATTGTAATGTTCTGTTCCCTTGAGATAGCCTCCCAATGACTTATGGCATATTGAACCTGTTCAATTATCAATCCTGCATTTTTCAAACCGAAATGAGCCGCCAGTTTCATGAGATCCTTTCGTCCCGGATTTTTACTTTCTCCTGCAACCATGGTGCTGTGATGCCCGTAGCCCGAAAATGAAAAGGTAAGGTCATAACAGGGGCAAACTTCCAGTCACCATTGGTATCCATCAGAAATGAGAAATTCTTGCTGTGGTCATCCCTGTTATAACTTCTTTCTTCCATTGATAAAATCACTGGATAAAGTTCTTCTCCTGATCTTAAATCTGAGCCTCTAAAAAAATCCTTTGTGAAATTTTGTACCTTAGAGTATTAGTGGCAAATCCTGTTTCTCACCCCATCATTTAATTCCATCTTTTGAGCTTCTATGACCAACTTAAACCAAATGAACAACATGAACCATATAAACTGTATTCTCCGCCCTCTTCTATTTTAACCAAAGAACACCAAAAAGAACACTAAAATTCTCAACCTGCCTGCCCAGGTAGGCGCCTGCGCGGTTAAAATTCTTATCCTGACCACCGAAGGTGGTTTTAATCTGTGAATCTGAGGCCACTTCTTTCCCCATTTATAAAATCACTGGTTAAAGTTCTTCTCCTGATCTTAAATCTGATCCTCTAAAAAATCCTTTGTGAAATTTTGTGCCTTAGAGTCTTAGTGGCAAATCCTTTTTCCTCACCCCATCATTCTTTTGAACTTCTATGACCAACAAAAACCAAATGACCAACATGAACCATATAAACTGCATTCTCCGCCCTCTTCTATTTTTACCACCAAAGCACCTGCCTGCCGGCAGGCAGGCCAAAGAGAACACCAAAAAGAACGCTAAAAATTCTCAGCCTGCCGGCAAATAGGCGTTTCCGAGGTTAAAGTTCTTATCCTCACCACCGAAGGTGGTTTTAATCTGTGAATCTGATGCCACTTCTTTCCCCATTTATAAAATCAGTGGATAATGTTCTTCTCCTGATCTGTGAATCTGAGCCTCTAAAAAAATCCTTTGTGAAATTTTGTGCCTTAGAGTCTTAGTGGCAAATCCTGTTTCTCACCCCATCATTTAATTCCATCTTTTGAGCTTCTATGACCAGCATAAGCCAAATGAACAACATGAACCATATAAACTGCATTCTCCGCCCTCTTCTATTTTTACCACCAAAGCACCTGCCTGCCGGCAGGCAGGCCAAAGAGAACACGAAAATGAACACTAAGAATTCTCAGCCTGTAAGGTCATTAAAGTTGATATTTTCTACTGTTGCTTCCGGTAAATTAATTCCCTGTACTTGTAAGCAGTTCAATTAAAATTCCTACTTCAGGCATATTTACATACGAGTAGCTTCCGCCTGTAAAATCACCTTCCTGCACCAGTTTTCCCCCTTTTTCTTCGAGAAAGCTGATATTCTTTTCCATGCCTGTTACACTAAAGGCAATGTGGTGAAATCCTTCCCCGTGTTTTTCAAGGTGTTCGTACCAGGTGCTGTTTTTGCCGATGGGCTCAATGAGTTCGATGGTCAGGTTTTCAAGCCCGAAGAAAGCAAGCTTTGCACGCGCATCGGTGGGTTCTCCTTCGTACTGCGTGTTGGCTTTTTCATATCCGTCGGTAATAATGATCTGGGGTATTTCATTGAAGCCAAGAATGGCAGCCCACTTTTCCGAAGCTTTTTCAATATCGTGCACAACCAGCCCGATTTGGGTGATGTTACCCTTGCCGAATTTTTCCTGTGCCATGGTTCCTGTAATCATGAATAAAACGATAAATGCTGTAAGAAGTAACTTTTTCATAAATACTGATTTGAATGAATACTTCTTCAATTTAAGCATTCTTCAAGATTCTGGATCTATTTCAGCTTAATTTCTTAATTATGCCGCTGTAATTGACTTGCCCCGGCTGTTTTTAGAGTTGCTTCCTTAAACCAGACGGCCATTTCTCCGGGTGTGCGGTGGCTCCAGCTGTAGTATGGGATCATGGTGAATCCGTTTGCTGACTTCAGTTTTACAACTCCATGGAGCAGGTTTGGTTCAAATACTTCACTGAAGGATGTTTCTTCGTCCAGTGACAGGTTCAGCACACCGGCAGGATTATCGGCCTGTTCGGCACAGTAAACAATTGGTCCCCTTTCAATGGCTATTTTCCCTGCCAGCTCTGTTATTTGCTTATTGGGCACTACTTTTTTTATGGCCATTGGCAGTACCAGTTCTATTTCGTCACCCGGTTTCCATGATCTTTTAAGGGAAACATAACCTTTTTCAGGTTCAACAGCAACTGGCTGATTGTTGATGAACAGCTGCGCCGGGATTTCATTTTCAGGAAGGTAAGAGTAAAGGTCTCCTGGTACCGGCTTGTTCTGTGCCCATCCGGGTATACGCAGTTTCATTTCAAAATCTACGGGTTTATCTGCAGAAACAACCAGCCGGATGTTTCCCTCCCAGGGATATTCTGTATGCTGCTCTATCTGAATATCCCTGTTCCTTATTTTAAAAGAAACGGTGGAAGCTGCATACAGGTTAACGAAAATCTCATCTTCCTTTTGTGCGTAGAAATAATTGGGCAGTGCAGGCATAAACCGTGCAAGGTTGGCAGGACAGCATGAGCAGTCGAACCATGGCTTCCTGCCGGCAGCTCCTTGGTTGAAAGGGTCTTTGCTGTCATGCTCAAGAACATTGGGATAGAAGAAGGTGTTGCCTTCGAATGAAATCCCCGGGAGCACCGCATTATATAAGGTCCGCTCGAGTACATCGATGTACTTGCTTTCTCCGTTCATCAGGAACATGCGATGGTTCCAGAATACATTGGCGATTGCTGCACAGGTTTCGTTATAGGCCCGGTTGGGAAGCTGGTAATTTTCACCAAATGCCTCTCCGTCGTAAAGGGCTCCGATTCCACCCGTGATGTAATATTTTTTGCAAACAACATTTTCCCATATTTTATGTATTGCATCTATATACTGCTGGTTTCCGGTAAGAGCTGCCACATCAGCCATTCCTGAATACATATACACTGCGCGTACAGCGTGTCCAACTGCTTCGTCCTGTTCAACCACCGGCTTATGATCCTGCCAGTAGGCACCATTTTCCCAGGGGCTGCCGCTTGAATAGTTGCGGATGTCTGATTTTCCCCGTTCATCGAGAAAGAACCTGGCAAGATTGAGATACTCCTTATTTCCGGTGGTACGGTAAAGTTTTACAAGCCCTATTTCGATCTCCTGGTGCCCGGGTGCGTCGTGCCTTTTACCGGGACCGTACACCGAAGCAACCAGATCTGCATTCTTTATGGCAATGTCAAGAAAATTTCTTTTTCCTGTTGCATGATAATGGGCAACCGCTGCTTCATACATATGTCCCATGTTGTACAGTTCATGACTGTGGTTCCGTACTTCGGCCCACCTTTGTCTGCCCTCACGCATTGTCATGGCTGAATCACCCCTGATGGTGCGTATGGTGTACAGGTAACCGTCGTCTTCCTGTGCTGCAGCAATCTTCATGATCAGGTCATCGAGGTAGTTGTCGGTCAGCGGGTCGTATTTCTGCTGCAGCAGGTAAGCTGCTCCTTCCATAATTTTAAATACATCGGAATCATTGTACCTGATGCCTTCAAAGGTTCCTTCACGCAAACCACCTGCCACCTCAAAATTGGCGATTCGGTGCGTCTCCTCGCACTTGGTGAAGCAGTATGGAACCGTAACCTGGCGGCTTACGTCCATGCGATTTGTCCAAAACTGATCTCTGAGCTCCACCTGTTGAGGCGATGCAGGCAGAATCGGATAATCGTTTTCAGATAGCTGTTGTTTGGTACAGGAGGAAAAAGCCACAATAAAATACAGTAACATCCGGCTTTTCATAGATTTCAGGTTATTATAATTGTATCCAAAGATATTTAATCGTATAAGATCCTGTTTCATTTATAGAAAAAAATTCAGGATGCCAAATACAACCTGCTGGCATCAACCTGAATTACCCGGCTGCAGCGTTTAATATGTAAAGCTAACGGGACTTGTATGACCTGTGGACCTTCGGTGTAAATGAACAGCGTCAACAGGCAGGCAACTTGTAACCCGCAGCCCGCAAATTTTACAATGTTTATTAGTTAAGAACAATGAACAGCGTCAGCTCTCACTTGCAGCTCTCTCTTCTTGCGTAACCCGCAAATCGTAACCCGCAACTATTCCTCACTTCACCTCCGACCCGTTCCTCACCTTCCTGTCGGGTGACACTATGGATAAAGTTCCGTCAGAATTTTCGGCACAAAGGATCATGCCCTGAGAGTCGATGCCTTTCAGTTTTTTGGGTTCAAGGTTTACTAGCACAGAAACCTGTTTTCCGATCAGGTCTTCAGGTTCATAAAATTCTGCTATGCCTGAAACGACGGTCCGTTTGTCGAAGCCAGTATCGATTTTAAGCTTCAGCAGTTTTTTTGTTTTAGGCACTTTCTCTGCTTCAATGATGGTGCCTGTCCGGATGTCCATGCTTCCAAAATCATAGAAAGTAACATTTGGCTTTGCAGGTTTAGCCTTTGATGATGCCATTTCATTGGCTTTTTTGGTATTCTGCAACTTCTGAAGCTGTGCCTCGATTACATCATCCTCTATTTTTTCAAACAGCAGTTCAGGCTGGTTAACCTGGTGGCCGGCATGCAGCAGTTCAGTTTCACCCAGTTTAGACCAATCCAGCTTTTCCATGCGAAGGAAGCCGCGGAGCTTTTTCATGCTCAACGGCAGGAAGGGTTCGAGTATAATGGTCAGGCTGGCTGTGATCTGCAGGGATACATATAATATGGATTCCACCCGTGCAGGATCTGTTTTGAAGATTTTCCATGGCTCTTCGTCAGCCAGGTATTTATTGCCCAGCCTTGCGAGGTCCATGGCATTTTTGAGCGCTTCCCTGAAGCGGAAGCTGTCGAGACTTTTCTCCACCTCAGCTTTGATGTTTGCTACAGAAGCCAGTGTATCCCTGTCGCTGGCAGTGAGTTCTCCTTTGGCAGGCACCTTGCCATTGTAGTATTTTTGGGTAAGGACCAGTGCCCGGTTCACAAAATTTCCCAGCACAGCAACCAGTTCATTGTTGTTACGCGCCTGAAAATCCTTCCATGTAAAATCATTATCTTTTGTTTCAGGTGCATTGGCCGTAAGAACATATTTCAGCACATCTTCCTTTCCGGGAAATTCCTGCAGGTATTCGTGCAGCCAAACTGCCCAGTTGCGGGAAGTGGATATTTTATCATTCTCGAGGTTAAGGAATTCATTTGCCGGTACATTCTCAGGCAGGTTATAGGTGCCTTCAGCTTTGAGCATGCTGGGGAATATGATACAGTGAAATACGATGTTGTCCTTTCCAATAAAGTGCAGCATCCTGGTTTCAGGGTCTTTCCAGTAGGTTTCCCAGTCAGGGGTCAGTTCCTTGGTTGCAGATATATATCCGATGGGTGCATCAAACCATACATACAGCACCTTTCCCTGGGTTCCTTCCACCGGGACCGGCACGCCCCAGTCGAGGTCGCGGGTAACGGCCCGGGCCTGCAATCCGCTGTCAATCCATGATTTGCACTGACCGTAAACGTTGGGCTTCCATTCCTTATGCCCTTCCAGTATCCATTCTTTCAGCCAGGGTTCATACTCATCGAGGGGCAGGTACCAATGTTTTGTTTCCTTTAATACAGGCTGGTTCCCGCTGATCATGGAAGTCGGGTTAATGAGCTCTGTGGGGCTGAGGGATGTTCCGCAACTTTCGCACTGATCGCCATATGCCTTTTCAAAACCACATTTTGGGCATGTGCCTATAATGTATCGGTCGGCAAGGAACTGGTTGTTTTCTTCGTCGTAATATTGCTCTGTTGTTTTTTCGATGAATTTTCCATCTTCATAGAGTTTCCTGAAAAATTCAGAGGCGGTTTCATGGTGAATCTTTGAACTGGTGCGTGAATATACATCGAATGAAATACCAAAATCGGAAAATGATTTTTTGATGATCTCATGGAATTTATCCACTACATCCTGTGGGGTGATTCCTTCGTTTTTTGCTTTCAGTGTAATGGGCACTCCATGTTCATCGGAGCCGCCTATCAGCAGCACATCCTCTTTTTTCATGCGAAGGTAACGTGCATATATGTCGGCAGGTACATAAACCCCTGCAAGGTGCCCGATGTGGATGGGGCCATTGGCATACGGAAGCGCAGTGGTAATCAGAGTTCTTTTAAATTCTCCCATGTTGAAAAATATACTTGTTGAAATTATGGTTTCTTTATTGAGGGCACAAAGATAGCGGAAAAGGAGGAATTGCCGGAATTTAAGCACAACCATTTTATATTCCCGGCCAATTGCTGTTGGTATTTCCTTTGCCGCGGAAGTTTTTACCTTAATTTTGCAGACAAACAGGTTACTATGAGCAGGTTTTCACATATTGTATTTGATCTGGACGGTACACTCACTGATCCGCGGCAGGGTATAGGCCATTCAATCGGTTATGCCCTTGAGAAAATGAACATCAACGGTTTCGATGGCAAAATACCGAAAGGTTTTATTGGCCCGCCCCTTCAGCTGGGGTTTAAACATTTTTTCAATATGGATGACCACCAGACACTGATTGCAGTGAAGTATTTCAGAGAGTATTACTCTACGCGCGGACTTTACGAAAATGAACCCTATGAGGGTGTGGCAGTCATGCTGGAGGAGTTGCACCGGGCCGGGAAAAAACTGTATGTGGCCACTTCGAAGCTTGAAAAATTTGCGATGGAAATCTGCAGCCATTTTGGCTTTATTCAATACATAACCCAATTAAAGGGTGCCGATTACCATGGAGAAAAACCCAAGGATGTGCTGATATCGGAGCTGTTGAATGAAAACGGCATATTGCCTTCAGGTGATGTGGTAATGGCCGGTGATACTGTTTTCGATATGGAAGGCGGAAAGGCCAATGGCATTATCACCCTTGCCGTAACCTGGGGGTTTGGAAGTGAGTCAGATCTTTTAAACACCAGGCCTGATTACATTGCCCGGAGCGTGAAGGAAATGCACAGGTTACTGCTGGGGGAATTTCCGTTGGATTTATCCGACGGTTGAGGTGTGTGCGGGATTAACCGGCTTTAGCCACATTTCTTTTTTTGTCAAATGATTAAGGAGTGATAAAATGTGGCTAAAGCCCTGCTGCATTATGAGTTCAGTGTCCGTTGGCTGAAGCCAGCGGCAATGCTATTTGTTCAACAGTTTAGTGACAGCAGTCAGTAAGATTCAGGCACGAAAAGTATATTTTTGCCGGATCTAAAAATCATAACAGCATTTTCATGGTAAGATTCATTTTTGCTTTTACAATACTTGTATATACAGTCGCCGGTTGCACCACCGGTACTCCGGACGGCTCAAAACATTTGCAGTTGCTTAAATCCTGGCTTGAAGAGGATTCCGCTTCAGGCAGTACGTTATATGAACAATCTTTTGCCCATCAGCAGCTTTCGCAGGAGGAGGCCATGGAGGCAGCAGGGATGATTCATGAATACTTCAATCAGAAACTGAAATCTGAATATTCTGACCAGTGGAACGACAGCACATTGGTTATTGGCAGCAAGGAGCTGAAGTTTAAATATAAAAAATTTGGGGAAAAGCCTCCGGGTGGGTGGAGCCTCTATATTTCAATGCATGGCGGCGGGGGAACAACACAGGAGATGAACGACAGGCAATGGCAAAACCAGATCGGACTTTACAAGCCAAAGGAAGGTATTTATATGGCTCCCCGTGCTCCGGATAATTCGTGGAACATGTGGCACCAGTATCATGTCGACAGCCTGTTTGGCCTTTTTATTCAGCTGGCAGATGTTTTTGAAGACATAAATACCAACAGGGTTTACCTTACCGGGTATTCAGCCGGTGGCGACGGTACCTATCAGCTGGCACCACGCATGGCCGACCGTCTGGCGGCCGCAGCCATGATGGCAGGCCATCCAAATGATGCTTCCCCCGTCAGCCTAAGGAACCTGCCGTTTGCCCTGCACATGGGTGCCCTCGATGCGGCATACAGCAGGAACAAGATCGCTGCTGAATGGGGCACCATGCTGGATGAACTTCAGGAGAATGACCCTGAAGGATATGTTCATGATGTGCAGATTCATGAAGGCCTGGGCCACTGGATGGAACGAAGGGATACAGTTGCCATGGAATGGATGGCTCAGTTTGAACGTAATCCATACCCTGATAAGATTGTCTGGAACCAGAACGGCAAGGTACATTCCAGGTTTTACTGGCTGGGGCTTCCGGAGGAAAACAACGAAAACAAGGCGGTTCTCGTTGTAACACGCAGCGGGCAAAATATTCATATAGAAAGGGCTGATCATGTACAGAAGCTTTTTATTTATCTGAATGATGAAATGGTTGATCTGAACAGGAAGGTCAGGGTCCATTATAACGGCTCGGTTATATTTGATGCCATATCTGAACGTACCATTTCAACCATTTGGGAATCCCTGTCACGACGAAATGATCCGGAGCAGCTGTTTTATTCACAAATTGAGATATCTTTATAAGGAAATTCAATTCATCATGATCATACCTGCCAGATTAAAACCGGGTGATAAAATCCGTATTGTGTCGCCTGCTGGAAAAGTGAAGGAGGAACATGTTCTTCCTGCCGCAGAATGGCTTCGCAGGCAGGGCTACCAGGTGGAACTGGGAAAGTATGTTTTTGAGGAATACTACCAGTTTGCAGGTACTGATCAGCAGCGGCTGGAGGATTTGCAGGATGCTCTGGATGACCCGGAAGCAGGAGCTATCCTGTGTTCGCGGGGCGGATACGGCACCGTAAGGCTTCTCAGCAAATTGAATTACAGGCTTTTCAGGTTAAAACCCAAATGGATTATTGGTTTCAGCGACATATCCATTCTGCATGCATGCCTGAACAATCATGGAGTGGCAAGTATCCATGGGGTTATGCCAAGGTACTTTTTTAACAGCGAAGGATTGCCAAATGAAAGCCTTCATTCACTGATGCAGATGCTTTCGGGGCATGAGATCACCTATACCATACCGGCAGCAGAAGGCGACCGGAAGGGCAGGGCCACCGGTGAACTGGCAGGTGGCAACCTTTCAATTATTTCCAGTATGCAGGGAACTCCCTGCGAAATTGTTACTGCAGGTAAAATTCTCTTTCTTGAAGATATCGACGAATTCCTGTATCATACCGACCGTATGATGCACCAGCTGAAGCTGGGCGGTAAACTTGAAAGCCTGGCAGGACTGGTTCTTGGAAATTTCACCGATATGAAAGACAATGAATCGCCATTCGGGAAGAATATCCATGAGATTATTGCAGAGGCCGTTGATGAATACAATTACCCGGTGTGCTTTGGTTTTCCGGCAGGGCATCATGAACTCAACCTGGCACTGGCTTTTGGCCTTCAGTGGGAACTTCAGGTTAGCGATAAGGAATCAGTGATGAGGCTGGTTCCAACAGAATACAGTTGAACTTCAAATAAATATTAAATGACTGTATTACTTACCAGGCAGGAACTCGGGAAACTGGCAGAGGAACATGCAAGCAAGCATCTGCAGAACCTGGGTTATAAAATTCTGGAAACAAACTGGCAATATGGACACCTTGAACTGGATATTGTGGCTCAGGATGGAAACGAGCTTGTAATTGTTGAAGTAAAATCACGCAACAGCATCAGGTATGGCCATCCTTCTGATGCGATTACGCCTGTCAAGATGAAGCGCATTATAGAGGCGGCAGATGCATACGTTCAGCTTAGGAATCTGAACCAGGAAACACGATTCGATATCATTACGGTCATCTTTTTCGGATTGGACTGGGAACTGGAGCATTTCAAGGATGCATTTTACCCTACACTTTAAGTATCAGGATTTAGAGACACAAGTCTCTCAATAGATACAATTACAGCCCGGATAAAAATAATATTGGTTAAAAGACACATGATGTATAGACACCTTGCCTAAAGGGCAGGCAGGCGAGTATCAAGCTTAAGACTGTTCTATATGAATAAAAATTGCTATTAAATAAATGAATTAAACTGCCTGAGAATCCTGTCTTGTGTCTTGATACTATAAATCTTGATACTCAAGACGCTCTTTGGCAGCATGCTGCCAAACTTGCACTGTCCCAAAGTCCCCCTTAGGGGGATTTAGGGGGTCGTGTTTCAGCATCTGGTGTTTCATTTCTAATATTATTTTTCATAGGGCTATAATACTTTTTACTGAGGGACTTGTGTCTAAACATCTTGTGTCTGATCATCTTTTGTCTTTCTTTATTATTTTTGAAGTATTATAATTTGCCCAGGTTTTATGAATATTGAAGATCTCAGGGATTACTGCCTGTCGAAAAGGGGAGTGACAGAAGGGTTTCCCTTTAATGAAACTGCACTTGTTTTCAAGGTGGAGGGAAAAATGTTCTGCATGGCAGATCTGGAAGGACCTTTTCACATCAACCTGAAGAATCATCCCTGGAAGAACCTGGAGCTGAGGGAGCAGTACAGCGCTGTCAGTCCCGGATACCACATGAACAAACAGCACTGGAACACCGTTGAAATAGATGGATCCATTCCTGAACCAGTGCTCCGGCAACTCATTGATGAATCCTACAGGATAGTTGTTGAGAAACTTCCCCTTAAGAAGCAGAATGAACTTAATAAAATGACTGATTTATGATACGCAGATTTATAATCCTGGTTTTGTTTTTAAACATGCTTGCCATCCCTGTAATCGTACGGGGCGATGGGAGCAAATTCAAAATAGAGGCAATTGTTAAACATTTTCCGGTTCTCAATCAGGGGAGTACAGGTACCTGCTGGAGTTTTGCAACTACAAGTTTCCTCGAATCTGAAATAGTCAGAAAAGGTTATCCGGAAACTGATTTATCGGAAATGTTTTTTGTTTACCATGCCTGGATGAACAGAGTTAAAAAATATCTTCTTTATCACGGGAATAATAACCTGGGGCAGGGAGGGCAGGCACATGACGTGATAGATGTTCTCAGGGTGCATGGAATGGTTCCTCAGAAAGATTATCCGGGATTGCTTGTTGACGGGAAATACAACCACCGGAATCTTGCAGCAGCGGTGAAGGCAGAATCAACCCGTTTGAATGGCAGCCGCAGCGGGTTCTCATCTGGTGACCTTGAAAATATGAAGAACATTCTGGACGAACATATGGGGAAACTCAGTTCAGGTGTTTTATCTGATGAGGGAATGGTTTCACCAGTAGATTTTCGTGATAAATTCCAGATCGATCCGGATGATTATGTCGAACTGACATCCTTCAGTCACCATCCCTTCTATGAGCCATTTGTGCTGGAAATCCCCGATAACTGGTCGCATGCATCCTATTACAATCTGCCCATTGATGAGCTGATGGAAGTTATGTTTCATGCCATTGAAAATGGATATACAATTTGTTGGGACGGCGATACCAGTGAAAAAACATTTAGTCACAGAAATGGCCTTGCTGAACTGCCCAGAAAACAACGGGGGCAGGTTGATCAGGATCTGAGGCAGGAATCGTTTTACAACCGGAGCACAACCGACGACCACCTGATGCATATCGTAGGTATTTCGGCCGATGATGAAGGACGCACCAGTTTCTATACAAAAAATTCCTGGGGTGATTCAAGTAATAACCTGGGTGGATATCTGCACATGACCGAGGATTATGTACGTTTGAAAACGATTGCCATATTGGTTCACAAAGATTCGATACCAGCAGCAATCAGGGATAAATTAAAATTATAACCATGGAATTTATTCTGGAGGCAGAGTATATCGAGCTTGTAAAATTGTTGAAGATTCAGGGGCTTGCTGATACAGGCGGGCAGTCGAAACAAATGATCAGTGAAGGAATTGTGCTTGTAAACGGAGAACCCGAGCTTCGGAAACGTGCCAAAATAAGGCCCGGTGATGTGGTGGAAGCTTCAGGCTCTACGATTCACATCCTGTCAGCTTCCGCCACCTGACCGGGTATTAATTTCCTTCTTTTAATATATTCTGCACAAGCAGATTCTGCTTTGATACTTCCAGTGCCTTCTGAAGTGTGTTGTCAACCTGGCTGATGATGGGAAAGTATCCTTCCTCACCCAGAATGTTCCGGGCAATATACGCTTTCAGTTGTGTATTGATGAGGTTTCCCGAAAGCCTGATCCCTTCTGCATCGCGAGGAACATCTTTTCCGCTTGCATAACTTATAAATTCATTCAGTACATTTCTCTGGTTGAGGTATGCATCAATTTTTTCGGCTGAATTAAGTTCTGAAAGTTCCTGCCTGTTATTGTCAGCAAAGTTGTACGCAAATGTATATATCAATCCTCTCCTGTAAATCTTGTCAAAGTATGGAGAGCTTCCGGATGTGTCAAGAGGGACAAATATATCGGGCATAATTCCTCCGCCTCCGTAAACTGTCCTTCCACCTTTTGTAGTGTATTTAAGTGAATCATTAAACTGGATGCTGTCGGCATTTAATTGTTCCTGGTGGCTGAAACGTTCATACAGATCATGAAAATATTTATCATTCCCATTGTTGTAAGGTTTCTGTATGCTTCTGCCGCTGGGTGTGTAGAACCGGGCAACAGTCAGGCGCAAGGCAGAGCCATCAGCCAGCGGAATCTGTTCCTGTACGAGGCCCTTGCCAAAGGAACGCCTGCCTATGACAATACCCCGGTCATTATCCTGAAGGGCGCCGGCAAATATTTCGCTGGCAGAAGCTGAAAATTCATCGATCAGGACATATACTTCTATATCCTTCCACCGGTTTTTGCCCGATGCTTTATAGGTTTTACGGGGCTGATTTTTTCCTTCAGTATATAAAATAAGTTCTCCTTTTTCAAGAAACTCATCCACGATCTGCAAAACACTGGAGAGGGAGCCTCCCGGGTTCTGGCGCAGGTCGACCATGACCTTTTTAGCACCCATTCTGCTGATTTTTTCCATTCCCTGCATGAATTCGGAGTAAGTTTTTTCAGAAAAGCGGGTAACCTTAAGGTATCCTGTTTCGTTGTCCATCATGTAGGAAACATCCACACTTATAAGGGGAATATCGTCACGTGTGATTTCAAAATCTATTTCCTTGTTGTGGCCTTTCCTGATAACGCCTACTTCTACTTTCGAATTTCTTTCGCCCCTGAGCAATTTTAAAACGGTTGCATTCTGCACATCCACTCCTGCAATCAGTGAATCATCAACAGTAACGATCCGGTCGCCCGGCAATATGCCTACCTGGCTGGATGGACCATTGGGGATCACTTCAATGACACGCACAGTATCTTCCTGTATGGAAAACTGGACCCCGATACCTGAAAAGTTGCCGCTCATTTCTTCCTGCACCTCCTGCATATTTCTTGCAGGGATATATGCAGTATGCGGATCGAGATTTTTCAGTATATCAGGAATGGTTTTTTCAATAATATCTCCTGAATTCACACTATCGACATAACCGTGCTCAATAAGCTGAAGAATTGTTGTCAGTTTACTGGGTTTCCCATAACTGACAGGCAACGGACTGTATAAAGTGGTGCTGTTCTGCCTGAGCAGGTTTCCGATCAAAATACCGGCGGCAATTGAGATGGCTACCAGTAAGGGTATTATAATAATTGTTTTTCTATTCATTGACTCTGCATTTCATCCAATTCAACATGTTTTACCTCAATATTTGCTCTCTTCAGCAGGTTAATGCCATCCTCCAGCCTGTAATTTTCAGTAAAAATAACTCTCTTTATACCCGCCTGGA
This sequence comes from Bacteroidota bacterium, assembly GCA_023412195.1. Taxonomy (GTDB): domain Bacteria; phylum Bacteroidota; class Bacteroidia; order Bacteroidales; family Prolixibacteraceae; genus Mariniphaga. The sequence goes on from JAEYNZ010000002.1 coordinate 13,987, forward strand.
TTATGAGTTTTGCACACTCCAGACACGGTGATGAGGTGACATATAGGGTGGCACCTAAACTGCTGTTACCTGATTTTGCTACTTTTGTAATGGCATTGGCCTCAGCATGTAAAACGTATGGTTTGGTCAGATTGTTTTCATCCTCACAAATGTTTTCAAAACCAGCAGGTGTTCCATTATACCCGTCTGAGATGATCATCTTATCCTTTACAAGCAGCGCGCCAACTTTTCTGCGTTTACAATATGAATTCTGTGCCCAGATTATGGCCATTTTAAGGTAACGCTGGTCAAGAAGTTTCTGTTTCTGGTCGTTCGCTGTCATATTATTCAATTTGTAACTTATTATATTAAGTGATTACAAAAGTAACACTCCTTTTTAATTATCTTTAATCATGGGCAGGAAGATGATATTGCACATTTTTAAGCAAAAAAAAGAGGCTGTCTCAAAAGGGCAGCCTCTTTAATTTGTTGATAATCAACAATTAAATGTTGATATCTTAGCCTTAATTTATTAATTATCAAGCAGATAATTTTTTAAATTAGGATATGAAAA